>CAZRYT010000008.1:0-24130 GCA_964604415.1 uncultured Candidatus Saccharibacteria bacterium
GCCGAGGTTACTCCCAAAGAGTTAGTTACTTTCCTCAGCCAACTCCAAACCAACTGAAGTATTTTGACAGATATATATCAATAGGATATAATTTGGCACAGTTAATAGAGGTTTGTAATGGTAGGAAGACGCAATGCATTTGAAGTAGGTCTAGAGGAGCAACAGGTCTTGGTTGCCTCAGCTCCGGTTGACAATGGAATGTTGTTCTCGGTCGTTGCTAGCTTGGAACAGAGCGGTTTAAGATTAATCGGTGAGGGCAAGCTCAAAACAGCTTATTTTGCTGAAGCAATGCACGCCGTATTTGGGAAGATAGCTGATGTAGAAATAGTTCCTCCTATGGACAAAGATCAAGCCGCTTTAGTAGCTGGTAAAGTTGCCACCTATGCCCACATGCAGGAAGCGACAGCCCCTAAACCCAAATCACGAACAGCTAAAAAAACCGATGTTTCTAGACAGGCAACAGATAGGCGTAAACCTTAAAGCTACTCCATGCGCCCACATTACGTTGAAGCCTATCCGGTTAATGCGGTTAAAGATGAACAGCTGCCAAATGAAGTTGCTGGCATCAACTTGTCGAGTGATGAACTTGACGCCCTAGTAGAATGGTTGCCAACAGTCGTTGTTAGACCAGACCTAAAACAGGACGTTTTGCCATTCGAAACTGAACCTATCCCGGGGAATGTCGATGAGCACGACATGTATCTAAGGCAACCGACACGTAGCCACGGTCGCTCTTTCGAGCTGCAAGGCGAACACTACGCTCGTCCCTGGCAAGATGAATACGGCAACTTTTACTCATCGCTTACTATCAAAGGAGCTAACTTCTCTAAACCGGGTATTATAAAATCCCTGACTGCCAGTAATAGCTACATCGCCTACGGCCTGCAAGAAAGCAGTGTATCAAGACGACTATTAAGAGCCTCTCGCATGCTAAGGGAAAATGGCGTAGGTACAGAGTATATACTACGATTGGCCGAACCTAAGCGTTACCCTTGGCCTCGTCAGGACGGAACGGACTGGGTGGAATATTTATCGCTGCCGGCATACAAACAAAAAGTCGTAGAAAGTTATTGGCTGTCGACCGAAGAAGATGAACGTTCGGCCGAGCAATACGTAGAAGTTTCGCGTAGTTTTGAGAGTATGACTTTTTATAGCTCGTTAAGAGCTATGGATACTAGCTTTAGGGTAGACGATCTTGCTAGTAGTAGGGTGCGTCGGGAAGTGTTTGCTCTAGCCAACAAACACTTCATCACAGAACAGAAGCCTTACGATCCGCGAAACTTTTCAGACATAATCAGATTTAATACCGAAATTATTGCCCCAAACCTAGCCAGGAATTTAGCTAAATTGCACTCGATCGGTTTGTCTCATCGTTACCCCACTGAGCTTAACGTAACGGCATTAGGCAGTATAGTTGATCTGGATAGCGTTCATGGCGAACCTTTAGGCATAGGCGACGAACCGATTACTGCCAAAGATATTGCTCAGGATTTGCTTGTGGCCATTGAAGCCATCTATTCGCTTGATAGAATTGTGATTTCCAGGGATCTTAAAACGTCGTCGGTTACTTTTATAAGCGACTATATTAAACAGATGATGGTGTTGGATGGCTATGAAAAGGTAGACGACACGGTTTACGTTTCAGCCAGCAAGTTTTATCCAAAAATTGCTGAGATATTGGTTGCTGCCCAACAGATCATTGATGAAAAACCAGATAATCCAGACCCCGGTCTACTTAATCTCAGTTTTGTGAACTTTAGTGAGCTAGCTACTTATGTGATTGGTAAGTTTTTTCCGGAAATTCCAGAACAATTAACTGATACTTTTGCAGAAGTCATTAAAGATCCACTTAATAACGAACTTATTCATCTTGAGCTTAAGAAAAATGTCCGCGACTATATACAACTTTTGTTTGATGATTATGCTAATGAGCTAACAAGCGATCCGAACTTTGACTTGGCCAAGGCCATGATGGGTAGGTTCAATGAGGTGTCTTCCAGCAACATATTCGACTGGATGGTTAGTGACGTTATAGAAGTTATCGCTCCGCAAATTTTACCCAGTGCCCAATCATTGATTAATGAACCTCCGTTCACTTATATGTCAGAAGATTTGAGGCAGGAATTATTGAAGGTATTTGCCAAAACCAGCCGAATGCAATTACTTCGGGCCTACTCCAATGCTGCCGATGTCGTGGAAAAGATTTTACCGGATCTTGAGGAAGAATTCCGATTACAGTGTCAGTTAAATTTATCAGAGCCCTTAATCCCGGGGCATGACACATTTCCCGGTGTGCGTACCTGTCCCAACTTATTTTTAATGCAAACTTATGACGTACCGCTATCTGAGACCCTAGATTTTTTGACCGCAGGCCATAAGGAAGTAACGATAAAACCAGTAGATGAAGCAGAGATAAGAGACAATAATTTTTCTGTCACGCCTGGCTATTATCTAGAACATGTTATTTCAGATGCTTTTTTGCCCAGTTTTTTGTTTGACGGCGGAGAACGCTTGGAAGATTTCCGTTATGAGATACCAGATAGTGATTATGTTTTATTTGTCGAGGCTAATGATGAAGGTCAGCGAAAATTCACATTAGTTTTGGAGAATGATAAGTTAGTGGAGGAGACCACCGGGCTGTCTTTTGAGGCCGCTATTCAACATATCAGAGCCCATAAACTTGATCAGAGCCGTTTATTTGATATCAAATCTATACCCTCTAAAATACGTGACTTTACTCCAACTTTATCTGAAGTTGCTTTTTAGAGCAGCTTCCGCTGATTTTTGTATAGAATTCCAACGACCAATCAATTATACTTATTGTTAGTCATGTAGGTACTGGGTTAGCCCTTTCCACTTGCAGGCTTTATTACAAACCACTAGTCTTCTGTTTCGGCAGATGGCTCCAACTTCAGTCAGAGTCGCTTTTATATCTATTAGGCTTGGTGACGGCCGAATTTAATCTCTAGAAAGAGTGGTTTGTTATGTATTATGAGAATCCCGAGGGCGTTAGTGTGCACGATGGTTTCCCCAACCCAGCAACTGACATATCCCTACAAACATTAGATCTTAATCAATTACTAATAAGGCGTCCTGTCAGTACGTTTTTGATGCGCATAGCTGGCAATGGCGGTGAAGATTTAGGCGTCTTTAAAAACGACATTGTAATTGTCGATAGGGCAATCAAGCCGCGCGGTGCCCAAATGGTTATCTACTGGCAAGACGACAGTATGATGATCTGCCGCTTCAACCGTCTACCAATCTTCGCCAAAGTCTGGGGCGTAGCTACTGGCATCATTCATCAGTTTGCTGGAGCTAGATAATGAGCCTGGCGCCAGTTTTTGCTCTGATTGATTGCAATAACTTCTTCGTCAGCTGCCAGCGCTTGTTCCGCCCTGATCTGGAAGGCAAGCCAGTCGTGGTTCTAAGCAGTAATGACGGCTGTGTAGTGGCCCGCAGTAACGAAGCCAAAGCTTTGGGCATCCCGATGGGGGCACCGGCTTTTAAGTGGCGCAGTACCTTTAACCAAAATAAAGTGGTCCAGTTCTCTGGCAATTTTGAGTTATACGGCGACATCAGCCGGCGTATTACCCAACTGCTCACCACCATAACGCCGCGCATAGAGGTTTATTCGGTTGATGAATCATTCCTAGATTTATCAGAGCTACATATCACTGACTACACGGCATGGGGCAGGGCGGTGCGGGCACAAATCTTGCGCTACACGGGCATGCCGGTTTCTATTGGTATTGCCCCATCAAAAACCCTAGCTAAGCTAGCTTCAGACAGGGCCAAAAAAGAACCTGCTCACCAGGGAGCTTTGAACGTGGTAGGTGTTGATGACAAGGAACGCGAGCAACATTTAAAACTCCTGCCGATTAAAGACGTCTGGGGCATAGGCTGGCGCTTGGCGCCAAAACTGCAAGCCCTAGGTCTCACCACCGCCCACGACATAGCTAATTTGCGACCAAGTCTGGCCAAACAGTTGATGGGGATACATGGTGCACAGATGGTCTATGAGCTCAATGGCACTAGCTGTTTACCGCTGGAGTTGAGTGGCAAAGTTAGACAAAGCATCGCCAGAACCCGAACGTTTGGGGAGGACGTCAAAGATATTTATGTCATTGAGGCGGCTATTGCCACCTTTACCGCTCAGGCCGCTTTCCGTCTGCGTGAAAGTCGTCAGCTGACCAGACGAGCCAGTTTATTTTTGGCTACCAATAAACACAAACTGGGCTATCGGCGCTGGAGTAGCGAGCTAAAATTCACCATGCCAACAGCTGACACAGGGCATCTAACCGGAGCTTTGGTCAATGCCTTAAGCCAAATCTATGAGCCACACGCCGCTTACTACCGAGCAGGGGTAATGTTTTATGATTTTGTGCCCGTGGGCGCTTTGCAGACCGATCTTGACGGAGCCGTTGATGTCAATCAGCACGTGCGTTCGTCATCGCGCATGCAAGTATTAGACGACGTTAACGAACGTTACGGCAAGCGTTCTCTTCACTATGCCGCCGAAGATCTAGGCAACGACTGGCAACCGCGTCGTACGCTGGTCAGCCCACGCTATACAACCCAATGGGATGAGCTGCCCTCAGTCAGACTCAGCTAGCGTTTTCTAATCTGTTATGCTAGTATTCCAGCGTTCCAGCCATGGCCCCGTCGTCTAGTGATTAGGATATCTGGTTCTCATCCAGAAGATCGCGGGTTTGAATCCCGCCGGGGTCACCATTTGAGTACAGGTTTTTCTTTTTAGAACAGAGAAGATTGGCGTATACTTAGAAAACCATAAACATTATGAAATAGGTGGGCAAAACCGTAATATGCAGCTGGTAAAAGACAAATTTTATGCTTGGTATAACTACGCCGCAGTTGCCATAAGTTTTGTTTACCTAGTACTCACCATCATAGCCTGGTCAGGCAAGTTCACCAGCATTGATTTGAAGGGCTTAGGTTTTATACCTGTAACTGGTGTTATTTGTTTGGTGCAAATCATTTACGGCCTTTTGCTCTATAGGCGAGAAGCGCGTTCTAACCCATGGACGGCTGGCTTGGGTGCAGCCATGATATTGACGTTAGCCAACATCTCTATCATTCGTAACTCCGTACAACCGCATTCGTGGTTTTTGATTGCCTGGTACATACAGATCCTATTTAGTGGGATGTTTGGTCTCTATGTAGTGATTGGCTACGATTTTTTGGTCACGGTCTACTACATACTAATCGCTTCAGGTAAGAACGACATAAAGGCAAATGATCCACTAACTATCGCCGCGGTTTTGGTTACTTATCTACTTAGCTTGGCGAGTTACATGGTCTGGAAACGCTTCTACGTCGATAGAGAAAGTCAGAAAATAACTCAACTAACGGGCCAGCTCAGTAGTAAAGAACAACAGTCTGAGATTTTGCTGCAATCAATTTCAGACGGCATCGTGGTGATTGATACTGAAGGTAAGATCAATCTACTGAACCCTTCAGCTTCAAGGATGACTGGATGGCCTGTCAAAGAGGCAATTGGCATTGATGCTAAACTGGTCGTCAAACTTAGCCAAGAGGATGGCAAAGATTTAGCTGCTAATCAAAACCCCTTCAGCCAAGTTTTAGCTAACAGCCAGCAGCAAAACGCTACCCTCAGGCTGATTGACCGCAATGAGAAGTTTATTATTGTATCTCTAGTAGTTTCGCCAATCATACTGCCCAAAGCCAATCAGTTGGCCGGCTGCGTGGCAGTGCTACGTGATGTCAGTGAAGCTAGGGCCGAGGAAAACCGGCGGGCTGATTTTATCAGCACGGCCAGTCACGAAATGCGTACGCCTGTAGCCGCCATTGAAGGCTATTTAGCACTGGCTTTGAACGAAAAAGTTAGCAAGATTGATGCCAAAGCCCGCGACTTTTTGATCAAAGCCCATGAGAGCACCCAGCACCTGGGTAAGCTATTCCAGGATTTGCTGACTAGCGCTAAAGCCGAAGACGGCCGATTGTCTAGCCACCCACAGGTCGTCGAGCTAGGCAGTTTCTTGCAACAAGTTAGCGATGGGCTAAAATTCAGTGCCGAGAAAAAAGGCCTGGCCATGGATTTTGCTTCATCGACTTTTGCTACTAGCGGCGATAATGTAGTGGCTCCACTGAGCTACGTTTTTGCCGACCCTGACCGTTTACGCGAAGTCATAACCAACTTATTTGATAACGCCGTTAAATATACTGACAGCGGCAAAGTTTCAATTGGCCTGACTGCCAACGATAAAATAGTCCAATTCTATGTCCGCGATACTGGCCCTGGCATCCCGGCCGACGATCTGCCTCATCTGTTTCAGAAATTCTACCGGGTCGACAACACAGCCACGCGCACCATCGGCGGTACCGGCTTGGGTTTGTTTATTTGTAAAAAGATTGTTGAGCTTTACGGCGGTCGCATCTGGGTAGAGAGCGAGCTCGGCAAGGGCAGCAAGTTTTATATTGACCTGCCTAGGCTAGAGACTAATCGCGCCGAACAGCTTAAAAAGGCGCAAGAGAACACCTTGCAGGTATAACAGCATGGCATGTTACAATAACACCAATAAAAGCATTAGGATTACGAGATTTCTATGACCAAGATTATGCTGGTTGAAGACGACAATAACTTGCGCGAAATTTATGAAGCGCGCTTGCTAGCCGAGGGCTACGAGATAGTCAGTGCTCGTGACGGTGAGGAAGCCCTAGCTCTAGCCGTCAAAGAAAAGCCAGACCTGATAATCTCTGATGTTATGATGCCCAAGATCAGCGGCTTTGATATGCTCGACATCCTACGTAGCACGCCTGAAACTAAAGACACCAAAGTTATCATGATGACGGCCCTCAGCCAAGCCGAAGACAAGGCCAGAGCTGATAAGCTAGGTGCCGACCGCTATCTAGTCAAATCACAAGTAACGCTAGAGGACGTCGCCAAAGTCGCTAGAGAGATTTTGAGCGGTACTACTGCAGCACCAGCTGCTGGTAGCGCAACAACTTCTACGCTAGCAACTCCGCAGCCACCAGTGGCCGTGACTCCTCAACCTCAAGTCGCCACACCCACACCCCCCGCACCAGAGCCTAGCACCACGTCGCCTGTACCAAGCGTGCCTACGCCAACGCCACCAGAGCCCGTAGTACCAGCTGACAATAACAGCCCGAGTTCCACGCCAGTCGCAGTCAATCCAGACCTGAGTCAACCCATTAAGGAAGAAGAAGCCAAAGTTGACAATAACATTAAGAAATTTGAAGAGACCAACCCTCAACCTAATGGTGTTGTTTCACCAACTGCAGCCGTAACTAACCAACCTACGCCAGCACCTGTTGTTAGCCAACCGATCTCGACTAATCCCAGCCCAACAGCTCCCACTTCGGACACTAGCACCAGGGACGACGTGCCAGTAGCCCACAAAAAAATAATTGTGCCAATAAACGACATCACACAAAAACCACCGGATCTTGATGCTTTGCTAGCCAAGGAAGAAGCCAAAGGCAGTTCACCAACGCTTAATACCGAAGCTGTTATCCAACCAACCCAAGAACCGGCGCCGGCCGCCTCGACAATTACTGAGGATAGCTCAAAGACGCCAGGCAATGTTATCCAACCCAATGGCAGTAGTCCAGATCCCAGTAGCTTAGCCCTGTAAGCAGTTATAATAGCTAGCATGAGATTGAACCGTTACGTCGCTTTAGCTAGTGGTTTGAGTCGGCGGGCGGCTGACCAGGCTATAACTGATAAAAGAGTCAAGGTGAACGGCGTATTGGCTGAGCTAGGGCAGATAATTGATGATAAGGACTCAATGTCTCTCGACGGGACAGACCTTAGGTTAGTTAAGCTGCAAGCCATTGTATTGAATAAACCCGTCGGTTACGTCTGTTCACGTGACGGGCAGGGCAGTAAGACCATTTATGATCTGTTGCCGGCCGAATTTCATACTCTAAAACCTGTCGGACGCTTGGATAAAGATTCCTCTGGACTACTTTTACTGACTAATGACGGCAAATTAGCCAATAGCCTAACCCATCCCTCAAACCAAAAAGAAAAAGTCTATAAAGTACAGCTAGACAAGCCATTGGAAGCAGAGCATAAATTCAGAATAGAACAGGGCGTTGAGCTTGCGGACGGCCTGAGTCGACTAAGACTTAGCGGCCAGGACAAGGACTGGATTGTCCGAATGAACGAGGGCCGCAACCGCCAAATCCGCCGCACTTTTAGCGCGCTGGGCTATGAAGTTACAAAACTCCACCGTACCCAGTTTGGTCCATACAAATTAAATAGGCTTATCTCTGGTAAATTTGACCAGATAAAGATATAATGTTGTAAATGAGTAACAAAAAACTGCCGATTGTGGCGATTGTTGGGCGGGCGAATGTTGGCAAGTCCAGCTTATTCAACGCTATCTTAAAGCGCCGTGAGGCAATCGTAGCCCAAGAAGCTGGTACTACTCGCGACAGCATAACCGCTAAAGCCGATTACCATGGCAAGCAGTTTTGGCTTGTTGACACGGCGGGCATCAAAGATCCAGAAGACGATTTTGAGTTCACTATCCAGGAGCAAATTACTCAAGCTGCCGATAGCGCCGACGTTATTTGGGTGGTAACTGAAGCCAATGTCCCAATTACCGATGAAGACCGCCGCGTGGCCACCATGGCGCTCAAAACCAAAAAACCCGTCATGTTAGTCGTCAACAAAGCCGACAAAGCCCCAAAAGCTAAGCCTGGCGACTTCCAGCGTTTGGGCATAAAGCCAATCATCCTAACCAGCACTAGCCAAAACCGCGGTATAGAAGACTTATTAGATCAATTCAGTGCTCTTATCCCTAAAGCAACACTAAAAGAGGCCAGTGATCGCTTACATGTAGCTCTGTTGGGTAGACCAAACGTTGGCAAGTCAGCTCTATTTAATGCTCTAGCCAAGAAACAGCAGGCGATTGTGGCTGATAGAGCCGGTACCACTCGGGACGTTAACCGCATTGTGCTGCGCTACGAAGGTCGAGAGATAGAATTGATGGACACGGCTGGCATACGGCGCGCCGGTAAGATTGGCCAGGGCGTGGAGCGTTTCAGCGTTATCCGTAGTCTGGCCGCTATCGAACAAGCCGATGTGGCACTATTACTAATGGACGCAAATGAGCTCAATGTTGCCCTCGACCAAAAAATCGCCGGCTTGGTAAAGGAATCTGGCAAAGGTCTTATTTTGGTTGTCAGTAAATGGGATGCGCTGGAGAAAGACGCCTATACACGCGATCAACTGGCGCCGCAAATAGTTCATAATTATGATTTTGTGCCCTGGGCACCGCTGATTTTTACCAGTGCTATCAGCGGCCAAAACGTTGCCAAACTATTAGAAATAGTCTTGGACATAGAGAAACAACGCAGTAAACAGCTAAAAACAGCCGAGCTCAACCGCTGGCTCAAAGAAGTCACCGAGAAACATCCGCCAGCCGGGCTTAAGAACCGACAGCCAAAACTGAACTATATAGTCCAGGAAGCTGACAACCCAACTAATTTTAAGATCTACGGGGCGCATACCAAGCTCCTACATTGGAGCTACAAACGTTATTTGGAGCGCGAACTGCGCGAACGTTTTGGCTTTGAGGGCACTGCCATCAAGTTCTGGTTTTTCGAAAAGCACGTTGACCGCAAGCAGGCCTGATGGCACACTTGTGGCATGGCACTATTTCAAAAGAATCCCTATGACACCAGCGAGCACAAGCCTATCTACACTTTGGGGTTAAATAAGAGCGTATTGATAATTGGGCTCGGTAATATTGGCAAAGAGTTTGAAATGACCAGGCATAACCTGGGCTTTTTATGCGTGGAAGCCCTGGCTGAAGCTCATAACATTGGGCCTTGGAGCGCTAAGAAAGACTTTAAGGGCCAATTGGCATCAGGGAATGTCGGAGACACCAGAGTGATTATATGCAAACCAACCACTATGATGAATCTATCTGGCGAAGCCGTTAGGGCTGTCATGGATTTTTATAAAATTGCCGACAAAGATGTAGTGGTGGTGCACGATGAGCTAGATATAGACTTCGGCCAAATTCGTAGCCGGGTAGGTGGTGGTACCGCCGGCCATAACGGTGTTAAGTCCCTGGTCGAACACATTGGAGAAAACTTCGGTCGAGTCAGGATAGGCATAGGCCCCAAAATCCCACCCCAAATAGACGGAGCTGACTTTGTGCTGGGCAAATTAAGCCAAGACGAAGAATCTCAGCTCAAGAATATGAAAAGGGAGGCGGTAGCTCTGTTAACGGAGTTTATTGCTACTGGCAAGTTATCTGAGGAAACCCGCAGTTTTATAGTTTAACTAATCGTTACTATTTTCTTGAATAAAAACTTCGACTTCATCCGCTAAAACGTTACGGAGAACTCCAGTCATTTTATCTAAGGCCATTGTATCTTCATGAATACGCAAAATATCTGAACCTCTTATGGCACCGAAAGGTGTCATACCAGGATTGGCATCAATTAATCTCTCTAAAGAGCTGTCTATTCTGCTCATAAGTTCCGGAATTTCGGCTCTAGGCCAGCGCCTTTTAGCCGCAGGGGGACCTAATGCTTTTATGTCCGGATCTTCAAGTACTAAATCTCCGGTACCTGGATCTTCTTCCATACTATTATTATCTCATAAACTAAAAAGAGCCTCCAGAGGGGGTGGGCACCACTGGAGACTCATTTCAGGACACGTCTGCCTCCCATAAGGAGTAACATGTCCAAAAGCACCCTTTAAGCCCACCCAGTGAAACGTTAGGACAAAACTCTTAAAGTGCCTACGTCTCCGTCCGCCCTAAGGCACACGGAATCTTTGGGACTCACTCTTAAAAACGGGGGGTCCACCTTAATCCGAAGATAAAATGGTCTTAAAGGGGTTAGTTTGCTTTAGAGCCGTGCCCGAAGGCACTAGAGAATAAAGTGGAGGGTAACAACTTTGATCCGACTCTAAAACAATCTAACAAATTGTTAGAATAGTGTTATTTGCTACTAAAAGCAGCAAATACATCTATAAAAGGTGCATAAACGTAGTATTACGCTTACGGATTGCTATTTTAGCAATTTTATATTATTTGTCAATACGTATTTGCAGTTTTGGCAAACTTAGCTATATTATATGTCTATATGGGGTCGTTTAAGACATCACCAACCGACAAATCTTTCCCGCCAGCTCTAAAGAATATTGCCTCGCCGCCCAAACAACTGTACGTACTAGGAGAGTTAGCTGGCAAATCCGCTAGGCTTCTAACTTAGCTAGCTTCTTCTTGTAGACACCGAGCATAAAACCATTCCAGCGCGACTCACCAACATGTCGACCTATGGCATGACGTCCATTGATCTTATACCTGAGTGCTTCGGCCTTATCCATTTTGTTTTCTTGTCCGTCTTGTCTGTAAGAATATCTGTCAGATACTAACTCAGGGTAGTCAGTGTGGGCTTTCAAGACCATGGCAAGACCAGCATCAGCAAAACCTCCCTCTTTGGCAGCGCTTTTCACTAAGTCATCATCAACTTCTAGCCCGCTCATACCATAAGCCTGCAAAACGTATCTGGCGGCTTCTCTTTTTTGTTTGCGGATAGCCTCGAGATCATTTTCCTTGTAACCACGTCCTTCAGCCACATCAAAATCAATCTTGAGCATAAACAGTCCTATCCAGGCCTCATGGCTTATAGGAACATCAAGTTTGTTAAGTATAACGGCGGCCTGAGCGGCTTTTTCGATATATCCACCGTTATTAATACCCTCTAAGCAGTCCGTAAATAATTGATTGCCAGCTAGGCGATAGGCTTCCACGAATGTGTCAACTGGGGTTGTAGCGGTGTGTAGGGTTGCATGTTCCATAAATCCAATTCTGCTCTTGGCATGAGCAAAACACAAGCTAAAGCGTTATTATAAAACTGTGGAAACTAAAACATACATATGGATAGGCATATTTGTCGGCTCGACCATCGGTGGCGTCCTAGGTGGTTTTCTTGATCACGGTAACTTTTTAGGCCTTTGGGGCTTTGTCCTAGGTACAGTTGGCGCTTTCTTAGGTATCTGGGTAGGCTACCGCCTAGGCAACGGCTGAGTATTCTGTTAGTCTTATTTGCCGATAACGTATAAACAGGTAAACTAAACACTAATGCCTAAAAATCTAGTTATCGTGGAGAGTCCGGCCAAAGCCAAAACCATTGAACAGTATCTTGGCAAAGATTTCTCGGTCAAAAGCAGTTTTGGCCATGTTCGTGACCTACCTAAAAAGGGCTTAAACATTGATATCGAGCATGATTTCAAGCCTAGCTACGAGATAAGCCCGGACAAAACCAAAGTAGTCCGTGAACTCAAGAAAGCCGCTAGTGGCCTTGAAGTTTGGCTAGCAACTGATGAAGACCGCGAAGGTGAGGCCATTGCTTGGCATCTGTGTGAAGCGCTAGGCCTTAAGCCAGCCCAAACCAAGCGGATAGTTTTCCACGAAATTACTAAATCGGCCTTAGAGGCAGCCGTAGCTAAGCCACGGACCGTTGACATTAATCTAGTAGACGCTCAACAAGCCCGCCGTATTCTAGACCGTCTGGTTGGTTATGAACTCAGTCCCGTTCTCTGGAAAAAAGTTAGAACTGGCCTGTCTGCCGGCCGGGTCCAATCGGTAGCGGTCCGCTTGATCGTCGAACGCGAACGCGAGATTAAAGGTCACCAAGCCGAAGCCAACTTCAAAGTTGTCGGTACTTTTTATAAAGACAAAGACTTCGAGGCTGAGCTATCCAAAAGATTAGAATCGGTAGCCAAAACCAAAGAATTATTAGAAGCCGCTAAGACTGCTCAGTTCAAAGTCAGTAACATCGATCAAAAACCGGGTAGTCGCAGTCCGGGCTCACCATTTACTACCTCATTACTCCAACAAGAAGCCGCCCGGAAGTTGGGCTACAGCGTCAAGCAGACCATGACCCTGGCTCAGCGTCTTTATGAAAGCGGACACATTACTTATATGCGTACCGACAGCACAATTTTGTCATCTTTAGCCATAGCGGCCGCAAAGAAGTACATAACTAACACTTTTGGCGCTAATTATCACCACGAGCGTCAATTCCAGACCAAGAACAAAAGCGCCCAGGAAGCCCATGAAGCCATCCGGCCAACCAGCTTTGACAAGCTTTCCGCCGGCAATGACGAGCAACAAACTAAGCTTTACCAGCTAATTTGGCGGCGGGCAATTGCCAGCCAAATGGCGCCAGCCACCATTGATAAAACAGATCTAGAAATATCTATGAGCAACCGTTCGGAGACCCTTATGGCTAAAGGCGAAGTCCTAAAATTTGACGGCTTCTTCAAGGTTTACGGTGGCAGCAAAGAGGATGTTATCTTGCCACAACTAAAGGTTGGTGATGCACTGGACCTGAAAGCCATGTCCGGGACACAGACTTTCACTAAGCCGGCGGCTCGTTATTCTGAAGCCAGTTTGGTCAGAAAGCTCGAAGAATTGGGTATCGGCCGGCCTAGTACTTATGCGCCAACCATTTCTACCATCCAAGCCCGGGGTTACGTAGAAAAGAGCGATGTCATCGGCCAAGAACGCGACGTAACTGTTATTCGGCTTGAAAAGGGCAATATCAGCGAGGTTACAGAGAAAACAACCGTCGGTGCCGACCGCAACAAATTACTTCCTACCTCTGTAGCCGAAGTCACTACTGACTTTCTAGTCAAACATTTCAGTTCAATCGTGGATTATGACTTTACAGCTCACGCCGAGAAAGAACTGGACGATATTGCTGAAGGCAAAGAATCCAAAGAACAGATGCTCAAGGACTTTTACAAACGCTTTCACCCCTTAGTGGAGAAATCAGAATCAGTCAGCCGCGAAGAGACATCACAGGCCAGGGAACTAGGCAAAGACCCAACTAGCGGTAAGCCCATCATTGCCCGTTTTGGTCGCTATGGACCGATGTTACAGCGCGGTGCCACCGACGATGAAGCCAAGCCGGATTTTGCACCGTTGCCAAAGGATGCCACCCTAGAAACTGTCACTGTTGAGCAGGCCTTGGAAATGTTCAAATTACCGAGGGTAGTTGGCAAGACCGAGTCAGGCGAGGAAATCAAAGCCAACATTGGCCGCTTTGGGCCTTATATTCAAGTCAATAAGACGTTTGTGTCGCTAAAAGAACATGATCCGTTAACCATCAATGAAGCCGACGCCCGTAAACTTTACGCCGAAAAGCAAAAGCAGGAGGCCGAGAAAAATATTGCTGAATTTCCAAGTGGTATTAAAGTGTTAAATGGACCTTATGGACCCTATATAACTAACGGTAAAAAGAATGCGCGCATCCCCAAATCAGTTGATCCAAAGAAATTGACAGAGGTTGAAGCTAAAGACTTGCTAGACAAAGCGCCAGACAAGAAAGCCCGCTTCCGCCGCCGCAAGAAAACGTAGTAGATAGCACCATACTTTTGCACAGAAATAACAGGTATGCTCTTATATGTTTGTAATTGCATGATTGCGCCGTAACGTCCATTTCATGCTAAAATAAACAAAGTAAAAGGAATAGTTGACATATTTATCAATTAGTTATAGAATATTAGTAAATGAACGGTAATACAGCAGTTAAAGAAGGAAAACCTATGGCCGAAGCAGTCAAGTTACAGATTGAGAAAATCGTAAACGACATTCTTGGGACTATAGAGCGCGAAAGGGAAAGGGAGATAATTTCCCGCCGTTTTGGGCTGTTTGACCGCAAAGAAACACTAGAACAGATCGGTGAGCTGTTAGGTATTACCCGCGAACGCGTCCGACAGCTGGAGAAAGCTGTGGTTGCGCGTCTGAAAGCGCAAGCCGGTGAAGGCAAACTACCGCACTTACAGACGGTTCAAGAGGTTTTTGTAGAGCAAATCAGCCAAATGGGCGATGTTGCCCGTGTTTCTGACTTATCAGCCAAATTAACTCCCGAGAACAGCCGCGTTGACCAATCTCGCGTATCTTTCCTTGCCCAACTTAGTCCAAAGCTAGCCGTTATCGATGAAAACGACCAATATTATCACGCTGTCGGCGTTAAGGGTCTACATGATGAAAAAGCTATCAAGAAATTAGTAGAGAAGATTATAAACGGCATCAAGGCTCTGAAAGAACCTTCAACCATCGAAGAAGTTGCTAAAGCATCTAATACCGACAACAACCGTCACGCCGCCGCTTTAGCTAGCGTTAGCAAAGAGTTGGCGACCCTTAATGGCCGCTGGGGTCTAATGAAATGGCCAATGGTTAATCCTAAGAACATTCGCGATAAAATCTACGTCATCTTAAAAGAGCAGGGCAAGCACATGCACTTCAATGAGATCGCCGCTGCTATCAAGAAATCTGACTTTAAGCGCAAAGACGTTACTACCCAAGCCATTCATAACGAACTTATCAAAGACAAGCGATTCGTACTAATTGGGCGCGGTATCTACGCCCTAAAAGAGTGGGGATACGCTAAGGGCACTGTGGCCGATGTTATAACAGAGGTGCTAAAAAAAGCCAAAGAACCTATGCACCGCGATGCTATTGTCAAAGAAGTGCTTAAGAGCCGCCACGTCAAAGAGACTACAATTTTATTGAATCTACAAGGCAAAGCACAATTCAAGCGCGTTGCTAAAGCTACTTACGCCCTAGCTGAATAAAACAAGCTTATGAGTCCCGAAATTAGACCGGTAGATATTAAGGGAGTTGTTCCGGTCACTGAAGTAACGGCTAGTTTCCCGAATCCACTAGAAGACATCGAAGCAATGGAGAAATTGGCTGTCCTGAAAGCAAGAGAAGGGCAGTTAGAAGCCTCTGTTGAGGAGATTATTGATCCATATTACTTAGGGCTCACCAATGCTGCTCAAGAGCTAATTGAACAACAAGGACCAAAAAGGCTTTATGAATGGGCCAGTACGGACAATAACATCAGTAGCAAGATGTCATTACGATTAGAAAAAGATGGATCAAAAACACCGGCCATAAAGGAGTTCAGTGTGGTTACTAAACCTGACAGCGCCAATATCTTTGAAGGGCCCTTATTCAACCTTACCATTAGTGCCACCAATCGTCAGATTGAACGCGTTTCTTTAGATGTTGGCCTCGACTATTCTTTGTTATCGAAAATGGGCGGAAGACAAATTAATAGTTTGATTTATAACGATCTTGGCGTAAACCTATCAATGCTTGACGTTTCTGCTCATACTGATGCCTTTTATAACGATCCAATTAACCCGAGGTGTGTTTTAGAATGGGACTTCGGCCAAGACCTGCCGCAACTTAGAGTAAGTTATTCAGCCAGGAATATGGTTATATTGATTCCGGGACCAACACGCAAAAAAGTCACCTCAACTTTTGAATACTCAATCAACCAAAATGTCTTCAGAAACATAACGCCTTACCAAAGACTTAGAAACCGTAAGTGGAACACTCAATACGCCGGAAATGGTGCAACTGGATCACGACAGATTTCAACCGGCAGGGTCTTGAAGTGTCTACAAGAAACGCTAAGTTTGATTCCACAAAATTAATTGTACAAAATACGAACAAGGTTAGTGGTTGGCGGCTAAATAGTGGATTATCATGTTTGGTCTTTTTTGCGGGAAACAACAAATGGGCAGGGATTAATAAAATAAAAAACAAAAATGTGCAGAGCACATAGAAAAGCGGGTGGATAGAACGAAGTAGAGCATCAAACACAAACATACACATGACGTCGCACAATGTATATTTTGCGACTCGTTATTAATTTCAATAGATGACAAGCATTACCTCTGCTACAGGGGACTTTGCGGCTGTTGCTGCATATAAATGCATTTGTTTGTAACACTGCACTAACATCACAATGCATACCTAGTGTTTAGTGTTCTATAGCTGCTATGCTGCTGGCTGTGACATTCCACACAGCCATAGACTTTTCCACAACCATGTCGTGAAATCATTTGCTTTTTCACGCTTTTCATATTGTTTTATTGTTTCCTCTCCTGCTCTATCTATTATTAATAATTTTGACTTTTCCCTTTTTATGTATGTTAGTATAGTTTTTTAACAAAGTATGATCATTATTAAAACTGAACATATTACGAACTAATGGGGTAGAGTGGTGGTGTTACTTGTAAAATACTTTTTCTGGAATACGTATGTCTACATACTCGGCTGGTGTCTGATGGGTGGCGTCCAGTTTAGCTTTAACAGCTAGATATGCCCCGACAGATTGTCTGGCGTCGCTAATAACACTGAACTTAAGATAGTACCCCTGCCCTGTCAGTTTGACGTCAACCTCATCGGCTTCATTGGCAGATAGATTAACTGAGGCTATAGGCAATTTAGCGACTAATAATTCAGCATTTAGCTGTCTAATAAAATCAACTTCACTCCTTGGTAAAAGAGTTTTGCCAACCGAAGCACTCAAGCCAGAATAATCCTGCACGACAGGCATGGTTGGCAAGTTATGGCCGATTACATTATTAGTCTGGGCAAGCGCTTTGCCATCTTCGTCGAGGTAGAAGGAACCATTGGGGCTAATAAGCTGCATGACGGGCTTAGCAGCAGTTAGTCGAATACTCACACCTTGACCAATCAGTGACAGGTTGATTTGAACTTTGGTAATCTCAGGAAACTGATCATATATGTCTTGGGTCATCTGAGCTGACTTAACTGTTATTTTATTGCGGTTTAATAAACTTTCTTGCCAAAGTTCGTTGAGAGCCGTTTGATATTTTGCCGGTGGCTGAGTGATTGTCCCAGGTTGTTTGTCCAAGATTAGGGTGGGGCTGCCACTTAGCCACAGGCTGTAGAACATTATTAGCAAGACAATTGCCCCAACTACAAAAACTATATACTTGTTACTTTTTGGGCTCGAGTTACGTTTGGCCGGCTGGGAGTTATTGTTTGCTATGGGGCTAGGAGCCCGGTTGGCCTGGTAAGAATAGACTTGGGGTCTGCCAATGTCAGCAATAGGCTGTCTGGGGCGGTTGTCGTGCCTCGGTTTACGCTTAAACATCAGGCTTGTTGGTTGCCCTTAGCGATACTTAATAATAGTTTTGCAAGCTTTGAGGCCGCATCTGCAGGTGTCATAGACCTAAGTTTATTAGCTAGTTGCAGGCGCTCGCCTGCATTGTCTAGTAATTGTCTGATTTTGGTTTCTAGATCAGCCGCTAGTTTGTCTTCGTCAACGACTACAGCGGCTTTGGACTGCGCCAGCAAACTAGCATTAACCGTCTGGTGGCCACCGGTTAGGTCAGGATTCGGCACCACTATGCAAGCTTTGCCTTGGACCCCAAGCTCAGCTAGAGTGTTGGCCCCTGCCCTAGTGACAACAACATCGGCGGCTCCAGTATACTCAAACATGGGCGTTAAGAACTCCAGGATTTTCAAACGATCATGCTTATAACCTTGCCAATCTTCCAGTTTGCCCTTGCCTACCTGATGAACAACTTCCATCTTCGGATAGTCTTCTAATATACTCTTTACTGCCCTAGCCACGGCTTTGTTGAGCCGACTAGCACCGAGACTGCCACCAGTTATTAGCAAGAGTGGCTCATCACTGCCAAGACCTAGATTAGTTTTGTATTCAGCCTGAAGCTTCGCGTCAACAGGTTGATAATCGCGACTAACAACCACCCCAACTTGCTGCGTTTTGGACTTTGGATAAGGATAATTACTGGTTGCTAAGGCCGTAGCGTGGACTCGCGCCCAGTGGCTCACCAGACGGTTAGCTAGCCCGGGCAAAGCATCGGAATCGTGCGTAACAAAAGGTATCCTGAGCAAAGCGGCACTGAGCCCAACTGGCACGCCCACAAAACCACCTTTCAGAAAAATTACATCTGGTCTTAGCCTAAGTAGTAACCAAAAAGCCTGAACTGAGCCAAATAAAAACAAGAATAAATCACGCAAATTTAGCAGATTGGTCTTTATATCAAAGACATGCACCAGCCAACTGCGGTTATGATAGCGTCGAAACTTACCGGCAAAAATCTTGTATTTGTAATCAAACAGGTCGTCTGCAGCCGTCATTGACGCAAACTTGCTACCAAGCTCACCGATATAAATTATCTGTGCATCAGGCTGGTTTTGCTTTAGTTCATGGGCGAGGGTTATTAGCGGCGTAATATGGCCGCCGGTTCCGCCGCCAGTCAAGACTATTTTCATTACCCTTCCCTTCTAAGTTTATTTTACCGCCTAAAGCCGTGTAACGTGAAATCTGAAAAACCAAGCCAACAGCCGCCGTTACAAAGACCACGCTTGTGCCACCATAACTAACAAACGGCAAGGTTATACCTTTAAGCGGCAACAAGCCAAGCATAGCACCGATGTTAATCATGGCTTGGGTACTAAGCCAGGCTAGCACACCAGCTACTAGCAGTCGAGAGAAATAATCAGGTGCTCTCTCCATAACGTTTTTTATCCGGGCAAACAGAGCAATCAGTAAGCCAAGAAAACCGATCATGCCCACAAAGCCGAACTTCTCTCCCATGATGGCAAAGATCGAGTCATTGGCGGCCTCAGGCTGGTAGCCGTAAGCTTGAGCACCGCGTGCCAGACCTTTGCCTATCAAGCCACCGGAGCCAATACCGATTATAGCCTGGCAAGTTTGATAGCCTGTGCCTAGACAATCACTTTCAGGATGCAGGAAAGTCAGCAGACGTTCACGTCGGTAAGCACTACTGGAAATAGCTAAGACAGTGCCGATAAGCACGATACCGCCCAGCATAGCCACGCGTTTCAAGGGTAAGCCAGCTACAAAGCACATGGCTGCCATCATGATCACAATTACGCCTGTTGAGCCCAGATCGCTCTGCAGCCCAGCTACAACGACGCCGACTAATCCAAGCGCAATTAGCATTGGCTTTAGGGTTAGATTGGTGTTGCTAATTGTTCGGTCGCGTAATCTATCCGCCAAGAGTGCGGCTAGCCAAATTAATAGCGCAAATTTTATGAGTTCAACCGCCTGAAAAGATAAACCACCAATTTGCACCCATCTGTAGGCACCATTGACACGCTCGCCAAACAATCTGACCGCCACCGCGGCTACAACAGCGGCTACAATCAGTGGTTTTTGCATGCGGCGCCAAAAAGATATAGGAATTTGCGAAGTTATCAAAAACGCACCGACACCTAGCAGAATGGCAATCACCTGTTTGCCGACGTAGTAGTTATCACTGACGTGTTTCTGAGCCGCTAGACCAGGACTGATTGCGTAGACAACTACCAGGCCAATAACTAGCAGGATTGAAGCCAATACAACTAAGGTGTAATCAGGCCGGTGTCGGCGTTGTCCGATGCTTGATGAAGCTAGTGATTGACGTGAACGCATATCAGCGCTTCCCTAATAAGAACAATACCAGACCCAAAACACCAGCAACTTGGGCGATGATCCAAAAACGCATAGTGACTTTTGTTTCCGGCCAACCGACTGCTTCAAAGTGGTGGTGGATAGGTGCAATTCTAAAAATCTTCTTGCCATGGCGCAGTTTTTTAGATGATATCTGTAGTAAAACTGAGCCAGCTTCGGCCACAAAAACGGCTGCAATGATCGGGAGTAAAACTACAGTATCAGTTAGCATCGCCACCACGCCTAAGGCTGTGCCTAGTGCAAACGAGCCAACATCGCCCATAAAAAACCTAGCCGGAAAAATATTGAACCAAGTATAGCTAAGCAAAGCACCGACTATACTCAGACAAAAGCCAGCTACACCGTAGCGGTGTTCAATAAAGGCTATTACCGCATAAACACCGAAGGCAATCGAAGCCAGACCACCAGCTAGACCGTCCAGTCCATCGCTGATATTAACGGCATTGGCAGTCGCCACCACTACCAGCACAAACAAAGGCACTATCAACCAGCCTAATGTCAGCTGTCCAAGCCATGGCACAAAAATACTGTGCACTTCGAGTTTATAGTAGAAAAACCAACCGCCGACTAAGGCCACAGCTGTCGTTAGCAATAGCTTGAGCTTGAAAGGCAGCCCGGCTGTTCCCTTGCCTGAGCCGCGGATATTTATTATGTCATCAGCTAAGCCAATCAAACCAGCGCCGGCTAGTGCCGCCAACGGTAACCAAGTTTCTGACCGGCTGAGGTTGAATAACAGAGTTACGATACCAACTGACAGCACAAACAGGCCGCCAGCCATGGTTGGGATAAGTCGCTTGTGTTTACCAGCGTGAAGCAAGTTAAAGACTTTGGCGACTTCACCGGTTATGGCATTCTGACGAGGTTTTTTCCACCATTCATAGTGGTATGCCAGCGTGGTATAGAGCGGAGTTATCAGCATGCTGATCAAAAAGCTAAGACATGCCAGTAGCAGGATTCTAGCGATAGTGTTGGTTTGAACGATAATGTTTATTGTGTGCTGCATTAGTGTTTCCCTACATTATACCTTAGGTTTCACGCCGTAGTTATTGATAAGCAAATCAACTAAATGACCAAATATCGGCGCGGCTGCTTTAGAGCCGGCGTAGCCAGCAATTTTGGGCTGATCAACCCGCACCACTATGACGTACTGCGGCTTATTGCCACCAACAAAGCCCATGAACATACCATTGAAAACATCGTCATAATATCCACCGGTGGGTTTTGCCACTTGGGCCGTGCCGGTCTTGCCGCCTATGGCATAACTTGGGTTAGGTCGACTCATACCATAGATCGGCCAGTTTTTATTGATAACGTTTTCCATTAGCCCCACAATGTCAGCCCCGACTGCTTCTTTAACAACGTTCTTTCTGACTACGACTGGTTGTTGAACATCTTGACTACCATCGGCATTAACGTAGGCATCAACCAGATGTGGTTTATAGTAGGTGCCGCCGTTTACCACACTTGATAGGGCAGCTGCGAGCTGCAATGGCGTTGTGCTCATGCCTTGGCCAAAGGCGGTGTTAGCGTATTGAAGATTTAAGGCTGAGCCTTTTATTGGGTCTGGGATAGAACCGCCAGATTCATAACCTTGTTCAATGCCAGTTAATTGGCCGAAACCGTAATGATTAACCATGTAGTCATGCCAGGCTACTCGGGCCTTTTGGTTGATTTGACCACCGCCCATTTGCATCAATAACCAAGTAGCACCGGTGTTGAGTGATAGCTGTAAAATGTCAGCGACGCTACGTGTGCCTGGACCGCCGTCTTCTTCGATATTCGTGATCTTATAACCATCAACTGTAAATTGGCTGGGGTCATAATAGGTGGTATTGTCATTGACCACACCTTGATCCAAAGCACTAGCGGCTGTTAATGGCTTCATAACTGAACCAATCTCTAGCGGCGCACTAACAACGGCGTTACTAAAGACATTGGCGTTGTCTACTTTGTAATATTCAGCCGGATTATAGGTTGGGTAATTAGCCATAGCCTTAATGGCGCCGGTTGTTGTATCCATGATCAAAGCTCCACCCGATGATGATTTGGCGTGGTCTAAGCCACTCTTTAGGATGTCCTCTAATTGCGACTGCAAACCAATATCAATTGTTAATACCACGTCTCTGCCGGCTATAGGATCTTGAATTAAATTATCCTTATTGGCCGCCAATGGCACACCACTGGCGTCAGTAATAGCTTTGAGCTGGCCGGGTTTGCCTTTTAGGGTTGGCTCCAGGGCTTGTTCTATCCCATATGTACCGATACCATCATCGTTAACATAACCCAGTAATTGAGACGCCAAAGAGCCTTGAGGATAAGTACGGTAGTTTACAGGTTGAGCTCCCACGCCTTTTAGCTTCAAGTTAATGATAGCGTCTCTTTGGTCGGTGCTAATTTTCTTGGCTAAGATTTGATAGCGGCTGCCGGCTGTGGTCATCTTATCCTGATAATCCTTAGCATCACCGCCAATGACCTTTTGGATCTGCACGGCTGAGTTACTTGGATTGACGACAAATTTAGAGTCAGCGTACAAGGTGTAGCGAACCTCGTTGAGTACTATTGGCGTAACTTTGTCACCATAATGGGCAGAGATGCCGCCGCGCTCGGCTGGGATTTCATATTGTTTGAGTTGGCTGGACAAGGCTGCTTTTTCGTAATAATCATGTCTGATAACCTGCAAGTAAAATAACCTAACGGCAAAAATAGCCATAATTAATAACAGTCCGCTGTACCACCAGCGGATTCGGGAGTTTGTACTTATAATTGGCACATTAGGCCGGTTGGGCCTCATGAGTCCCCTTCTGTTATGTTTTAATTCTGAACGCTATCACTTGCCGACAATGAGACTAAAGCTTTAGCCGTGTCACTATTTTTGACTCTTTCGAGTGATTGCAAACGTGCCGCGCTGACCTCCAGGTCATTGTGCTCGGTCTTAAGCTGCGATTGCGCAGCCCTTAGGTCATTAATCTTATAGCTAAGGGCATTAGTTTTGGTCACTTGCGTCAGATACAAAAGTCCCAACAAGCACGCCAAAATCACCAGCATAATGGTGTTGCTAACTGGCCCCAAAGCACGCTTTTGGGTTCTAAAACCAGTTGTATTTTGTTGGCTAGTGGCAAAGCGCTGTCTGCCGATAGCTAGAGAACTTGAGTATGTCATGTTTGTTTTGGCCTTTCTTTTTATTTTGGGGCTGTCAGCGCCCGGATTGCTCCAGACGCTAGTCTAGCCCACCAAGGTCATAGTACTTTGACGCGGACCCTGTACGCGCGGGAGAGGTTTTTTACCTGAATTGGCATCCTCTTCCTTTCTTATTTTTGTTTTGCGGCGGCTCGTAGCTTAGCGCTACGGGCGCGCGGATTGATAGCAATTTCCTGATCGTCAGCTGTTATTGGTTTTTTGGTCAATAACTTTAGCTGAGCGTCGTAGCGGCCACCACTGGCATCGTGGAAGATTGTCTTCACGATGCGATCTTCCAGACTATGGAAGCTGATGACCACTATTCGCCCGCCTGGTTTTAGTAGTTCTATGGCTAGTACTAGGGCTTGCTCTATTTGGCTTATCTCATCATTAAGCGCGATTCTGATAGCTTGGAAACTACGTGTCGCTGGGTGGGCCTTGCTGTGCCCTGGCCAAGCCCTGGCTATTACGCCAGCTAACTCAGTTGTCGAATAGTGCGGCCGGTTGGCTACAATCAGTTTGGCGATTGTCCGGGCTTTGGGTTCTTCGCCGTACTCAGACAAAATTTTTGCTAATCGTTGTTCGTCGTACTTATTGACAATGGTTTCAGCCGTTAGTATCTGCGCCTGATCCATGCGCATATCTA
>CAZRYT010000009.1:0-21598 GCA_964604415.1 uncultured Candidatus Saccharibacteria bacterium
TTCTGTGACTCTGAGTACTTTGACATGGATTTGCTAGCAATCTTTGGCAGCTGGAACGGCACTGGTGAAACCGGTTCATCACCTCACCTTAGCATCAAAGCAGAAATACCAGGTCCAGTAACTTACCATGATATTTATTGTATCTCTCAGGCAGAAAAATATTTGTTAGAAGCGGGTTACATAACTGGCGAAGATGCACCAACGGTTCTGGAACCTAGCAACGCGTAAGTAGGGAATTATATGTCTGAAAGCTACCAAGATCCCAACCCAGAGGAAGATTTATCAGCTCCGGCTGTTTTTCAATCATATTTTGAGGGTACTGGGGCCAAAGGCCAAGGCATATTTGAATGGGCTCAGGAAAATCCACAGTCTGAATACAGACTTTGGTTAATGACCAGGGGTGACCAAGTAGATCTACAAAAGGAAGCTGAAAGACGGCTGAAAATTAGTCAGAAACTACCACGTGCTGTGAAGTTTCAGGTAGCCTTAGGTTCTGTTATGACAATCGGGATTACGGGTCTTAGTGCCGAGTTGGCTTTTGTTGAACGTGATCCGGCAGCTTTAATCATGCTTTTCGGGACTTTGCTTTTCGGTTCTCTAACCAAACAACACATCAAAGAGCTACCTGGAGCTTACGAGTCTGCTGCTAGAGAACGTGAATTCTACAACTCGGTTTTTGGCAGTACAGAGTAGAAAACAGCTTGCTATAAGATACCAAGCTCTGTATTATCATTAACGTAAAGAGGGGTAAGGAGCAAGACCGGCGTGGCCAAACGTCAGACTAAGTTCATATTTGTCACAGGTGGTGTGCTTTCCGGTCTAGGCAAGGGTATCACGGCCGCCTCAATTGGCAACCTCCTCAAAGCTCGCGGACTCAAAGTCAACCTACAAAAATGCGATCCATACCTAAATGTTGATGCCGGCACGCTCAACCCGCGTGAACATGGCGAATGTTTTGTAACCAAAGACGGCGCCGAAACCGACCTAGATCTAGGTCATTATGAAAGATTTCTAGACGAGGAATTAACCCAAACTAGCTCGCTTATGGCCGGGCGAGTGTTACTAAAAGTTATTCAAGACGAACGCGACGGCAAATACGAGGGCGAAGACGTACAAATTATTCCACACCTGACTGCCGCCATCCAGGACTACATAGCTAAAGCCGGCCAAGATTTTGACGTCCATATTGTCGAGATTGGCGGTACGGTTGGTGACTACGAATCCCTCAGTTTCATAGAAGCTATCCGTGAGTTCGGTATCCGCGCCGGCCGCGAAAACTGCCTATATGTGCATGTCGTTTATATGCCGTATTTGGGCGCCAGCCAGGAGATCAAAACCAAACCAGCCCAGAATTCCGTCCGTGATTTGCGCAGTCTTGGCATCAGCCCAGATATTTTGGTGGCGCGCAGTGAGAAAAAGGCTCCAGCCAAGGTTAAAACCAAGCTAAGTATGTTTACTGGCGTCGCGCCAGAAGCCATCGCCTTGCTACCAAACGCGCCTAGCATTTACGGTGTGCCAATCGAGCTAGAAGACACCGGTATAGCCAGCGTAATTAGTGACAAACTAGGTCTTAAAGTATCAAAGCCACACCTCAAGGACTGGCGTGAGGTTGCCAAACGCACCCTGACCAACTACAAGCGCAAGGTTACCGTTGGTGTCGTGGCTAAGTACCTAGACAACCAAGACACCTACATGAGCGTATTTGAAGCACTCAAATCAGCCGCTTGGTGGAATGAAACCAACATTGACATCAAATGGATCGACGCTGAAAAGCTAGAAAAACGCCTAACTAACGTTGGCAAACAACTAGCGGGTTGTGACGCCATAGTTGTGCCCGGCGGTTTTGGCACTCGTGGCTTAGAAGGCAAGATCAAAGCTGCTCAATATGCCTTGGATAACAAACTACCATACCTAGGTTTATGTTTGGGTTTGCAGATGGGTGTGATTGCCGCCGCACGCAATGCCGGAATAAAAGACGCCTCCAGCGAAGAGCTCAACCCTAAAAGCTCAAACCTAGTTATTAACACTATGGACGGCCAACGTGGCAAGGAGCTGACTGGCGGCACCATGCGCCTGGGCAATTACCCCTGCGTATTAGCCAAAGACAGCAAAGCGGCCAAACTCTACAAAACCGATAAAATTGATGAACGTCATCGTCACCGCTACGAGTGCAATAACGCCTACCGCGACAAATACCAGTCGTGGGGCATCAAGGCCGTCGGCGTCAGCCCAGACAACCATTTGGTTGAAGTTATTGAGGGTATTGACCACCCGTATTTCTTAGCTAGCCAATTTCATCCTGAACTCAAAAGTCGCCCAAATCGACCACACCCATTGTTTGACGGACTTGTCCAGGCTGCATTGACCCAAAAGGGTAAGTAAGTTAGCATTAACACTATGGACGATCAGACACAAACACAGCCTGCGGCTGTACCACCAGCTGAACCTGTTGCTGCGCCATCGCCAGCTCCAACTCCGCAACCTACACCCGCGCCAGCGCCCGCCGCTCCAGGCAAAGGGCCAAAGAAGATTTTATTAGTTGAGGACGATGATTCGCTAGCCAGTGTTTATGAAACCAGGTTACAGGCCGAAGGCTTCACTACAAAACGTGTACCCAACGGCGAGGAAGCTTTGGCTACGGCTATACAGTACAAACCAGACTTGATACTACTTGACGTCATGATGCCCAAAGTCAGCGGTTTTGATGTCCTGGATATCCTGCGCAATACGCCAGAAACCGCCAATGTTAAAATTATCATGCTAACCGCCCTTAGTCAGGACAGCGACAAGCAAAAAGCCCAGAGTTTGGGCGTGGACGATTACTTAGTCAAATCTCAGGTTGTTATTGCTGACGTAATAGAGCGTATCAAGACCCACCTCGGTCTGTAGCTCTTGCACCGTGACCGCCTGCCTTTAAACTTGTAAAGCTTATGTTTTTGTGGTATAATCGGCTCCATGTCAGCTGAAGCTTTTCGTCTACCAGAACAAGAACCAGCAAACCAAAATGTTGTCATTGACCTAACGGCCCACGAGGCCCAAGTCCGACCTCTCAATCACTTTCATGAAGGCATAGCTCAACTTAATGTTGATCTCGACAGAGTAACTAGCGCACCAGACGTCGACAGTAAGCTTTATAACATTCCCTTAGGCTACAACGATGAAGAAGGCGAATACCATGAATTTAAACCAAGTGACCGAGTTGAATTTGTAAATACAGTCAAACGAGCCAATGGCATAAAAGACAGTGTTACTGCTAATGTTCAAGACGATCCATCAGGTAAAGAACGACATATCTTTGAATATGGCAGGCATCAGGGTGTCCCGGTAACTTTCAAGATAACCAAAGCGTTAGATAACGGCAAAGTCGGCGATATTCTAAGCTTCTGGTTCCAGAGAACAAAGCAAACCTCTTAGACCACATCTGTTTATCTGATTGACTTTTGCTAAAACTCAGTTAGTTTAGTAGTAGGGGAAAAACATAAAAATGTCAGATATTGAGCAGACAGCTCAACAAGAACAGGATTTACCACTCGGACAGCATTTGACTACTGATCGCTTGTTGGCGATGGGGCTGTATCTTTATACCGAATTAGAAAAAAGTTGGAACAAAGAAGATACAATGGAAGGTTTAGTCGCCGGTGCTGAAAAGCTAAAAGCACAACCTGAAGAAACCTGGAACCAAGATTATGCAATTCAGGTTGTGAAAAGCTTCAAAAATTTATATATGATCAATAATGGCATTGAAACCGAAGATGAACTTCAACGAGCAACTGAAAACGAGCAAAGTTTTCAGCGTATTTGCGCACAGACGATTGAGTCGATGTTTAGTTTTGTGCCCAGACTCCGTTTTGCAAGCATTGTCTTGCCACCCGAAAAAGTTCAAGAACGTATAGCTAGTATTTTGGAAAGTTCCCCTGGTCAAATATTAAGCAATGCTGAAAGTATAGCTACGGCCGAATTGGCTAATGCCGGCGATATCCTAAAGTCAGCCATAGAAAAAGCGGATTTTTCAAAGTCTTTTACTATAAGTAGTGTTCTAAAACCTTCGGTCATTGAGGTCCTAGGTCTTGAAACTGCTCAGAAACTTGCCAAATCGATATTAACCCAAAATTTAGCAAACCCGCCAGTCTATGATTTGGCTTCTAGCACTAAAAGCTTAATCGAGCAAGATTTAATGTTGGCTGACGAACTGCTAAGTATCGGCAGGCAACTGTACGCAAAGGATCCTGAGCACAGTATTCAGTTGATGGATAGGCTTTATGGGAGTGAGAAACTAGAACCCGCGCAAAAACAAGAGATCAAAGATACCTTAAACAGAATTATTAACGACTCTAATAGTTCAATCGAAACCGTAAAAGGTGTTTTGGCTTGCCACAATGTTTACGGTGACATTTTTGATAAAGAGCATCTGAAACAAGCCTACAAAGTACATGGTGCTGATATAGTCGTAGCCTTACCGTACGCATATAACGACGTTCTCGATAAGCATGAGTTTGCTCGAATTATGGTGGATGAAGTTGGACGACTGCGAGAGCAGATGCACGACGGCAACATATCCGCAGGAGGTGATTTATCGAGTCGCTTAGTTCATAACCCTGAGTGGCTAGGAGACGCCTTAAGTCCGGCCGACAGAACAGTAATCTTAAACGAAATAGCTGAGATAAGTCCTGATTCTATAATCACAAAAGGCAAGAGTCTATATAACCACCTAGACCAAGAAACCGTTAATAGTTTACTGGACAAAGCCGTCTTAAACGCAAACGCAAGACAAATGGCGCTTTGGGTGGACGAGTTAGTTCAGACAGGCCATTTTGACAGTGAGGACCTGACCAAGTTGATTTTTAGCAAAGCAATTGCGAACGGTGAAGTAAGAGAGATATGCAACACAAGTAAATTTATGAAAAATTTAAGCCCAGACCAAGCCCTAAGTTTAGCTACTGCCGGTCTGGAGGAGCTATTAAGTGACGAAAGGACTTCTGAATTTTTTATAGCTCATTTTATTAACAATCTGGCTCCTCACTTGAGCCCAGAAGACGGCCGACGCTTATTGCGATCAGTTCCTCAGGATAAACAATTAATTACTAACTTATATTTCATAAAAGAAAGGCCTCATTTTCTCAATAAAGAAGAAATGACCGACATACTTGGACAGTTGAGTGGCGAAGTCAGTGAACGTGCTGTTAACGTTTTTCTTAGTAGTTTTGATTTCTTTGTACCTTACGTACCAAAAGGTACTAGTATTGAGCAACTGATTGATAATATATTCCAGAACTATCCAGGTAATGTACTGCTAAATTCAGCACAACTTTTCAAGTACATATCACCTGAGCGGCAGGCTGCTTACTTACAAGAGCTAGAAACCACTAATCCGGCCGGGCTGCTGTACGTTAATAACCGAGCTCCGATTGCAGGGTTAGAACAGACAGATATCATTCAACGAATGGCTAAAGATCCGCGTCTAGACTACGCTGATAAATTTTTCCGCAAATTAATAAAACGACTTCCTAACGTAGACGGTACTACTGCCTACGAGATCATGTTACGTGAAGCAATGGGAGTATTTGCAAAAATTAACAGTATAAAGAAGAACCCAGAAGCTCAAAAGGTATTCGAAACTCTCAAACCACAAATTAATAAATCTATTGGTGATGAGATCGGACTATTGCAAGGAGTTTATTTACTAAGTGAAGATAGTGAAATAACAGACATCGAAACATTAGCTGACTTTAAGCGTGCTATTATCTCTCGTGCCTTTAAGCAGCTGGGTTTGGATGAAGAGCCGGAGGTTGAGGTTATATATAATGCCATCCCAGACTTTACTCCTTTGGCCGTTTATATTGACGCTTATGCTGATAAATCACATGGTAAGGTCCTAGCCGAGTTATTGACCGCATTAAACCAGGGTAGGTACACTGACTGGAAATATCAAGAATCAGATTTCCAGAAATTAATTGATGATGGTTTGGTGCCTCATGATTTAACTAAGAGTCAATACGCGCAATGGCAAGCATCGGAGCAGACCTCTATCAAAGATATAGGAGCTATCAATACAGAAGCCTTGGCTCACAAAGTTAGCGCCACTCTGGTAGAAGCTGCCCGATATATACCCGGGCTTGAAGATATTCTGAAAAATGAAACCAAACCGATTGTTTTACGACAAGAAGCTCAAGAAAGTATAAAAGAAATTGGTCAGCGAACTGGTGAACTTCATCGTATTCGCAGAGATGCGGCGTCTATGAACGAACAACAGAGAACCGAACTAGAGAATGAGCTAGAACAGCTTGCTGAGCGCCGCGCTAGTCTTGAATACACAATAACGCTAACTCAATTATTGAGTATCAGTGGTGAAGAGATTGCCGCCGGGCGTTTTATGAACGAGAAAGGTAAGCTCATTAACAAGACCATACAGAGTGCATTTAAAGAAATTGCTGATCGTAGCCAAGAAGATGTATTGGATATGCTGACACCGATTGAAACCGAGGTAAATGCCGTCTATGAGACTACTGAAAAGCTCGGTGATGTATTTATAAGTGATGTGCATGATCTGGATACGACTATAGAAATTGGTGCCTATCCAGTCGGTTCATGTCAGCACTACGAACAAGGCTCGCATAATGCTGGCTTGTTTGGTTACACTGACCCTAACGTTAAGATTATGGTAGCTAGTAATTCCAGTGGCGGTTTAGTAGCTCGTTCAATCATGCGGTTGGTTTCTGAACCAGGCGGCCAGCCTGCGCTTCTATTAGAACGAGTATATACTTCATATCCAAGTATAGAAATTGAGTCTGGTATTATGGCCAATGCGGCTAAAAAAGCTGAAGAAATGGGAATAAAATTATATGTTTCGAAAGTTGCCCCAGAAGCTGAGCGGAGTAGTGAATCAATTCAATTATTCCAAGCCAGTATGCGCGCCCCAATGCTCTATACCGATATGGGTGGTGGGGTCTTGGCTAAAGAAGCCGGTACGGTTAACTATGAAGCCTATCAGTACCAGCCAGCCGTGAATATAGTCTAAGATAGCAACACCTTTAATTGACTTTTTATAAAGCTTATGCTATTATTATATCTGTAAATACAATACAAAAATGGAACGTCTTAATCATCTCACCCCGGAAAACAGTCCAATAGCATCACAAGAGGTGCTTGTTACTGAAGCACAACTCACTGAAAAGATTGGAGAAGTGATTGATGGTGGTCAAATTAAGGTCGAGCCTTTTATTGAGGGTGAAACATACAAAAGAGCAGATGTTTATGTTGGTGTGAAGGCTGACAAAGACGAGATTGCCCTAAAAAATGAAGCCCATTTCCTATCAGATGGTAGTGGTTATTTTGATGCCTCAGAATTTGATTGGAAAAGTAAAGAGGGTTCACTGAAAGAGGCTGAGTTAATACGTAACAAATTAATCAATAAGATAGGCATTGATGTGGCGCCTTGGTACTTAAGTGACGAACTACTGTCTAAGAAGGTTGATGAAAACGAGCCTCTTTCTCAAGCATTTGAGCTCTCTGTTGGAGACGCTAAACTACAATTACTTAACTTTTCAAAAGAACACAATGTCACCGAAGAGCAACTAGAGTTGTTAAGAAAAACACTCTTGAAGGTTGTCACAGCTGCTGGTGCAGGCATCATGGAATCAGTCGCTGGCGTAGCGTTTGTTGACCATGCGGATTTGAATGGTGAAAATCGATATAGCGATTATGGTGGTGCGATAGGGCTCTTTAAAAACTATAATGGAGCTTTGTTTTTAAGTGATAGATTATTGTGGGACAGTGATTTGAACAGCAATAAATACAATCTAGACGAAGATAGATCTCGTCTTGAAACCACCTTTGCTCACGAGCTAGGGCATGCTGCCCAAAATTTTAATTGGTCAACGTACGATAAGGCTTTGGGCTGGCGGCAGCGTTCTTATGAAGTCGTTGACGATTTCGGGAACGTAGTAAAGGGTAGTATTCACACTCTTGGATCTCCTGGCGAGACACAGAAAGTTTTTAAGGATGGATCGATACAGGAAGTCCCGACCAAAGAACACTTTGATGAAGAGGCGGTTAGTGGCGTGAAACCTAATACTAGCTACGGTAGCACCCAAGGAGCCGAAGACTTCGCAGAAGCATCTGTGCCTTTTTTCTTAGATGGACGTAGTACAGATAAAATTGACCCCATCAGACTCGAGGCCATTAGTTCAACAATCCATGAGAAATATGCAGACAAAAACGTAGTGAACGGTCCATATATCGTAGAGGCGCGTGAGCTTAGTTTTGATGAGCTTAGACAACAGGCAGAGGCAATTGACATACCTCCCCAAACCTTAACGGTTAAAGTGAATGCTAATGTGGAAGCCGCTGAAAAGACGGGCTATAACCGCTACGAAGATATCGTTGACGATTATGGTAACCAAGTAAAGGGTGTTCGCCCACCTGCCTACTACGAGTAAACATTGGTTTACGCTAGTGGACGAGGTATGAGTGGGCAACTCTTGAGAAGCATAAGATTGACATTTTATAAAGCTTATGCTAATATATAAACATGACAGAAAAATTAAAGACTACTTCAACTGAATTGATTGACCATTTTCCGAGCGCAGAAGAATTAAAAGCTCAAGCTGAACAACGGGATCGGACTGCAATGAATGTATCCAGACGAGCCTTGCATGCTCAAATGGAAGGTACCGAAACTGAAACAGATCCAGTAATTCTTAATCAAAAGTATCGTCCTGAGCATAAAATGGTGGAACTACCTCCGTCACCCACTAGGCCAGTTGTGGAATCTGGCACAGCACCAGCTCCAGAGCCTTATATACCTTCAGAGAACGCAAGAATGATTTATGGTGCTGAACTTCGTGCGTTACGTGAACAAGCTCAGGCTATAGACGAGAGCCAACCTCCTACTCAACAGTAACTTCGGTGCGGGGGGCTGATTTGCCGGTGAAGAGGCGGATTTTGCGGGTTTCAAACTTGACCACACCGTCTTTAGCAGCGTGAATAGTGTAGTTGCGGGCCAGGAAAGTGCCTTTGCCAGCGCGTTTGTTTTGGCCAGCTTGACGGACGATAATTTGGCCAGTTTTGACCTTTTCACCACCAAACAATTTAACACCTAGTCTTTGACCTGGTGAGTTCTTGTTATTCTTGCTTGTACCGCCGGCTTTGACGTGTGACATATTACTTCCTGATTAATACTACTAGCTCGCGGCCGACAATTTGCTCCGGTCTGTGATAAACCATCGCACTACTATCGGCGTGAGTAAATACCGCACGAGTATACCCCAGATCACCCAGATTATCAAGCAGTTTAAGGTGGGCAAAGCCAGATTTAGTCTTCCAGGCCGGTACAGCAATACACAGACGAAAGCCTGGCTTAGTCTGCTGACTTAGGTTTTGTAGAAACTTTTTGATTATAGTGTCGACATCTTTCATGACTTCAGCCAAAACATCAGGACTTGGGAGGGCAGAAAAGGGCCGTCCCAGATAAGTTTCGGCCGCAACGCAGCCAAATATTTCCCATTTGGCAGTAGTAGCATCGGCTTGCTCAATGCGCCAGCTACTGCCGGCTTTTAACCATTCAAGATTAACTTTTGAATATTCCACCATACGTGGCTCAAGATCAGTGCCATAGGCGCTGAAGCCCATTAGCAGTGCTTCTTGTAGGACAACTCCGGTACCGCAGAACGGGTCTAGAACCGTACTTTTCTCCGGTGGATTAGCTAAATTTATAATGATTTGGGCCAGTTTAGGAGGCAACATGCCAACCCGGGCGTCGCGTTTTGGCCTGGCTTGGTCACGGGCAGTGTAAGCATTTATATCCTGGACAGCTGTGGTTTGAGCCAAATAAGTTTGATTGCCATGTTTGATAAGCAGTAAATCCCAGCCCAGCACGGTGAATAATTTGTTGTGCAGAACCTGTGCACTGGAGATCTCAGGTGTTTTATTGGGTATGATGCGTGCACTGCGGCCATTGGCTTGAGTAACTTTTTTAAGCTTCAGGGCGGTTATATTGATTTGCTTAACACTAACAGACAGACCATAAACACTTAACCCAAGCAGTAGTTTCCCTTCTGGCAGGCAACAGACATGATCTGGAAATTTGTCTATAAGATACTTTTCTATGTCTTTCCAGTCGGTGGAATCAATAATTGTCAGTAGTTTAGCGATCTTGATACTGCCACCAAGACGGTCTATATCTATTTCTTGAGCAGAAACTTCCAAAGCAGCAGCGTTATCGCCAATTGGCTGGATTTTGTCTGCACCATACAAACTTTCAAGTTCAGCTAAGCCCAAAGCCGGCTGCCGCCCTAGAACCGCTATTGATTGTGTCATGGGTTCAAGTATACCTGTATAATGAGAAAAATATGACTGATACGCAGCGACAGCGCCGCTGGAAATCGGCGCTGACAATCATAACCTTTTCGGCATTGTTGATTCTGGCCTACGCTGTTCGTCACCAATTGGCCGATACCCTTGATAATCTTAGTAAAGTAAATGCCTGGTTCATAGTTCTGGTTTTACCTCTGGAGATATTCAACAATCTATCCCAAGCCAAGTTGTACCAAAATCTATTTAGGATATTTGGTGACCGTTTTAGGTTGAGGTCTATGTACCGACTGTCGCTGGAGCTAAACTTTGTCAATAATGTTTTTCCCAGCGGTGGCGTCAGCGGTTTTTCATACGTCAGCCTAAGGCTCAAAAACGAACAAATTTCAACCGCCAAAGCCACACTGGTGTTGCTAATGAAATTCATATCACTATTCATCGCTTTCCAAGTCATGTTGTTTGTCGGCCTGGTAGCTTTGGCAATAGGTGGTCAGGCCAACGGCGTTACTATACTGGTAGCCGGTTCGTTGTTTACATTGTTGGTTGTAGCCACTGTCGGATTAGCCTTTATAGTTGGCAGCGAAAAACGTATCAACAGCTTTTTTGGCTTCGTCACCCAGGCGCTCAATTGGTTGATTCATATCTTTAGGCGCAGCCGACCAGAGACTTTCAATGTGGCCAGAGCCAAAGCCACCTTCAATGAGCTTCACGAGAATTATATGCACATTAGACGCAATCTCCAGGTACTCAAAAAACCGCTTTTGTTTGCGCTTGGCGCCAACGTTACGGAAATGTCAGCTATCTACGTTATTTATCTAGCTTTTGGGCATGTGGTAAATCCCGGAGCGGTTATCTTGGCTTACGCCGTTGCTAATTTTGCCGGGCTAATATCTGTTCTACCTGGCGGGATAGGTGTTTATGAAGGTTTGATGACGGCCGTCCTGGCCGCCGGTGGCGTTCCGCCAGCTCTGAGCCTGCCAGTGACCGTCATGTACAGAGTAGTGACTATGTCTATTCAGTTGCCACCAGGCTACTACTTCTACCAGAAAGCCCTCCGTTCTAAACCAATAAATGTAGAAGAACTCAAAGCTTAAGCTATGGACACGGTTCTCACGCCAACCGATTTTGTCGCGGTTTTAAATCAAACTCTTGAGTTTGCGTACCCAAACGTAGTGGTGCAGGGTGAGTTGGCAAACCTGCGAGTTAGCAAAAACAGATGGGTTTATTTTGATCTTAAGGACGACGACTCAAGCGTCAAGTTTTTTGGTACGGTTTATAGCTTGCCCGGGCCGCTAGAAGACGGCATGTTGCTACAAGTCCGGGGTGCACCCAGGTTACATCAGCTCTACGGCTTCAGTGTGAATGTCATGACTATTCAGCCGGTCGGTGAGGGTAGTATCAAAAAAGCTGCTGCGCTCTTAGAAGCCAAGCTTACTGCCGAGGGCTTGTTTGATGAGTCACGCAAACGTTTGATCCCATTTGCGCCTCAGCGAATTGGCTTGATTGCATCCAGCGAATCGGCGGCCTACCACGACTTTATCAAGATCATCGACCAGCGCTGGGCTGGTGTTAAAACCTTACTTCATAACGTTCAAGTTCAGGGTGAACCAGCGGTCATGGATATTGTGCAAGCCATTGAGTATATGAACCAATTGCCAGATCCGCCAGAGGTTTTGGTAATCACACGAGGCGGTGGTAGTGCCGATGATCTGGCAGCATTTAGCACCGAACAGGTCGTGCGGGCTGTGGCGGCCAGTCGCATTCCGACTTTGGTAGCAATTGGTCATGAGGTTGATATCAGCCTAGCCGAGCTAGCAGCCGATAAACGGGCTAGTACACCCAGTAATGCTGCCGAGCTATTGGTGCCTGACAAAAAAGAAGTGCTGAGTAACCTCAAACACCAGACAAGCGTTATGCGCGAGTTTTTATCCAGCAGCCTCAAAGAAGTTAGAAGTTTATTAGCTGACCAGACTAGGCAGATGCAAGATGCTATAACCAACTCTTTCTTCCTAGCCGAACAAACACTGCTGCGCCAAAGTGATTTACTGGCTGTTCTAAATCCAGAAGCCGCTCTAAAGCGTGGCTACGCTGTCATAAGAAACCACCAGGACATAATTAGATCAGTTACGAAACTTAAAAAAGGCGATAATGTATCGATCCAATTCCATGATGGTCGGGCCGGCGCAACTATAAACAAGGTACAATAAACCTATGACAACAAAAAAATCTTACCGAGAGTTGCAGGCTGAGTTAGATAAAGTTCTGGGTGACTTGCAGTCTAGCGAGCTAGACATAGATAAGGCCCTGAGCCTCTATAAACAGGGTCAAAAACTGATAGTAGAGCTAGAGAAATACCTCAAAACCGCCAAGAACGAGATTGAGCAGCTTAAGAAATGATCTGGCTGTGGGCTATTGGTATTTTTGCAGTTCTGATTTTTAGTTTCGTTATCTTGTTTGGCGCACCTTTTTTACCAACCTTGAAAGCCCGCACCGCTGAAGCACTTGATTTGCTGGACCTCAAACCGGGACAGACCTTGCTAGAGCTTGGTAGTGGCGACGGACGGATATTGCGAGCCGCCGCGGAACGGGGAATTAACGCCATTGGCTACGAGCTTAACCCGGTATTGGTGCTTTGGAGTAGGCTAAAAACCTGGAAATACCGCCAAAATATAACTGTTCATTTGGCTAACTACTGGCGGGTTAAACTGCCTAAAACAGATGGGATCTATGTTTTTTTACTAAATCCCTACATGGAAAAGTTGAACAACAAAATTGAACAAGAAATTAGCAAACCAGTCAAGCTTGTGAGCTTTGCTTTTGAGATCCCAGGCAAGAAACCAGCCAAAACCAAAAACGGGCTATACCTTTACATCTATAAATAACTTCGCTACCATTATGCTTATGCCTCCTCAACAGCAGCAACAGCAATACCCAACGCCCGCGATACCGCCGGCTGCCAACCAGCCAAAACACCATAAAATGAACGTGTTGTTAATACCATTTATTGTTTTGGTCTTGTTTGCCCTTAGCACAGGTGTTTTTGCAGTTTGGGCTTACTCTAGCCGCCAAGATTATAAAAACAACTCTGACCAAAAGGCTGATGCGGCAGTAAAAGTTGCGGTGCAAAAGGAAAGCACCACCAAAGACGCGGAGTTTGTCCAGAAGGAAAAAGAGCCACTCAAGCCTTTTGTTGGCCCAGAAACCTATGGCAACATCAAAACCTCATACCCCAAAACTTGGAGCACGTACGTTGTCCAAGTTGACGGTGCGGCTGCGCCGCTAGATGCTTACTTTCACCCTGATTATGTGCCCAGTGTTAGTGGTGGAACTGCCTTTGCGCTGCGGATACAAGTGATTAACCAAGCCTATGACGTCGTGCTCAAGCAAATAGAAGCTAAGGCCAAATCCGGTAAGATAACCGTGTCAGCCTACGCCGCACCAAAAGTCCAAAGCGTGGTAGGTGCACGAGCGGTTGGCGAGGTAAACATTGGCCAGAAGGACGATTTAGTCATATTGCCACTACGCGATAAGACTATCGAGATTTCTACCCAGTCAACGCAGTTTTACGATGATTTCAACAAATTTATTTTGCCCAATCTGACGTTTTCACCATAGCCAACACACAGTGCTATACTAGGTTCAAAGCGAGGGAATAACTTTGAGCGACTCCGTTTCTGGTGGGACAGATCAACTATTCAACGCGCTGGCGGAGCAGTTAAAGTTGCCATTATTACAGATAGCTCGTCTGGCTGAATTATCTCCAGAAGTTTTACCGACCATTGCTGCTATTAGTGAACAAGCTTTAATGTTGGTTGATGCCTATGTGCTGTCAAAACAGCAAATGGATCTGTTACTCGAGCCGGTTGCGGCCTCGTCGGTCTTGTATGATGTCGCTCAGTTTATAGAACCTTTTGCTAAACAGTCTGGCTACCAAGTAGAGATTGACCTAAAAGGCAACAGCAAACCAATTATTACTAACCGGCAAAACTTGCAGGCCATGCTAACACTACTTGGAACCAGCTTGATTGAAGCCGGTGCCGAGGATGATACGGCCGAAAAATATCTAGTACTTGGTACGCACCGTTCGGCCCGTGGTACTGTGGTTGGGGCCTTTAGTAACCAAGTTTCCCTGAGTCAGCAAGCCATTAATCTAACCAGACAACTTCATGGTCGAGCTAACCAAACCGCCCCAGAGCTTGGACTAGCTGGCAGTGCCAGACTGGCCATTGCCGACATGCTTAGTGAACGCTTGCACGCTCCGCTTAAAGCCTATCGCCACCGTTCGATGTTGGGGATTGGTAGCTTGCTACTTCCCAGCAAACAATTAATACTTATGTGATGTACATTTTGTTAGTGGAGCCTGATAGGGTGTTAGGACAGACCTACTCAGAAGCTCTAAAAGCAGCCGGACACGAGGTTGTTTGGAAGCGCTCTGCGCAGAGCGCACTAGACTCACTGGATACTAAATTGCCGGATGTAATAGTGTTGGAGCTCCAACTTGGCCTGCATAACGGTGTTGAGTTTATGTATGAAATGCGCTCTTATCATGAGTGGCAGGACATTCCGGTAATCGTCCACACCATCAACCATTATTCGCGCAGCGATATATTTGAACCGGCTCTCAAACAATTAGGCATAGTTGAAGTCCTTTATAAGCCGCAAACTTCGCTCAAGAAATTAATAAGAGCTGTCGAGAACATTCAGTGAAGCAGGTAAAGACAAAGGCCATAGTCCTGGCCAGGACTAATTACCAGGAGGCCGATCGGATTCTGACATTACTTACGCCTGACCAAGGCAAAATCCGTGGCTTGGCACGTGGCGTTAGGAAAGAACGCTCCAAGCTGGCCGCCGGCATAGAGCTTTTTAGTGAGTCAGAGATTAGCTACATAGTTGGTCGCGGCGAGATCATGACACTAACGTCAACAAGACTCATCAAGCACTACGATCACATTGTTAGCAACATGGATCGAACCATGTTGGGCTATGAATTCTTAAAACGCATTAACCGCATCACGGAGGAGGGAGCCGAAGACGAATATTTCGACCTGCTTCTAAACGCGCTAAAGGCTTTGGACCAGCTAGATTTTGACAAAGGTTTGCTGGAGCTGTGGTTCAATGCCCAACTTCTGAAACTGGGTGGCCACCAGCCTAATCTGACCACAGACTCAGCTGGCAATAAGTTGGCTGACAAATCAATCTATATGCTTGATGTCGAGGACATGGTTTTTTCCTCGCACGCAGAAGGCTTTTATAATGCGAACCACATCAAACTATTAAGGCTAGTATTTGCTGCCAAAGAACCAACGCCACTAACCAAACTTCAAAACATTGAACCTTTTTTGCCAGCTACCCAAAAACTAGTTTTGTCCATGCTCCAAAATCATAGTCGCCTCTAGATTGACAAAAGGGCAAAATATTGTTATACTGCGTTTGTTAATTTCTAACAAAACTATGCCAGAAACACACGATCACAACTTTGGCGCCGGAGCTACTCCAGACTCCCAGCTTGATCCCGAAGCTCAACAGCGTCTGGATGCCGTTAATGCACGCACCGCTGAAATGCTAGCTGAAGTAGAAGGCTACCGTGGCGCCATTGATTTTACGCTTTACCAAGCCGGTGTTACCAGTGAGGCAGAGGTAACAGCAAACGCCAACCACTTAGCTGTATCCGACAAGGCCTTGGCCCAAGACACTATACATGAGGATGTAGCGGAACAGCCTTTGACCCCCAAACGCCTCAAGAAGCTTGACGATAGACTAGGTGACACCAAGCGTAGTTTGGTTGCCTAACCCTATGCTTGGCTAAAGCATTCGGATATAATCTCTAGCACTTATGGGAAAGAAAGTTATTATTTTGGTTGGTTCAGGCACCGAGAAATCGCGTTCTTTAACTTTGGCTAAGACAATAGAATCTAGTCTCGTTGAGCGTGGATTAGATGTTGAGCTGATAGACTTGCTAGAACTTAATCTGCCAGTATATTCAGCCACAGTTGAAGTTACCAAAACCTATGATGCCAAAACTCAGGCTTTCTTGGACAAGTCGCGCCAGGCCGACGGTTGGGTGTGGGTGACACCGGTTTATCACAACAGCTATAGCAGCATACTCAAAACGGCCTTGGACTGGCAGCACTTTGCTTTTGATGGCAAGGTGCTTGGTATGGCCAGTCACGGTGGTCAAAGCCCAGCCGCCGTTGATCAGCTTTTGATGGTGGCCAGAGCCCAGCATTTTGTAGATATACCAACCCGCGTCAGCACCGACAATAGTGACTATGATGATAAAAAACAGCTAGTAAGTGACAACATAAAACAGCGCATCGAACACTTTGCTGATGAGCTGAGTGATTTCCTCAAGAAATTTACGTCGTAACAAGATATAATATTTCCAATATGAGTAAAACAAGTTTGGAAGATATTGTTAGTTTGGCCAAACGCCGTGGCTTTGTTTTTCAAGCCAGTGACATTTATGGTGGCTTGGCTGGTTTTTATGACTATGGTCCATTGGGCGTTGAGCTAGTAAATAACATCAAGCAATTATGGTGGCAGGCCATGGTGCGTGAGCACGACAATATTTTTGGTCTTGATTCGGCTATCATCCAAAACCCTAAGCTATGGGAGGCCAGTGGTCATGTAGCTGGATTTACCGACCCATTAGTTGATTGCAAAAACTGCGGTGCCAGGCACCGGGCTGATCATTTAGCGGGAACGGACTCAACTGATCTAAAAGAACTGACTAAACTGCTCAAGGGCAAAGCTTGCCCTACCTGCGGTAAAAAGACACTGACCGAACCGCGCTTTTACAACATGATGATGAAGACCTGGGTTGGCCCGATTGAGGATGACAGTTCAGTAGCGTATTTGCGCCCAGAAACTGCTGGCCCCATGTTTACCAATTATGAAAACGTCCGTGAAACAATGCGCGCCAAATTGCCATTTGGTATTGCTCAGATTGGTAAGGCTTTCCGCAATGAAATCAGCCCGCGTGATTTTGTCTTCCGTGTGCGCGAGTTAGAACAAATGGAAATGCAATATTTCATCAATCCCAAAGATCAAAAAGAGACATATGAGCATTGGCGTAAATTCGCCTGGGAGTTTTTGGTTAAGCGACTTGGCATTGACGAGAAAAATCTGCAATGGCACGAGCATGACAAAAACGAGCGTGCCCACTATGCCGCTGCCGCGCATGACATCTACTACAACTTTCCGCAGGGCTTCAAGGAGCTGTGGGGTACGCACAACCGGACCGACTTTGACCTGAGCAATCACATCAAAGCCAGCGGCAAAGACCTGCAGTACTTTGATGAAGAGACCAAAGAACGCTACACACCATACGTGGTTGAATCGTCCGTTGGAGTTGGCCGCATGCTTATGACCGTCCTAACTGACGCTTATGATGAGGAAGAAATAAATGGTGAAAAACGGGTTGTGCTAAAACTTGCCAATCATTTAGCACCATATAAAATTGCCGTTAGTCCGCTGCTCAAGAACAAACCAGAACTAGTCAAAAAGGCCAGGGAAGTCTACGACATGCTCAAAAAAGAATTTGGCAATGTCATGTGGGATGATAATGGTAACATCGGTAAACGCTATCGCCGCCAGGATGAAATCGGCACACCATACTGCGTGGTTGTAGACTTTGATTCATTAGAAGACAATTCAGTCACCGTCCGCAACCGCGACACCACTAAACAAGAACGCGTAAAAACAGATAAGCTTGTAACTTTTTTGAAAGTATAAAAATGTACAGGTTCATTTGGAAGATTAAACTGAATGACAACGTTACTGAAGAAGAATTTATAAATCATTGGCGGGAAAGCAGTACTATTCTGCAAGAATACCCAGGTGCTAAAGGTACGCATCTTCATAGAATGCGAGGGGAAGAAAAAACTTTTTTTGCCGTTGCAGAATGGGAGTCAATGAAAGCTCGTGATGCAATGCAAGAAGATATAAATAATGGAAGCTCAGAACGTGGCAAGCTATGGCAGCACTTTGCCAAGAATGATAATTTTGGGTTGATTGATATTCATTTGATGGGAGATGAGATCGGTGTGGTAATGCCTAATGACTAAAATAAAGATGAAACTTTTACTGACATCCAACGGTCTATCAAATAAGAGCATTGCTGCTGCGCTTGAAGAGCTAGTAGGCAAACCGCGCAAGCAAACTAAAATAGCATTTATACCAAATGCAGGCTTCCCAGTGGATGACTTTACGCACGAGTCGCGAAGTTGGCTGGTAAATGATTTGTATCGGATCAAAGAGTTCTGTGGCTTTATTGATATTGTCAGCCTCAGTGATCTAAGCAAAGAGCAGTTATTGGAAAGGCTTGAGTACGCCGACGTTATATTTATTGGCGGCGGTAATGCATTCTATCTGAGTTACCTAATGGAAAAGACGAGTCTTTTTGATATGCTCCCAAAACTTTTAGAAAACAGAGTTTATGGCGGCATTAGTGCCGGCAGTATGATCGCAACCGACAGCATTCGCTCGGCATCTGGCGCTATTAACCATCCAGATTTATTCCACGATAAAGAATATGACGAACTTGGGCCAAAGGGTCGGTCAGCTGGTAGATCGGCAAAACTTGTAAAGTTTGTGATTCGCCCGCATTTTAACAGTAAGAACTTTCCAAATATTCGCGGCGATTATTTAGAAGAAATTGCCAAGGATGTAGACGTTCCACTCTACGCTATTGATGACGCATCAGCCATAAAGATAGACGGCGACAAGATTGAAGTTATCAGCGAAGGCAAATGGAAATTGTATGAGTGAGACAGGATGAAAACAGCATTTTTATTACATGGCACAGGCGGGGGCAGCAAAGATTACTTTTGGTTTGCTGACACAAAAAAGTACCTGGAACAACATGGATACGAAGTATGGTGGCCGCAATTGCCAAATACAGATCACCCAGAATTTGAAGAAACACTCAATTTTGTCGAAGACAATATGCCAGCTTTTGACGAGCAGACAATTGTAGTTGGGCATTCGTCAGCGTGCCCATTGATACTTAGCTGGTTGCAGTACGTAAAAGTACCCATTAAGCAAGCTGTCTTGGTTGCGGGCTATTATCAACCAGTTGACGATCAATCAACCTCATTACTGCAGAAGGAAGAATTTGATTGGGATGCAATCAAGTCGGCAGTAGGTGAAATTGTTATGCTGAATTCTGATAATGATCCTTGGGGTTGTGATGACAAACAAGCTCGTCCAACTGCGGAAAAACTTAGTGCAAAATTTATCCTTATGAAAGGCCAAGGGCACATGGGCTCCGGAACCTTCAACCAACCATATCGTGAATTTGCTGAATTAAAAAAGCTACTAAAAATCTAAAAATGATCGATATAAGATGCGCGATTTACTAGCAATAATTGGTGCTTGTCTAGCAGCTTATTCACTCGTTCCATACATCGTCGACATAGTAAAAAAGCGAACCAAACCCAATATCGTTTCTTGGTTTACTTGGACTGTACTGAGCAGTATTGCAACAGCCGCAGCTTTTGTGGCCCATGAGCCCAAAACTGCGGGTCTGGCTTTAGCCTACGCTGTTATGACAGTCTTGGTGGTTGCCTTAAGCCTTAAATACGGAAAGGCAAAGTTCACATTATTTGATGGCTTTTGCCAATTAGGCGCTGTTGCCGGATTGGTGCTGTGGCTAATTTTTAACTCACCGACCATTGCTCTTGTTGCGGTCGTGGTGATTGACTTCATAGGAGTATTGCCAACACTTAGACATTCGTGGGCGGACCCAGCCGAAGAGACATGGCAAAGCTTTGCAATAGGAACAATTGCGGAGATCCTAATATTAATATCTCTTACCTCGTTCAATATAAATAGTCTGCTTTATCCAGCTTATTTGGTGTTGGCCGACGGAGGAGTGGCATTCGTTGTTATTTATCGGCGCAAACTAAAGGGCATTAGCTTGTCTCGCCATAGTGTGCACGAAACACTACACGAATAGGGTGATATGATTGGAACAAGATGAAAGGTGAATTGATTGATGTTCTGGATGCTGATGGTGAGGTCATCAACACCATCACCCGACATGAAGCTGAACAAGGCAACCACACAACCCAGAATGTTCTGATATTTTTATTTAACTCATTGGGTAGAGTCTGGATCCAACTAAGACCGAAGATTAAAAACCATTATCCTGGCAGATGGGATATATCTGCGTGTGGTGGCATTGTCAGTGGTGAGACACCTGAAGCCGCCGCCAAACGCGAAACAGAAGAAGAAACTGGCGGCCTAAAGCCCCAATTACAATACGTCGAAACTTTCCTGAATGTTTTTCCCGGCGACAGTGGTGAGGAACGTAGGAGATTGTCTCACCTATACATTGCCCAAACTGATGAAACCCCTAAGCCTAATGAAGAAGTAGACGAGTTTAAAGATTGGGAACCAGCCAAGTTGCGCGAACACGCAACCCTCAACCCAGATCTATATGTGCCGTCCTTGATAGTCGAACTAGATAGGGCAGTTGAGGCATATAAACGACCTTAGAATAAATGCTCATGCTTGCATAATCTGCCAGAAGTATTATTGTTTTGTTTATGGCATTTTTGGAAATATCAGATTTTTGCGAGCTCGAAGAGTATAGGAATAACATACATAGACGAGCTGTTGAAAGTGAATTGCAGGTTGATGAAATATACACTCTCATGATGCAGTTAGAAGATTCAAAGAATCAGGCAGCTAAACAAGTTGTTATGATTGAAAAAGTTTCGCGTGACTGTGGCTTAGTGGCTGTCAGGTTTGCTTTTCTGGACGAAGACCTAAATGCGGAGGACAGCGTGGTTGAGAAAATGAGCGACGGACTTATTGAAGGTTTTGACGAGGGCGTATTTGTTGATCTAGACGCAGACAGAGTATTCAATGTTAAACAGGGATATCTCCGAGACTACTTTGATGATGAGTTCGGTGGTTTTATGCGGGCAACAGAGTCCTTAAGTTCGATGGGCTAAATCAGCTCATGGTTATTGATAGCTAAAGGAGTAGACTGAATCTCGTGAATCCTGAAACAAACGGCAATGGCACAGTTTACGGCTCGCATGAGGGCTACACTTTTGTTAGTAGGGCGGTGTTGAAAAGGATTGAATCGGGCATCAATACCTTCTGTGATACTTGTGACATAGAGATTAAGTTTAGAGCCAAAACTAAAGAACACTACGTGATTGCAAATGTATATGAAGATGGAGTCTGGCAGGGGGTCAAATCTTATCATGACAATTGCTACGAGGAAGCTGAGCAACCTTATGGCACGCCTTTTACTGGTCTGCCACTCGTAACCTTG
>CAZRYT010000010.1:0-21178 GCA_964604415.1 uncultured Candidatus Saccharibacteria bacterium
TCAGCATAAGCGTTAAGCGTTTATTTTCTATGAGTGATAAAGAAAAAACAATTGTTGGAGAGGTGAAAAACAGGTTCAGTTTATATAGGTCGTTGCCTGGCTTTATAAACAAACCCTTGGCTGTCTCTAGAAATAAGTATAAAAACCTCCCCAAGAAAGTAAGGATTATCTTCTTACTAGTACTCGTATTGCTGGTTTTGTCTGCCGGTGCTTACGGTGTGTTTATAGTTGTTGATAAGGTTAGAGTTAAACTAGATCACAATTACGCCATATCTAAGGCAGCCAAAGAACTCACGATGGCAAACCGGTATGCAAAGGACAAAAACAAAGCTCAAGCTTTAGCGCATGCCAGGGCAGCGCTCGCTCTTGCACCAGATGACCCCGATACCGTACTAGCGGTAGCGGCTCTGACCCAGCAAGATAACCCAACTGAAGCAAAGCAAGTCTATGCTCAGGCGCTAGCACTTTTAAAAACACAAGATAATCCTGATGTTAGTGGGAAAAAAGCTATCACCTACTGGGCAGCGGCCCAGCTAGCGGAACGAGCTGGCTTGATTGACCAGGCTAGGCAGTATTATCAGAAGGTTATAGATACTGCAAACCAATCTAACAGTTATGAGAAAAGTCTTCTACAGCAATCGCAAGCAGCGCTCAAGAGGTTGCAATGAGATTAATAAACATTAAATTACCAGCTACATTTTTAGGCAACCGTTCTAGGCGAATGACAAAGTATCTGACAATATTTGGAGTGGTTCTGGGGATAGCCGGAGTTTTAGCAATGTTAGCTATGCCAAAAACTGCCTATGCGTCCGGAGGTGTAGGTAGCGGTGGTAGTGGTGGTGGTAGTGGCGTCGGTCACTACACTTATTACGGCTGGGGTTGGGCCATTTATGACACCAATGGTCCTGGCCCAACTGATGGCTTTAGGAATGGTTCATCATGGGCGAGCGCCCAATCAACCTGTCAGAGTGCCAACGCTACCCAAGTCTATGCTTTCGTTATTTCAAATGTTAGTGGGACCGACGAGGTCTATGACTACCTCAATGAGGACGGCCCTCCTCAATTTGCAGCCCACTATGCTGCTGGCACAATCGTAGATAACGGTAATGCCACAGCTATTGATTCCAGCCAAGCCCAAGGTGCTTTTGATAGTCTGCCCAGTTATGGTGTTGACACGTCGGGCTTTACATTTGGAGGCGCTTCAGGCAATGTCGGTTGGTTTTGTTATAATTTTGCGCAACCAAAAACTACTGTAGGCGGGCATGTATATAACACGACTACTGGCACCTATATGTCCGGAGTCCAGATTGCCACTTGTATGAGTGGTTCTAACCCAGCAAACGTTTGGACTGACAGCAATGGATATTTTGGATTCACCGTTAATCAAGGCACTGGCTACTGCCTAAGAATTGTGGCGGGGACGGCCGCTGGGAGTTACACCAGTGCCTTTTGGATGACCCAGTTTCCGTACAATAAATATCATCCTGGTATAAGTAGTTATGAATATCAATTGGCCGGCACGAATTGCTTTGAAACTGGAGCCGAGGGCAATATTTACTGCGGGGATCGTAACGTCTATTGGGGTTATGATTTAAATTGGCCAAGTGCTACATTTGACTCTTGGGGATCGCAGGGCATGGACTTTAATGTCACAAACCTAACTGTCCAGGCCCATGTCTTTAAGGTTGATGCTAGCGGTAATAATTTAGGTGATGTTAGTGGGGCAACACTAACCACTTGTGCGAGTCCGGCCACTATAACTACCGGTACGAACGGTTTTGCCTATATCAATGGTCTTGCACCAGGGGCAGGTTTTTGTCTTCGGGTTAGCAGCAGTGCACCGGTGGGCTACAGCGGACCGTTTGTCAGACCATGGGCCCAAGGTTATTACACAAACGATAACGGGTCATTAGGGGGTCCCAGCGGTCCTTCGTGCCCATCACTATCGCCCAACCCGCCAAATGGCTGGGGTGGTCCACCTTTTTCGGGGCATTGCAGTAATGCAACTTACGAATGGCAAGTCGCAGGTTCAGCCCAAAACTATAGGAGCGAGCCAACGGGCACTTTCTTTGATAGAAATCTAGTTAGCCTGGGTCAAGATGGTGGTTATGACTTTGTTTATGTGCGTAACGCCCAAGTTGATCTCTGTCCAAACATAGCAGGATCTCAACCGACAGTACCAGATGGGTGGGTTATAGATAGTTCGGGTAATTGCTCTCAACCTGATTACCCATACATGCGCGTTTATGGCGGTGATGTACTGGCTGGCAGCGGTTTTGGCAGTTGCACACCAAATAATGCGGCTCAAATAATTGGCTGGAATGATGGGCTTGGTGCTGGGGCTGGCGTGCAACTTGCGGCCCAGGCTATGAGCACAATCAACCAATTTACAAGCGCGACTCTGCGAAGTTCTACTCCTAAACCTCCGAATGATTTATCATTTGCCAACACTGGTGGCGGGGTAGATCCGACCTATGGCGGAAATTTTGGTGATGCACCTTGTGCAACTGATTATTTCAATACTGTTACTAACTATTCTGATCCTGGCATAACCGCCGGAGGAGCTGTAGCTGTACCCGGTTCAAGTCCAAGCACAAACTACAGCGCAATAGCCAATAGCGAAAAACTAATATTGCGTCACGACGGCGATGTCCAAATAAATGGCAATATAATCTATACCAACTCAGGTACTTGGGCTAATCTTAGCCAGATACCGTCATTTGTCTTGATTGTTCGTGGCAATATTTATATCCAAAAAACTGTGACCCAACTAGATGGTTTATACATAGCCCAACCTGACGCAGGTGGTAACAAAGGCACAATCTATACTTGCGCCAACGGCACTAGTCTTTATACAGCTGCGACTCTGGATGCTAACTGCAATACCAAACTAACAATTAATGGCGCCTTTATAGCCAAAAAGGTCAAATTCCTGCGTACCATCGGGTCGTTGAAAGCCCAATCGGCCACACCTTATGGCTGGTCAGGTTGGCAAAAATTAAACTCAAGCGGCTGTGGAACAGGGACAGCACCTAACACATACGTTGGCGCCAACAAACAGGTTGGTGTGGCGTCATGGGGTCCTGGACGGCTTGATGTATTTTATCGCGGTACCGATAACCAACTAAAGCATTGTTACACTGATAATGCTGATCAAGGCATAGCCGCAACCTGGACATTTGAAAATTTGGGCGGTTCTCCCAACTCTGCACCAGACGCGGTTTCATGGGGATCTGGGAGAATAGATGTGGTAGTGACTTTTTCAACCGATGGCATGCTCCACCACATTGCTTACGGAGCCAGCGGCTGGGGTAGTTGGGAGACATTCAGTACGGGTTGTATTTCGAATGGGGCAGCCGTTACATCATGGGGTTCGGGCAGAATTGATGTGATGGAGAACAGTTGCTCCTCGGCTGGGTTGCTGGAGGGTAACCAGACCGGTGCAACTTGGAGCGGTCTGGTGAATAACACCGGCGGGGCCACACCGAGTGATACTGCTGCTGTTTCTTGGGGTCCAAACCGGCTTGATTTCTTTCTGCGCGGTAACGACAATTTTTTGTGGCATAACTATTGGCCAAATGGATCAGGAGCCTTCTCAGGCTGGTTTAAAGACACTGGCCCTCAGAATATAAATATTTGCTCTGGACCAGCCGCGACAGCACCTGCCGGCAATAATAGTTTCGGAAACCGTTTGGACATCTTCGCCATGGGCTGCAATGGTAGTAACCTTAATAACGGCAAACTATATCAAACCACCTGGAACGGCTCTTCCTGGAGTGCTTTGAACCAAGTAGACGGTAACAATACAGCTGCCGGTGATCCGGCGGCAGTATCGTGGGGTGATAATCGGTTTGATGTGTTTGGGGTTAACACTGACGCCAACCCGAAGGTAATTTGGGATTATTATGATGTGGTGTCTCGACCTAACGACCCAGCAGCCACACACACAGAGGCTAGTAGCAGTGCCAATATAGCTGAAGTTTTCAACTACAGTCCAGAACTGTTCATTATTCAGCTAGGTAATATCGTAAACAACGGAGAGATCGATGCTATCACCAGTCTCCCTCCGATACTCTAAGATGTCTCATAGCTTGCTTAAACAGATAGTGCTTATGTATAATCGGGATTAAATATGAACATACTGAGTGGGGTAAATGATTTTTTTGGTCTGGACATCGGTACTACTGCTATTAGAGCTGTCCAACTTCGCAGTGGCCCCAGCCCCCGTGCACTAGAAAAATATGCTTTTCTGCCCATTGATGACAAGTTATCTATGAGTGATTCCAAGGCTGACCAGCAAAAATTGATTGATGAAGTCAAAAAACTTTTAACTGAGGCGCGGATTAGCAGCCGTAACGTAGCTGTTGGTATTCCATCGCAAAAAGTCTTTACCACAGTCGTGGATATCGATCGTCTTAATGACGACGAACTAGCCAAAACTATCCGTTATCAAGCAGATTCATTAATCCCAACTCCCTTAGCTGAATCCAAAATAGACTGGGTGGTCATAGGTGACTCGCCCAAGGACAAGACCAAAGTAGAGGTCTTGTTATCTAGCGTGACTAACGCTTTTACTGAGGTAAGATTGGACATGCTGGAATCTATTGGGCTAAATGTTATTGCTTTTGAACCAGATAATTTAGCACTAGCTAGAGCTATTGTCCCGCTGGACGCTGCTCAACCACAGATGGTTTTAGACGTTGGCAGCAAGAGTACCGATCTTGTTATATGCATGAACGGCGCACCACGGCTGACACGTTCTATACCAACAGGCTCAGAAGCCATAGTCAAAGCTGCCATGCAAGGTCTAAGTGTTGATCAAAAACAAGCTGAACAATTTGTCTTCAAGTTTGGTCTCAGTAAAGACAAGCTAGAGGGTCAAATCCATCAAGCAATTATTGGCACGGTTGATTTATTGATTACCGAAATAGATAAATCGATCAAATTCTTCCAGGCCAGGTACGTTGACAGCAAACTAGACAGAATAATAGTCACTGGTGGAGCCTCAGCTTTGCCAGAATTTCCACTCTACGTTGCCAACAAATTTTCTATAAATGTAGAAATTGGTAACGCTTGGCGCAACGTGTCTTATCCAGCCGATAGGCAAAACGAACTGATGGCTGTTTCGAACCATTTTGGTGTCGCAGCTGGTTTGGCGGAGCGCGCATGATTCAATTTAACCTACTACCAGACGTAAAGCTGCAATATATAAAAGCCAAATCATCTAAACGTATGGTTATTTCTATTTCTGTGCTGACGGCCGCAACCGCTGTAACAGTTATGATTCTGCTACTTTTTGTTGTTAATGTGCTTCAGAAGAAGCACTTAAGTGACCTAAATAACGACATTGCCAAATATTCCAAACAACTCAATGACACCACCGATCTAAATAAAATCCTGACCATCCAAAACCAACTAAGCAACCTAACAGCACTTCATGACAAAAAACCAGTAGTTAGCCGACTTAGTGGTTATTTGTCACAAATTACACCTACCAAGATTGGAATAAATAGTTTGAGTGTTGATTTCGGCTCGTCTAACATGAAATTTAGCGGCACCGCCGATAGTCTAAATACCGTCAACACTTTTGTTGATACCCTCAAATTTACCACCTACGATACTGATACTACCAAAGGCACCAACGCCTTCAAAAATGTTGTACTGTCTGGCTTTACGCCTGGGAAAGATGGCAAAACCAGTTTTGATTTGGTGCTTAGCTATGACCCAGTTATTTTCGACAGTGCTGCCAAGGTAAAACTAACAGTACCAAGCCAGACTACGACCCGATCCGAAGTGGAAAAACCCAACGCCCTCTTTCAAACTAAAACTGACACAACGACAGGGAACTAAACTATGGCTAAACTTCAACAACCATCAACCAAACGGATCCTAATCGATCGAGCCAGTCGAACACTAGTTATAGCTACTGCCATAGCGGCTTTTGTGGTCGTTTTTTCGCTGTTTGCTTGCAAAGCCCTACTTAGCCAGCGTGCCTATCAAGCTAAAGTCATTAGCGGCAAGGAAAAGGCTGTTGCCCAGCTAAAAACTAACATCGACTCAGTCAGTAAGTTAGTAAGTGCTTATCAGGATTTTGTTGCGCCAGCTGCTAACGTTTTGGGTGGTGATCCTAAAGGCAGTGGTGACAAAGATGGCGATAATGCCAAGATAGTTTTGGATGCGTTACCTAGTAAATATGACTTCCCAGCTTTGGCTACGAGTTTGGCGAAAATTATGAGTGATGGTGGCTTTGCATCTAGTGGTATTGCTGGCAAAGATGATGAAGTCAACCAATCACAACAAACTGCTCAGTCCAACCCGCAACCTATCGAAATACCGTTCCAGCTGAGCGTCAGTGGCCCATTCGACAAAATCAAGACTTTGATCGATACCCTGGAACATTCCATCAGACCGTTTCAAATCAATAAGCTCGACATGAGTGGTTCAGACGATAATCTGTCTGTCGGTATCGATGCCAAAACCTATTACTTGCCAGAGAAAACCTTGAATATTCAAAAAGAGGTTGTTAAATGAAACGTAAAGACATAATCATTATAGTTGTTATCTGTGTAATCAGCGGTGTGGTCTCCTTGGTGCTATCTAACTTATTGCTTGGCTCTCCTGCCAAAAGGCAGTCAACTATTGAGAAGGTCGAACCGATATCAGCCGATTTTAAAACACCAGACAGCCGTTATTTTAACTCAAATTCGATTGACCCAACTCAACTGATCAAAATCGGCGAAAATACCAACCAGTCACCATTTAATTCCAAGCCTTAACGAGCGACGCCAATGAGTGTCTTATCCGCCTCAACTCAGAAACAAGTTGAAGATAAACTACTAGAAGAAGGTGTTTTAGATGCGGCCAAACTAAAAAATGTTAAAGATAAGGCTGCGCAGTCCAACCAACCATTGTTAAGTGTTTTGGTGCATGAAGGCATTGTTTCTAACGAAGCTCTGACCAAAACCATAGCCCATGCTACGCATTTGCCCTATGTTAATTTAACGACCGCCAAGGTTGATCCAGAAATCTTGGCACTGATACCACAGGAAACGGCCGAGCGTTTTATGGCTGTACCACTCGGCGAAATGCAACATAGGCTGGTTGTGGCTATGCTGGATGCCGACAATGTTCAAGCGGCCGACTTTCTCTCTAATAAGATAGGTCGACCACTGAAGGTATATGCGGCCAGTGAAGAGGGAGTTAGAAATGTCCTAAAGCAATATGGTGCATCAATAGATAAACAAACCGTCGGCGCCTTAGGCGACATAAATGGTGAACCAGCTGGTACTGAAAATCTTCTGAAGCTTAATGACCAAGCAACCGATATTGAAAACTTGGTTCAAGATTCACCGATTAGCAAAGCTCTGACTACTATCATGGAATATGCTGCCAAAAATCGGGCCAGTGACATACACATTGAACCACTTGAAAATGAGCTACGCATTCGTTGCCGCATCGATGGAATACTCCGGGAAATCATGAAGTTGCCCAAATCTACAGAAGCCCCGCTAGTATCGCGAATAAAAATTTTATCCAATTTGAAGATTGACGAACACCGTATACCACAAGATGGACAGTTTTCTATCAAGGTATCCGGCCGCGATATTGATCTAAGAATTGCCATCTCGCCAGTAGTTTGGGGGGAACAAGTTGTAATCCGTCTGTTGGATAAAACTGGCACCAGTCTTAAGTTAGAAGATATGGGCTACACTGGCCGTGCCCTCAGAACCATCAGGAAGGGACTAACCCGACCAAATGGCATGGTGCTGACGTCTGGACCAACCGGTTCTGGTAAGTCCACCAGCATGTATGCGGCTATCCAAGAGATCAAAAATGAGGCTATTAATATAGTCACGCTTGAGGATCCAGTCGAATACAAGATGCCTGGTATTAATCAGATACAAGTTAACGCCGACGTTGGCCTAACCTTTGCGTCCGGTCTCAGGTCAATCTTGCGCCAAGACCCTAACGTTGTCATGGTCGGCGAGATTCGTGATAAAGAAACCGCTACTTTGGCGGTACAGGCCGCTCTGACGGGTCACCTAGTATTCTCAACCCTGCACACCAACTCTGCTTCCGGTATTTTGCCTAGGCTTCTAGATATGGGTATTGAACCGTTCTTGATAGCATCAACAGTGCACACGGTTATTGGCCAACGGCTAGTCAGACGTATAAACGATGAAACCAAGCAATCCTATGAGTCGTCTAAAACTGAAACCGAAGCCATCCACGCTACGATTGGGCATTTATTGCCAGCAACTAAAGAAGATGTCGCCAAGGTCGCCGAAGACCTAGGTTATAAAAGCTTGCCTCTAAGAGACCAAACCGCTTATACTTTGTACAAGGGTGCTGATGACCCAGCCTCAATAGACGGCTACAAAGGTCGTCTGGGGTTGTATGAGGTATTTGATATCACTGAACCGATCCAGGATCTAATCCTCAAACATTCCACCAGTACCGAGATTCAACACGCTGCCCAAAGACAAGGCATGGTCAGCATGCGTGAAGACGGTTATCTAAAGGCTCTTGCAGGCCTAACTACTCTAAGTGAAGTTAACCGAGTAGCCGCCGCCGACAGTGCTTAAAAGTAAAGGGGAGACAAATGTCAGCACAACCAAGAATAGAAGTCCTACTGGAAGAAGTCATCAAGAAGAAAGCTTCTGATCTTCATATCCAAGTTGGATTACAGCCAATGCTAAGAGTTGATGGTTCACTGGTAGCTGTGCCTGGCAGTGATATTTTGAACGAAGAGACCGTCGAGCTGCTGATCTTTGCCATTTTGGACGAAGACCAAAAGCAGATTCTATTAAAGGACAAGGAATTTGACTTCAGTTTTGCCTTTGGTGACTTGGGTCGCTTCCGTGTCAATGCCTTTCATGAGCGCGGTAACCTAGCGGCGGCTCTGCGTCTAATCCCAAACGAACTTTTGACTATAGAACAGCTTGGCTTGCCGCCGATTGTCAGTAAATTTGCTGATTATCCGCGCGGACTCGTACTAGTCACCGGACCAACCGGTTCTGGTAAGTCAACTAGCCTAGCGGCCATTATTCACAAAATCAATATGGAGCGTTCGGCTCATATTGTTACCATCGAGGACCCGATTGAATTTACGCACAAGAGCAAAAAAGCCGTGATTGTCCAGCGTGAAGTCCACTACGATACTTACTCATTCTCGGCCGCCTTGCGTAGCAGTTTGCGCCAGGACCCGGATGTAGTGCTAATTGGTGAAATGCGCGACCTTGAAACCATCGCCGCCGCTATTACCATCGCTGAAACTGGCCACCTCGTGCTGGCGACCCTGCACACTAACTCGGCCGCTCAAAGTATTGACCGTATGATTGATGTCTTCCCGCCACATCAACAGCCGCAGATTCGAGCTCAGCTATCTAACATCCTTATGGCTATCTGTTCGCAGCGCCTAATACCTTCAATTGGCGGCGGTCGAGTCGCGGCGGCTGAAATTCTAGTAGCTACTCCAGCTGTACGCAATATTATCCGTGAGGGTAAGAGCCACCAGCTAGAAGCAGTTATTCAAACCGGTGCTGAACATGGTATGCAGTCAATGGATAAAACTCTAGTGACTTTGATCCACAACGGCACAATCACCTTGGACGAAGCCCGTAATGTAGCTGTTGATCTTGAGGAACTAGACCGATTAATGAGAGGCTAACAGGCTTAAAAGGATGCTCACTTACAAATACACTGCTCGCAATCCAGCGACTGGCCAAAAACTATCGGCTGAAGTTCAGGCCGATAATGAGCAGAATGCTGCCAAGCTCATTCACGATCAAGGTTTGGCACCGATTGATATCAGTCTTAAGGAAGGTAAAAACACCAGTTTCGCTAAGATCTTCAAAAAGGTTAAAGCCAAAGACAAGATTTTGTTCTCTAGGCAGCTATCGACCTTAATTAACGCTGGTTTGCCACTGGTGCAAAGTCTGCGCAGCGTAGCCAACCAAACGACTAACAAAAATTTCAAGGTCATCATCAATGAAATCATCGCTGATATTGAAGGTGGCCAAGCTTTTTCAGCCGTCTTAGCTAAACATCCGGAGGTATTTAACAGAGTATTTATTAGTCTAGTTGCGGCCGGTGAAGCTTCAGGAACGCTCGACGCAGCTCTAGAACGCCTAGCCAATCAGCAAGAAAAGGATGCCGAAATCTTAAGTAAAGTCCGCGGCGCCATGGTTTACCCAATCATTGTGCTGGTTGTGATGGGCGCAGTTGTTTTATTTATGGTAGTCAAGGTTTTGCCGCAGGTTGAAGTGCTTTATAACGGCCTGCCAGGCACCACTCTGCCTTGGTTTACTGTGGCCCTGCTGGCAGTTTCACACTTTATTATCAAATTTTGGTACTGGATGGTGTTCTTGGCGATTCTTTTGGTTATTTTTGGCTCCAGATGGATAAAAACAATTGGTGGGCGCCGTGTGATAGACAAATTCAAAATGAAAGCCTGGCCAATCGGACCTTTGTTTATGAAGCTCTACATGGCCCGTTTTACGCGCACTGGCCAGACTTTAATATCGACCGGTGTTCCTTTGATCCAAATGCTGGAAATTACATCTGATGCTATCAATAATGTTTACATAGAAGAGTCATTAAAAGGGGCGATTGAAAAGGTAAAGGGCGGTAAAGCTTTATCCGACTCACTAGCTAATGATAAAAATTTCTTAGAACTTGTACCTAATATGCTTAGAATTGGTGAACAGTCTGGTTCTATGGAGCAAATGATGGCTAAAACAGCCGATTATTTCGAGAGGGAAGTAGATAACCAGATTAAAACTGTTTCTACCATCATTGAACCCGTCATGATGGTGATGCTTGGTGTTTTCGCTTTTATTATCGTGGCGGCGGTACTTATCCCCATATATGGGCTGGCAGGCAAGACAATCATCCATTAAAACTTGCATTATCTCTAATTTCTATTTAGTATTTTAACCATAAGCATTAATAAACCTTGTTGGAGGGGGGCTTTAAATATGAAACTTAACCTAAAAAAATTAAATGAGGGCTTCACAATCATCGAAGTCTTGATCGTGCTAGCAATCGCTGGCTTAATCTTGCTGATCGTGTTCCTAGCAGTACCAGCTTTGCAACGCAGCAACCGTAACACTGGTCGTCGTTCAGAGGCAGCTAGGCTAGCTAGTGCATCAGCTAACTTTACAACAAATAACAATGGTGCAACACCTTCAGTGGCAGCTGATATAACAGCCGTTATTACCGACGCTGGTACTTTGCAGCAATTCTCTGGTCTAGCTGTAGCTTCACCACTTGGTACAGCTGCTGCCGGTAAGATGTCTCTTATTGCCGCTGGCTTCACTAGCCCACAGGCTGCGATTACTGTTAACGGAACTCAGCTAGTGGTTGGTGGTAAATGTGGTACGGCTGGCGCTGTTGTAACAGGTACAACCAGGCAAATGGCCTTGCAGTACACTCTAGAAGATGCTGGTGGTAACTACACTACATCTACCTGCATAGACGTTTAGAACGAACTTTAACTAAATCCCAGCGGTAATGAGATTGAACAGGTATTTTTACTGATGCTAAGAAAAAAATTTCCAAATCTGACCAACATTTTTTCCGAAGCTTCGTCTCATTCCGCTGGTAGACCTTATCATGCGTCGGCTGGCTTCACAATCATCGAAGTCTTGATCGTGCTAGCAATCGCTGGCTTAATCTTGCTGATCGTGTTCCTAGCAGTACCAGCTTTGCAACGCAGCAATCGTAATCACAACCGTCGTAACGAAATATCTAGACTTGCAACTTCTGCCTCTAATTTTTCTTCTAATAATGTTGGTGTTGTACCGTCTTCCTCAGCAGATGTGACTACAATAATCACTGATGCTGGTACCCTGAATCAATACACGGGTCTAGCGGCGGCCTCACCATTAGGAACAGCCGCCAATGGCAAAATGTCGCTGGTATCGGGGGTTCAAGGCGTTATAAGCGTTAGTGGCGTCCAGTTGGTTACAGCTGCACATTGTGATATAACGGCTGGCAATATCGGTAAAACTCTCGGAGGAGCCAACCGGCAGATGGCTTTACAATATGCCCTAGAAGACAGCAGTGGCAATTTTACTCTGTCCCAATGTCTTAACGTTAGCTAATCCGAATAATAAGTTATGTTAGTATTCTACTAATGTTTAAAATAGTGGCTTTGGTTGTTATTGGTCTGGCATTCGGTAGCTTTGTTAACGCTCTGGTTTGGCGGTTGCATGAACGTGGCCAAGCCAAGAACAAACTGCGGCTCAAAGAACTATCAATCACTCGCGGCCGATCAATGTGCCCAGATTGCCACCATACCCTCGGCTGGCAAGATTTAATTCCAGTCTTTAGTTGGCTATTGCTGGGAGGCAAGTGTCGTTACTGTAAAAAACCAATCTCCAGCCAATACCCGTTGGTTGAGCTACTTACAGCTGCTTTATTTGTGGTTTCATATCTGTCTTGGTCCAACTTAGACCAACCACATAGCTGGCTGATGTTTTTAGCCTGGCTACCTTTACTCACCGTGCTGGTCGCTTTATTTCTCTACGATCTGAAGTGGATGTTACTACCCAACAGTCTGGTGGCATGGGCGTTTGGTCTATCGCTAGTTCAGTTTGCTCTAAAGTTTGGATTTGCTGACCAACAAATATCTTTAATCACTCAAGCAATACTGGCAATCTTTGTACTTGGCGGCCTTTTTTATCTGTTATTCATAATCTCCGATGGCAAATGGATAGGTGGTGGCGACGTTAAACTTGGTGTTGTTTTAGGTCTGATTGTCGGTCGACCACTTCTAGCAGCCGGTGTTTTGTTCTTAGCATCGCTGCTGGGCACTGTCTATTCTTTGCCACAACTCATTGACCATAAGTTAAAAACTAGTTCCAAAATACCCTTTGGGCCGTTTCTGATTATTGCCACCGTTGTTATCTATTTGTTCGGAACCTCGTTACAAAACTGGTTGCGACGCCACCTGTTTCTTGTCTAACCTATCCGTTAAGCGTAAGCTTTTATGCTATACTTGGCATATGAGTGTTACAGGTAGGGCCAGGGGCTATACCATTGTTGAAGTAATGATATTTTTGGCAGTTTCAGCCTCCTTGTTTGTGGTTGCAGCCGCCCTAATTTCTGGCCAACAAGGTAAAAGTGAATTCAATCAATCGCTCAACGATATAGAATCAAAAATCAGGGACGTTTCTAACGATGTTAGTAACGGTTTTTATCCTAATACTAACAGTTTTAAATGCACGACTGATGGTACGGGCAGTGGCCCAACTATCAGCGTCAACGCAGGCAATACGCAGGGCACAAATCTGGGTTGTATTTTCATCGGCCGGGTTCTACATTTTGGCGTTTCAGGTACCAGTGGTGTTGGTTATAATTTATACACGGTTGCCGGACAACGCTTAATTGGTGGGGCGGGCAGCAATGAAGTGACTAGTCTACTTGAAACTAAACCGGTAGCAGTGGCCATAGACAGCAACGGTAAAAGTGCCGTGAATGCCATCGATAGTCTTACGCTTCAAAGTCGGATGATAGTTTCTAAGATGTACTACACGATTGGCGCTACGACTACCAATATTACAGCCCTGGGCTTTTTTAGTACTTTTAGCAGTTACGCTAATGGCAACCTATCTTCCGGTAGCCAGTCCGTACAGCTGGTACCTATACCCGGACCTACGACTACGCCGCTCAATACTCTGACCTCGCAAACTGCCGCCGATCTGATAGATTCTTTTGCTAGTGGCGCCTACGATAGTAATCCAGTTAACGGGGTGGTGATCTGTTTCGTTAGTAGTGGCTCTAATCAGTATGGCCAAATAACCATTGGTAGCAACGGTCGGGAATTAACTACAAAACGAACTGTTGGTACGGGAGCTTGTCCATGAAATATAAGCTATTAAACCAAGTTGGTGACACCATGGTAGAAGTACTTTTGGCACTGCTGATAGTCAGCTCAGTTATTGCCGCGTCCTATGTATCTGCCGACCGAAGTCTGAGTGGTACTCGTCAATCTCAAGAAAGGGGCGAAGCCCTAAAAGCCGCCGAATCTCAAGTTGAGCAAATCAAAAGTAATGTAGCCGTGGCGGTTGCTGCCACCAAAATCTTTTGCATAGATTCAGTCAGTGGGAATGCCGTTATTGCCAATAGCGCTCCGGTTGGTGGTATTGCCTTTGGCTCTCAGCCAACACTAAACAGCGACACCCTAACAACCTACGTAGCCACCTGTAAAAGTGGCACGATTCCTTACAATATCGCTATTGATCGCAGTGGGCCTGACGCTAGTAACGGCTATGTATTTACGGTCTATGTACGCTGGTTTAGGTTGGCTTCCCCCAGTAAAGACGAAGTCAAAATAGTCTACAGGGCTTATCCATGATAACCATCAGAAACTCTAAGTCTGGTTTTACTATTATCGAACTACTGATTGCTAGTCTTGTTTTTTCTACGATTTTGCTAGTAGTAACCTATAGTTTGCTACAAATTGGGCGAATTTATTACAAAGGTATAACTGGCTCTAAGACTCAGCAAGTCGCCCGCAATATCATGGATGATATATCGCATACGATTCAATTCAGCTCGGCGACGCCCAATTCACCAGATATTACCAACCTGCCGACCGTCGCTGGTGCCACTGGTCGCTTCTGTGTCGGTGATATTCGCTATACCTTTATTCTTGATAGACAATTAGTCGATAGTAGTCCTAATACCGACCAATCAGTCCATGTATTAGTGCGCGATAACAGTCCAGGTTGCACCGCTAACCGTAACCTCGGTAACGCTGTTACCGGTAGTGATCAAGAGTTAATGGATACCAGAATGCGCGTCAGCAAACTAACTATTCAGTCTGTTAACGCCAACACCCACCTATGGCGTATCACGCTAACGGTTATTAGTGGTGATGGTGGGGCAACTGGCGTGCTACGTGACAGTAATAGTGATGGTCTTTATGACTCTTGCCAAAATGTTAATGCTGGTTCACAGTTTTGCGCTGTGTCAACCTTAAGCACAGTTGTGCAACAAAGGTTATAATGAAATTCAATATGCTTAGAATCCACAAGCTCAAAAATGGTCAAGACGGTCTAGTGTCGTTTATGGTGGCGCTATTTATCATGCTTATGTTGACCTTGATTGTTCTCAGCTTTGCCACCGTTACGCGTCGCGAACAGAGACAGGTGCTTGACGATCAGCTCAGCTCCCAAGCCTTTTATGCAGCCGAAACGGGCGTAAATGATGCTCGCAAAGTGTTAAGCACGACACCTAACAAAAGCGTGAGTGACTGTAACTTAGCAGCGGCTGGTTTTAACAATAACGTGCTCGATGGCGCCAGTGGCTTGATCTCCTACACCTGTTTATTAATCAACCCTAGTCCTTCATCACTACTATACCCAGATATCCCAGAAGGTAGCAGCCAGATTTTTCCAGTTACCAGTGCCTCGGGTGTCAACGTTACTAGCATCACTCTTAACTGGCAAAACAAACTCACAAATAGTACAAACTACCGGGGTATAAACTGTCCCGCTTCAGGTAACGGCTTTCCAACTCTAGCTTCATACGCTTCTTCGTGCGACATGCCGGTTCTACGAGTTGATTTTGTACCGTTAGCTAGCGTAACCCGGCCAAACTTAATCGCTAACACCAAAACTCTGTTCCTTTTCCCACAGAAAAACATTGGTGCGGCTTCAGCCAGCTTTGCGTCTGCTGGTACAGGTGATATCGTCAGGGCTAACTGCGTATCGGCTGCTTCACCACTTTGTAGTGTAACTATTACTGGTCTAGCTCAACCAAGTTATTTCTTGCGTGTGCGGGCTATTTATGAAGACGCGTCTGTAGCGATTACTGCCAGTGATGGCACTAATCCGACCATTAACTTGTCTGGCGCCCAGGCAATCGTTGACTCTACCGGCAAGGCCAACGATGTTTTACGACGCGTACAAGTCAGGATACCCACGCTGGGTATCTCCAACATTTATCCACCTGACTTTGCCATCCAGTCCAATAGTAGCGTTTGCAAACGTTTCTTTGTAGGCGCTGGCATAAACGCTGGCACCGATCAAGTTGATTCAGCTTGTATCCCGGACCAGCCTTAATCAGGTTTATGGTGAAATTTTTGGTGCACTGCCTTGAGGTGTGGATCGGTCACGTGGGTGTAGATCTGGGTGGTGGCTATATTGCTGTGACCTAGCAGAGCTTGGACTGACCTTAGATCAGCGCCGTTCATAAGTAGATCGGTGGCAAAACTGTGTCTCAGGGTGTGTGGACTAACATGTTTAGTTATGCCAGCTAACTTGGCATATTGGCTAACCATACGTTGCACACTACGGGCAGTCAAACGGTGAAAATTGCCGGATAAATCAACCGCCTTACTGCCCGAATAACGAATAAAAAGTGGTTTGGTGTTGTCGGTGCGCTTTTCCAGATAACGTTCAAGCCAGTCGGCCGCCTCTTGACTAACAAAAATTGGCCGGTCTTTCTGGCCCTTACCGCGCACCATAAACTCACGGCGTTTTAAGTTTATTTGTTCACGGTCCAAGCCAACCAGCTCAGAAACACGCAGTCCTGAAGAGAACAACAGTTCCAAAATCGCTCTATCTCTTAGTCCCGATTGTTTTTCCAGTTTGGGCTGTTCAAAAATCCGGGCTAATTCTTCTGGGTTTAAGAAAGTAACTTGTTTTCTAACCGTATGCGCCAACTCTATTTTGTCAGCTGACAGGCAATTAATATCACGTTTGGCGCAGTATTTTAGGAAACTTCTAAGCGCGATTAAATGATAATTTTGAGTAGTTTTTTGCAGTTCATCAGAGGTGTTTGTGCCCAGACGGTTTAGCCACAGACGCCACTTGCGCACCAACTCTTGGTCGATATCACTGACTTTTATATCGCCGGCAAAATCAATTAGTCGTGTGAGGTAGTGATCGTAGTTAGCTATAGTTTTTTGCGAGCGGTTTTGTTCAATCTCCAAATATTCCAGGAAATCAGTTTTGGTTTTGCTAACTAGCATAACCATATTGTACGACACAGATCCAGCAAACTAGCTTTTAAAGGCTGATTCAATCTGTTAGAATAGTCTGATATAAATAAGGAAATTCATGGAACAAACCCTAATAATTCTAAAACCTGATGTTGTTCAGCGCGGCATAGTTGGCGATATATTAAGCCGATTTGAAAAAGTTGGACTCAAGATTGTTAGCATGAAAATGCTGGTTCCAGAAGATAAACGTTTAGCCAAACACTACCCCAATAGCCGTCGTGAATTCATAGAGGGTATGGGCAACAAAACCTTAAATAATTACAAAGAGCTTGGGCTTGATGTAAAAGCCGAGTTTGGTCACACTGACCCCTATAAGATTGGTCTACAGATCAATAAATGGCTGATTGACTTCATGAAGTCTGGCCCAGTTATTGCAGCCGTCTTGGAAGGGCCACACGCCATAGAGGTAGTTAGAAAAATAGTTGGTTTTACGCTGCCGTCAGCTGCCGAACCCGGAACTATTCGGGGCGATTATTCTTTTGATTCATCAGCACTAGCTAATGCTGCCAAGCGTCCACTTAGAAATCTCATCCACGCTTCGGGTAACAAAGAAGAAGCCGAGCATGAAATTCCTATCTGGTTTGATTCCAGTGAACTCCACAACTACGAAACCATCCACCAAAAACACATGACTAGCTAGTTAAGGTACAATGCAAGTGTTAGTATGTCCCCGTAGCTCAACGGATAGAGTAGCTCCGTCCTAAGGAGATGATAGAGGTTCGATTCCTCTCGGGGATACCATTCCTGTTAAAATACGCTTATGGCAGACAAAGAAAAAACTGAAAAATATTTTGCTGACCAATTTGATGATGAAAACGTCCTGTATGTTTTCCGTAAACATCCAGTCGTCATGCGTCGTAGTCTAGTATTTGCTATGCTTGGGCCCCTGGTTGGTGTTCTGCCGGTGGCAGCCAGGCCAACCCTTGGTTTTGGTTGGTTCTTTGGTGGCCTTGGAGCAGGGGTGCTAGCAGGCTTGATTATCATGTTCCCAGCCTGGATTGCCTGGTACTACAGCGTATTCATTGTCACCGATCAGCGATTTATCCAGATTACTCAACGCGGCTTATTCCACCGTAGTGTCGTTGATATTGGCTTGAACCAAGTGCAAATGGTCAACTATGAGATAGCCGGTTTTCAAGAAACTATGCTGGGTTTTGGTACAATAATGATGCAAACTTACATGGGTGACTTGGTTATTCATGACGTCCACCGCCCAGCCAAGATTCAGAAAAAAATGCTGAGCATCTTGCGTGAAGAGGGCATAATATCAACGACCCATCCAATTCAACCAACTAACGAGGAATATGAAGAAACTGAAGCTGAGACGGACGAAGAAGACTAGAGCTTTCCTAAAGAGGAAACTAGAAGAGAGGGGTGAGGAATCGGTGCCCAGTGAGGTGCCACGTATCACCAATGAAACCATTGCCGAACACCGCGAAGCCGTTATAGGTCGGGCTCGCAAATATATCTACCCCTTACAGCACTCCAAACACCGCATTATTTTAGTCTCGACGTCTGTTTTGATCACCGGCATTATTGCTTTCTTTGGCTACTGCACATTGGCGCTTTATAATTTTCAAAACAGCTCGACGTTCTTGTACCGTATAACTCAAGTTATTCCATTCCCAGTTGCCAGAGTAAATAACCACTTCATCGATTACGAGAATTACCTGTTTGAGCTGCGACATTACACCCACTATTATCAATCGCAACTCAAGCTGGATTTCAACAGTGACTCAGGTAAGCAACAGCTGACGGCCTTTAGAAAACAGGCTTTGGACAAGGTCATTAGCGATGAATTCGTCAAAGAACTAGCCGATAAATATAAAGTCAGCGTCAGTGACCGCGAGGTAAATGACCAAATCACAATTGTTAGAACCCAGAACCGTTTGGGTAGTAATGACAAAGTCTTTGAAGATGTCCTGAAAGATTATTGGGGCTGGACAGTCGATGATTTTAGGCGCAGCTTGCGTAGTCAACTCTTGGCTCAGAAAGTAGTCATGACACTCGATCAAGCTACCAAAGCTCGAGCTGACAATGCTCTGGCGGAACTCAAGAAAGGCACAGATTTTGCGACCGTTGCCAAAACCTATTCGGACGATCAAGCCACCAAAGGTAACGGCGGTGATTTTGGTGTTGTTGATCGCACTAACCGCGATCTGACGGCACAAACGGTCGATGCTTTGTTTAAGCTCAAACCCGGCGAATACTCAGATGTCATTAATATCGGCTATAGTCTAGAAATAGTTAAAAATATCGAAAATTCAGGTGACAACAAAATACATGGCGCCCATATCCTGTTTAACTTCAAAGACATTTCTAACTACACGACCGATCTAAAAAACAGCCAAAAATCCCGCGCTTTTATTAAGGTCTAGACCATCTGTGCTCTAAAACACTTAAGCTCTGTATAATAAATGTCATATGGGCGAACGATTTAAATGGACGTTAGTACTTTTGCTGATGCTAGTATTGTGCGTCAGCATACACCAGTCAATTGCCTCGGCACAGGGTACTTCGAATAGTTACCGAATTGATGAAAGTTTCTTTGGGCCTGGCGGCAATCTAGACAGTAGCTCGACTAATTATCAGTTTCAAAGTGGCCAACAATCGGTTGGTAATACAGGGGTAGTTGAGGGAAATTCAACCAACTACCGGGTTGAAAATGGCTACACAACTACCGCCGATCCGCGACTCAGCTGCGTTCTTAATACTTCTACGCTAAACTTTGGTAACTTTTCTACCGGTAGCGCTATAACTGCCAACGCCACTTTTAGTGTCTTGAATTACACAGCTTACGGCTATATTGTTTCCGTAATCGGCAACACTCCATCTAATAATGGCCATAATCTGAGTGGAATTAACCCAACTGATACTTCGCATCCGGGCACAGAACAGTTTGGTATAAATCTGGTAGCTAATACTTCTCCCGCTACCTTTGGTTCTAATCCTGTCCAGGTTCCGGATAGCACTTTTTCTTTTGGTTCGGCCGCCACTAACTACAATACTGCCAATAATTTTCGTTATGTTAACGGTGAGACCATAGCCTCAGCCCCCAGCAGTTCCGGCGAAACTGATTACACTATCAGTTACATAGTCAATGCCTCTACCACCACCCCCGGTGGTAAATATAGTGGCAATCAGGTTATTTTGTGTACTGGTACCTATTAAAAATGCTTGTTTGTCCTTAGTTGTTATGGTAATGTAACTATTAAGTTCCAACGGTAAGACAAAATATGCATAAACACCTGACAAAACTCTATACTGCTCAGCAGCGTCTGTGGCTGCTTAGTACGGCTTTTGTTATGGCGTTTGCCAGTCTATTTATCATATTAGCTCCTTCAGCTGTTGAGGCCGCACAGATTACCAACCGCAAGTTTACAATGTCAGATTCAGCTGGTAACGCTACTTCTGTTTCGTATACGTTCAATTCTAGCGCCGTCCCGACAACTGGTACAGCTATCAAGAGCGTCAGTGCCGATGTTTGTGACACAGCTTCAGGTTCATGTACTCAAGCAGGTGGAGCCGCTGGTTTCAGTAGTAGTTCATCAACATTGGCTAGCCAGCCATCAGGCTTGGGCTGCGCCTCGGGCTGGACTGTTAATAGTTCAACAAGCACCAGCCTAAGAATCCTCGATGCTGCCTGTGCTACAACGCCCTCCGGCGCCGTAACCATACAGTGGAACGCTGTACACAACCCTACGGCCGTAAATACTACCTTTTTCTTGAGAGTCACCACCTATTCTGACTCTGCTTGGACCACACCAATAGATAATGGCACTATAGCCCTCAGTACTTCTCAAGCTATATCTTTGACCGGAACTATGGATGAATCATTGGTATTTTGCACTGGTACTTCCATAACTGGTCAAAACTGCGGTACGGTGGCTGGTTCTTCGGTAAACTTTGGTACTTTTTCTAGCTCGGCTACCAGTACTGGTACCTCTGTCATGGCAGCCTCCACCAACGGCGTAGGCGGCTATTCTATAACCATAAATGGTGCCACTCTAACTTGTAGTACTTGTTCTGGTACACCCACAATCTCAGCTCTATCTAGTCAGACTGCCTCTTCGATAGGTACGTCGCAGTTTGGAGCAAACCTGCGTGTGAATACCACCCCAGCCTTTGGTGCAGACCCAACCGGCACTGGCAGTGGCACTTACA
>CAZRYT010000011.1:0-16881 GCA_964604415.1 uncultured Candidatus Saccharibacteria bacterium
AGACCTCAAACCCAACCGCTCAACACCTGGACGCTATGATCACTCAGAGCACTCAAGCTAGGCGCCAAGCATTAATTGCCACTGCAAGCGGCAAGATTGCTGCGCCAGAGCCCATGTCATTACAAACCCCGCCACAGATTACAGCCACGGATGAACAAGCTTTGCTAGAACGTTTGCATAAAGAACAGAGTCAGCCCGATCTAACCTACGGCCATATGAAAACACTCCAGCCGCTATCTAAGCAAACCCAGGCTACTACTAAAATGCCTGCTCCCACAACTAGCCAAGCGACCACACCAACCCCTAACCCCAGTCCTGACATATTAAGGCTGGCCAACAACGACGACCTAAACATCTCTACGATTGCACGTCAGGCTAATAAAGATAAGCAACTGCCAGATGATGAGGTCGTTATATCACTACGCTAGCCTAAGTGGGTTGTAAACTTAAAATAGCAGATAGAATTATTAAAATAACCGGTATAATAGTAGGGACTAAATACTAGTTACTAATCTAGGGTGGTTTTTTCATGGAGCCTAACACAACAAACAGTAATCAACTTCCGTCGACTCAGCCGGTTGATAATCAACCGCCAGTTGGTGGCACGGTAGCACCCTCAGTTACTCCACCGCCATATATGACACCGCAAGCTCAGCCGACGATGTTTACGCCAACCGTCACGGCTCCTGCTGGTCCCCAAGTAATTCCGGCTCAAAAGTCGGCGGCACCTAAATCCAACCCTAACAGTACTCAAAACACTTTGCAAATAACTGAAATACGCGACGGGATCGTAATCATGAATGATGGCAGTTTTAGAACAGTTGTGATGGTCAAGTCGATCAACTTTGATCTGATGAGCCCAGAAGAGCGTGAAGCCGTTGAGTTTAGTTACCAGGGCTTTTTAAATTCGCTTTATTTCCCAATTCAAATCTTTGTGCGCTCAGAAAAAGTAGACTTGAGGCCTTATATTGAGCGGTTGGACAAAATCCGCTCCGAGCACGACAACATGCTATTGGCGCTGCTCATGGAGGATTACATCGGTTTCATCGCCGACCTATCAACTCAAACTAACATTATGGACAAGCGCTTTTATGTGGTTATTCCATATTTTCCAGCTGCCGATATTCAAAAAGCCATCACCCAAAGCAAAAACTTTTTCACTGGACTGGTTGGCATGTTCAACTCTAAGGAAACCCACGTAGTCATTAATGAGCAGGATCTAAACAAGGCCAAGGACGAGCTGCGTAACCGCGTCCAGGCTGTGCTGGGTGGTTTGCAACAGAGTGGTATTCAGGGTTTACCGCTGGATACACAAGAATTAATTGAGCTTTACTACGATGCCTACAACCCCGACACCGCTACGCGCCAACAGCTGAAAAACTTTGATGATTTGACCGCACCGGTTATTGAAAAAGGCCAAGGCATGGCTCCTCAGCCCAACCTAGACAAGGAGCTAACCTAATGGTTTTTGGCCTTAAAAAACAACCCAAAATGGACGCTGTGGCGACAGCCGAATGGCAACGCCAGCGCGAACAAACTGAAGTTCAGGCCGCCTTCCAAAAGGGTGTCACAGCGCTAAGAGATTTTATTGCGCCTAGCTCTCTGGTCTTTTACCCGACCCACTTCCAGATAGGCACCCGCATGGCCAGGACCTATTATATCTACGGTTTCCCACGCCAAGTCTTCACCGGCTGGTTGTCTAGCATGGTCAATCTAGACGAAGTTATGGATCTATCGATGTTTATTTACCCCGTGGAAAGCCAAGTGGTGCTAGAGAACTTGCGCAAAAAAGTCTCTCAGCTGGAAGCAGGCCTGCAGATTGACGCTGAAAAGGGCCGGGTACGTGACCCAGGCAAACAAGCCGCTATATCCGATGCTGAGGAAATGCGCGACAAACTCCAGGTCGGCGAAGAGCGTTTCTTCAGGTTAGGTTTGTATTTCACACTTTACGGCTCATCAATGGACGAGCTGGAGTTTGTTACCCACAAGGTAGAATCCGTTCTGGGTCAGCAGTTAGTTTATTCCAAGCCGGCAACTTCACAGCAAGAGCAAGGTCTTAATAGCACACTGCCACAATTCACCGACCAGCTGCAAATTAAGCGCAACTTCTCAACCGGTGCACTATCTACCAGCTTCCCGTTCACCAGCGCTGACCTAACCCAAGATAACGGCATCTTGTACGGCATAAATATGCACAATTCTGGATTAGTTATTTTTGATCGTTTCTCTCTGGAAAATGGTAATTCGGTAGTCTTTGCTAAAGCCGGTGCCGGTAAGAGCTTCACCGTCAAACTGGAAGCCTTGCGTAGTATGATGTTTGGCACCGAGATTTTTATAATTGACCCGGAAAACGAATACCAAAAAATGAGTGAGGCTGTTGGCGGCGCTTATGTACGCCTCAGCCTTAACTCCAATACACGCATTAACCCCTTTGACTTGCCCAACGTTGTTGATACTGACGAAGCCGATAACGCGCTGCGCTCCAACCTAATAACCCTACATGGCTTGCTTAGGCTCATGATGGGTGGCGCACAAACTCAGATGGTCGGTGGCCAGGCTGCCGTTATGCCCGCATTGTCGCCAGTCGAGGAAGCCGACTTGGATGCAGCCTTGATTGAAACTTATGCCAAAGCTGGCATAACCAATGATCCGCTGACGCACAACTCTCAACCACCAACTATTAATGACCTGTATGACACCCTTTTACACTCCGGTGGCACAGGCCCACAGCTAGCTCAACGGTTGCGCAAATATACAACCGGTACTTTTGCTGGTATTTTCTCTCAGCAGTCCAACATCGACATTAATAATCCGCTAGTGGTATTTAACATCCGTGACCTTGAGGACGAGCTGCGACCAGTTGCCATGTACATTGTGCTGAACTTTATTTGGAACAAGACTAAATCTGACCAGAAACGGCGCATGTTGATTGTTGATGAGGCTTGGCAGTTAATGAAGTATGAAGATTCGGCTAACTTCATGTTCTCTATCGCTAAACGCTGCCGCAAATACAATCTTGGCCTGACCACTATCACCCAAGACGTTGAGGACTTTATGGGTTCTAGGATGGGCCGGGCGATTGTGGCTAACGCCAGCATGCAGATCCTTCTCAAACAATCGCCTTCAGCCGTTGACGTGCTTAGCGATGTTTTCAAGCTGACTAGTGAGGAAAAGAAACGCCTCAGCCAGTTCCCGGTCGGACAGGGACTATTCTTTGCTGGCCAAAACCATGTCCACATTCAGATAGCGGCTAGCCCAAGTGAGGCAAACCTGATAAGCACCACGCCGCCATCGCCTCAACAACTTGCGTCCCAAGGTGAATTGAATCAACCTGCGGGAACTATTGACCTGCAAAACCGCCTAACGCCTGGGGTATAATCAGCTTATGTATAACGGCGGTAACCTGTGAGCGATACCGAGCTAGAAGAGAAAGAGGCGACGCCAGGATCTCATGATGATCTTGGTGTTCCCAAAGAGCGCGCCGAAGCAGAAACAGAGGAGTTAAATAAGTTATTCGATGACGACAGCATCAAAGAACCAGATGGTGGTTTAGTTAAACAGCCTTTGTCTACTCCCAAACAAGGCGGAAGTAAGCTAAAAAAACGCCTTGCGATTGGCGGTGGCATAGCCGGAGCTGGACTTGTAACTGGAGTTATAGGTTTTTTTGCTCTGTTGCCACTTAAAATGGTTCATATTGTTGAAAACCTGCAGACTCATTTTTTTTCATCAAGCGAGAGTGCTGTTGGAAATTACACGGATGGTATTTTCAGCAACTATATTAAAAGACATTTAATACCCGGATTACGCGGTACTTGTACTCAAGCCAAAGTAGAAGCTCAGTGTATTGCCACAGGCAGCACCTCGCCTTTAGATAAACTTTATCGTGGGTGGCGCGATAGCAACTTTGAACAGAAACTAGCAACTGATTACGGACTAGTTTTTGAAAGAAACGGTGATCAGATATTTATGCGTTTACCGGATGCTGACACTAACTTCACTTTATTTAACCAGCAATTTAAAGGTTTTGACCTGACCGGTTTTGACTCTAGCCCGGATAATGATTTGTTTGACTACATAAAGAAAAATAATCATAAAACCAAAATGTCGCGCCAGGAAATTAGACAAAAGGTTCGTGATGCGTTTCAGGGGGAAACCAAGATTAAGCGCGTTTTATATAGGTATAAATTTGGTAAGTTCATGGAGCGTAAATACGGCGTTAAGCGTTGTGTGGTAGCATGCAAAACCAAAGACGGAATTGCTGATTGGAAAGAGAATAAAAAATTAGCCTTCAAGGCAACTTTAATCGACCGAATTATTAAGCCGCATTCAGAAATTTCGGGGATAATACTGACTTGCTTGGTTTCAGGTGGTTGTGGTGATCCCTCAACTTCTGTAGATAAAGATGGCAATGGAAATAGCGCCGTAGAAGTTGAAATAAAAGGTAAGGTTGATGCTTTATTTAAAAGACTTGGGGTTGAAACAGTCGGCGACACCCTCAAAGCCGCTGGTGACATAGCTGACCAAGGTTTTAGCAAGTGGTTTGCGGCACAACTTTTAACCAAAATCGGCGTGCAAAATGCCACTGATGCAGCCTCTAATACAATTGACGGCATAGGCTGGGTAAGCAAGGTTGTATCTTTACTAAAATTTGCTAAAAACGCTGGCCCAACCATAAAGCGATTGGCTTACGTTAGTAGTTCGGTGGCAATGGTACAGATGTATATGACATATAGAACCCACGTTGATGAAATCAAGTCTGGTAAGGTTAGTTCCGAAACTGTCGGTTCGTTCCAGCAGGCAATGGACGGCATACATCTGAATGATCAAGGAAAAGCTTATGCCCCAGCTGGTGGCGCCGAGAACGCCGAGAATAGCCCGCTCTACAAAGACATATTAGGTAGTGATAACATCGGAAGCGCTCAACTCACACTGGGCAGCTTTTTTAACCAGACGGCTTCTGCCCAAAGCACCGACCAGCATAGTCCTAACTATACGTGTGACAACAAACAAACCATACCAAAAGGCGAACTCATATGCCCCGAAGAACACTTAAATCAAGACAATCCGTTCCAGGGTTTATCAGACTTTTTGAATAACGGTATTTTGGGTGGTGCTACTGATGGTTTACTGACCGTTTGGGATGACACAATCGGTGCGGTTACTAACAAGATAGGTGATATTGCCAGTTATGGTCTTGATGCCGCACTTAGTACACCTGTAGTTGGTGGCTGGCTCAAAGATGGTATCAGCGCAATAATTAGCCCCTTCCAATCGGCTTTTGAGAGTGTTATGGGAGGTATAATCGAGTACCTCGTGCCTTCACCTATATCCACCGATATGAGTGGCGCTAGAACTTTCGATATGGTGGCAGGTGGAGCCGATGTGGCTGGTAATGACTATTCTCACTACTCACTTGGTGGCAAGGAGTTAACACCTGCTCAACAAGCTGCCATACAGAACGATCAAGCCGAAAGTGATCAAATAGCCTTTTCTCAGGAATCGTTTACACAGAGGATGTTTGATAAGAACAACTCAAAGTCATTGGTTAGTCAGGTGGCCATGGCTGTGCCTTCTAACATCGGTGATTCACTAAGATCTTTCTTTGGTGACCTATTAACCAACCCTATCTCTAAGATGGTCTCTAGTTTTGGCTCGTTGTTCAATATTGGTCGTGTTCACGCTCAAACTGCCAAGCCCGATCCGTTTGATGTTACGCAGTTTGGTTATCCAGTCGATGATCCAGTTTTCGGCCAGGAGCCAGTCGATTACACGGATCAACAGTGTGCTGATATGAATACTGCTTGGTTAGCAAACGAGAAAATGGCCGATAATGGACAATTTACTAACACGTCTACTAATCCGTGTTTACTGCAAAAAGCTGCCGTAGAAGGCTTGGGCGCTTTGAGTGACAGTAGTCTGGTGGATCCAGCTGACCAATGATAAAAATTAGATTCATAAAATCTCTACTACTATTTTTTATGACGGCAGTTTTTGTAGTTTTCAACGGTGGTGTGGCGAGAGCCGCCCTTAACCAAGATGACCTGAACTCTATCATTCAAGGCACACAATTTTATAAGGCTGATTCGGGACTTTGTGCTGCGACTGCTACCCCTTTAAGTGGGTCTGATAATGCAGCCCAAGTCTTCAATTACCTAATTGGAAAAGGTTTAACGGCTGTCCAGGCCGCTGGTGTTATGGGTAACCTACAGGCTGAATCCGGCTTTAACCCACAGCGCGTTCAAAGCACGCAAACTCCGGCGGGCGACAAACCAGAAATTACTGTTGATGGCGTGACGGGCTATGGAATCGCTCAGTGGACAGATAAAGGCAGGCAACAAAATTTGTTAAATTTTGCAACTGACGCAGGTAAAAGTTCTGGCGACTTAGGACTACAGCTAGATTTTTTATACATGGAGTCGACCACCGGTTCGCGCCAGGGCGCTTGGCAAAAGCAAGCAACCCAGACCGATGTAACTCAGGCTACCTATGCTTGGGAAGACAATTATGAGAATCCAGCTTCAAAACATGAACAAAACCGGGTTGATTTTGCCAACGCCGTCTTGGCTAGGGCATCAGAATTTGCATCAACCACGCCCGCAACACCTGCTACTCCAAGCAATGGCCAAACAATCATCGCACTTGATCCGGGCCACTCGCCCAATACCGATCCAGCTGCTCAAGACCCCACGACTGGCTTATTCACTTATGACTATGAAAACGACCCTGAGATGACTGATGCCTACACGGCCGCAACTAAAATAAAGCCTTTACTTGAAGCAAAAGGTTATCAGGTAGTTATTACCAAGAGCTCCGCTACTGAAAAACTTGACCTATCTCAGCGTGCACTGAGGGCTAATGCTACTGGTGCAGCACTATTATTCACTATGCACTCCAACATAGATGGCGGCGGCTCCGGTACTTTTTATATGGGCTATCCTGATGAAAACTCTGTTCGTATCCCGGGCACAAGCAATGACCCAACCCAAAGAAAAGACGGAAAAACTGGTTTGGTTCACCCTGAAATCATAGCGGCAAGTAAGGTTGATGCTGAAAAGATAGCACCAATCATAGCTCAACAAATAGGCGAAGCTGGCTACACGGCTAAATCATTTAATACCATTTATGGCGCTAACGGCTTACTTGGTAATGGTAAAAATTACGGCAACACACCGGTCCAAACAATTTTAAGTAGTATTCCTGAGGTTTACAGTGAAGTTAGGCGCGATATTCTCCCAACCGACACGTTTGCTCAAGCAGCGGCTGACGCCATCTCTCAAACCGTTCCACCAACAGGAGCCAATACTCCAGGATCGGCTGCTAGTACGGGCTGTCCTCAGTCCGGCGGTAGTGTTGCTCAGGTCGCCCAGCAAGAATACGCAGCCTGGCAGGCTGGTGATGACGCCTACAAACAGCAAGCCCGAGCTAAGTACCGTGATTCGAGTGACGGTAGTCCGGGCGGCGAAGCCTGGTGCGCTGATTTTGTCAGCTGGGTATATATGACAGCTGGTACGCCACTTTCTGGTGGTGGCAGTGGTGGCTGGCGCGTAGCTAGTGCCTACCTGCCAATTCTAGCCAACAACATAACTTGGACCGCAAAATCGGAAAATAAGTTCCCGCCGCAACCGGGTGACTTTATATTCGTGCACTACGACAGTGGTACGGGTGGGGGTAGTATTGATGGTAAACTAGTTACTCACGTAGGTCTTATAATTAGTATTGATGGCTCTAAAATTACAACCATAGAGGGTAACGTGGGTAGTTCAAATATACTTTCGCTTTCATACACTGACTACAACTCCAACGGGAATGGGGAGATAGTCGGCTGGGGGAGAGTGCAATGAATAAAAGATTAATAGTATTACTCGGTGCTGGGTTATTGGGTATAAGCCTGTTGATAATACTCGTCATCGTTTCTAGTTCTAGTGGCTTCAAGGTAAATAGTTATGAGCCAAAAGGCGCCTCTCCTCAACCGGTGGCCATTGTTGTTAAGTTCAATAAACCAATTTCTACTAAAAATAAAGGCAACGTCAAAATCGATCCGTTTGTAATTGGTACTTCTAAGATCCAAGGCGATACTTTGTTTTTTTATCCTAATACACCACTTGCTAATAAAAGATCCTACCATGTCCAGGTCAATGCTTTTACAAGTTCTGATAATAAGAAAATGAAAGATTTAAGTTTTTACTTTACTGTTGATACCAGCTTGAGCCGACCAGCCTCTAAGGCTCAGATAGAGGCGAGCGTAGCTGGGACAGACTCCTCCAGCCGAAATCCTATTGTCTCTAAATTACCCTATGACAACCTGACTTTTAAAATTAGTGCAATTATTAACGGTGATGTTGGTGACGCAGCGACCTGGCGCGATTTCAAAAGCAATTATTCTATAAAAATCGAAACATTTGCCTACAAGAACCCTGTTCATCCCGAAAATTACAAACCGGACACCTTAAGACTACGTCAGGACGCCCTAAATTGGATCAAGCAGCAAGGGGTTGACCCAGCTAAAGATATAAACGTGTACTTTGTGCCCGACGATCAGGCCATTGGTGTGACACCGCCACCGCCGGCCGATGAATAATCATTAGCCTGTTGGTATAACGGTACAGTTATTTAGAAAGTGTTCGATGACGTTGTCGGCGTCGGTGGTGGTTATAAAGGTTTGATGATTTTTTAAGTATGTTGTCAGAGCCAAGCGGCGTTTGCCATCGAGCTCGCTAAAGACATCATCAAGTAGTAGAATTGGTTTTTTGCCCAATAATTTTTCTAGAGTTTGAACTTCCAACAACTTCATAGCCAGTAGTAAGGTGCGGGTTTCGCCACGGGAGCCAGAATCCATCAGATCATGCCCGTCCAATACCGGTATGATGTCATCACGATGTGGTCCAACTGTGGTGTAACCAAGGGTTTTATCCAAGTCTAGGCGATCCTCCAGAACCTTCAACATTTGTGTGCCATAGTTTTGGCTGGTGATTTTGGTCCGATACTCTAGGGTTGCCAGATGTTTTTTACCCGCCAGTTTTCTATAAAGCTTCGTCAGCTCGGCTTGATTGCCATCAATAAACCGTCGTCGACTCTCTACTATCTGCCCGCCCAACTCACTCAGTCGCACGTTCCAGATAAACATTTGGTCAGGCGTGAAAGGCTTGGTTTGCTTGAGTAAGGCATTGCGTTGGGCAAGAGCGCGTTTGTAGTAGCGGTTTGAGCTAGCAAACAATGGATCAGTACGCTCGATAATGTCATCTATAAACTCCCGTCTCAGCGAGGGTGACTGGGTTAGGTATTGCAAGGAGTTTGGCTCAAAAATAACGGCTGGTAGCTGACGCGTGATTGGCAAACGTTTCAAAACCGTGCCGCCGTCTTTGAATTCTTTGCTCAGGCTTTCATCAGTGTTTTTCCATATAACACTACGGTTTTGGTCGGCTTGCTGCGAGTCTAAACGCGCCCATTTGGCTTTGTGTTTGATAAGCTCTTGGTCAGAAGCGCGGTAGGACTTGCCACGCGCTAACACTAGTATTGCTTCTAGCAGATTGGTTTTGCCGCTAGCATTGGGACCTACAATGATATTGACGCCATCACCAAACTCAAAAGTCGCATCGCGGTAGGATCTAAAGTTTTGCAATCTCAGATTGCTAATCATATAGCTATTCTAACGGCTAGCTCTTGAGTGGCATAATGATGTGCAGGTAGTCGTCGTGCCCAGGAGCCCGCAAAACACATGGTTCTAGCTTGTCGTTGAAACCCATTTGAATTTCCGTACCGTCTGTAGCACTCAAGGCGTCCAAGATATAGCGTGAATTCAGAGTTATGGTGCCCGAGCCGGTGACTTTAGCTTTGGCGGTAGCGGTGTTCTCGCCTAATTGTGAGGCGATGGAGCGAATACTAATAGTTTGCTTGCTATCATCAAGATTAATAGTGACGCTGCCAGCACTTTCGCGCGCAAATAGTGATGAAACTTTGGTGATGTTTATAAACTCTTGGCGGCTCAAGAGAGCGCTGTGGGCAAAATTGGTAGGTATGAGTTTGGCGTAGTCAGGGTACTTGCCCTCAATAAGCCGGGCAACTAACTCAGAATCACCAACCTTAAACAAAACCTGTTGATCATCATGGGTAACCTGGACTTCGCCTTCGGCATCAGTTAGTAGGCGCAGTAAATCACCCAGGGCACTAGCCGGAACTAACATATCAGCTTCAACTGAACTGTTTTTGATGGTTTTTTCGGCCAGTCGATAGCTGTCGGTGCTAGCCAGGTATAATTTCTTGTCGGCTGAGTGGATGTACACACCAGTTAAAACTGGGCGACTTTCGTCAGAACTAGCCGCCACTAGTACTTGTTGCAGGCTGGCACGTAAAACCCTAGCCTCAATTGACCACTTTTTTCCACCCTCAATGGCCGGCATAACCGGATAATCATCAGCTGCAGTACCATTGATAGTTGATTGGTATTGTTCGGTTGTGATGTGAAGCTTGGTTTCATCTAGCTCAAGCGTGATGGTGCCGGCTGGCAAGGTGGCCACAAAATCAGACATTAGCCTAGCTGGTACGGTGATGGCGCCCTCTGACGAGACTTTTGAGCCAATAAAATGAGTGATGGCAATATCCAGGTTGGTGGCGGCGATGCTTAGGCGGTTACCGATGGTTTTTATCAGTACGTTAGACAAGATTGGTAGGGTGCCACGAACATTGGCCACGCGACTGACGCTGGTTAGGGCTTTGTGCAAATTTTCTTGAGTTACTTGTAGCTTCATATTATTACCTTACTTTCTTTTAGCTTCATTAATAAGCTATGTGAATTATGTTTATAACCCACCAATTCAATCCGTTGAATTAACTCATGAGTGTGTGTAAAAGCGTGCCTATAAGACGTGTTCAAAAAGCGTACAACCCGGTCGTTTATACCCAACCTAAAAACCTGTCCACTAACCTGTGTAAAAACCACGGTTTTTAACCACAGTTTGTGCGCTGGCTGTGGACTGGTTTTAGCCAGCTTGTTCACAAGACACTCAAGCATAGATACGCTCCTTGATGTCGTTGATGGCAGCCTTGAGGTTACTATCAAAACCAGCCTCTTTTTGGATCTTATCGACCGAGTGAATAGCGGTTGTATGGTCTTTGCGGCCAAGTTCACGGGCGATTTTTGGGAAACTCAGATGCAGTTCGTTTCTGAGCATATACATAGCTATCTGGCGTGGCACAACAATGTCTTTATCGCGCTTTGGGCCCATGATTTCTTCCATCGGCACGCTGAAATATTTGGCGGTACGCTCAATGATCTGCTTAGCGCTGACATGCTTGGGCCGTGTTTTTTGGCTACCAAGTAAAGTTGTTGCGATGTGGATGTCTGGATCAAGCCCACGCATCTCACAAAAGGCCAACAGTTGATTTAGGGCACCCTCGAGTTCACGAATGTTGGTCTGGATTAGATTGGCCAAGTATTCAACCACTGGTTGTGGCAAAACCGCTTCATGGGCGTGGGCTTTGGTCTGAACAATGGCGCAACGCGTCTCGAAGTCCGGATTTTGCATATCAATGCTCATCCCCCAAGCAAAACGACTACGCAGGCGTTCCTCGAGGGTTGGAATTTCACCCGGTGGTTTGTCGCTCGATATAATAATCTGTTTATTAGCCTGGTGAAGGGCATTGAAGGTGTGGAAGAATTCTTCTTGAGTCTTATCTTTGCCAGCAATGAACTGAACATCGTCAATGATTAGAACATCGGCATTACGGTAATAACTAGCGAAGTCGGTGTTTTTCTTGAATCTAACGGCGTCAATAAACTCTTGGACAAACTGCTCAGTCGAGACGTAAACAACATTACCGGTCGGGTTTTTAGCCAAAAAGGCATTGCCAACAGCCTGGATTAGGTGAGTTTTGCCAATACCAACCCCGCCGTAGACAAACAATGGGTTATATTTGGAGCCCGGAGTAGTAGCAATAGCTTGACAGGCTGCGTAAGCCAACTCATTGCCAGAACCAACAATGAAGTTCTCAAAGGTGTAGCGCTCATTCAGGCCTTGGCGGTAGCTGTGAGTTAGGCTGCCGGCACCATCACGTTGATTTGTTGTGGCGCTCGCCGGACTAGAAGACAGCAAGACCGGTTCATCATGATTTTTGCGCACCTGAGTGACGTTGGAATGGATTTTGTACTCGATCGCCTCAGGCGTAGCACCATTTTTGACCAACATTTGATTAACCAGCTCGTTATATTTGTGTTCCAGTTGTTGCTTTATAAAAACATTAGGCACACCAACCACATAAGTACCGTCTTTATTTTTGAGCAAACGGGTGTTTTTGAACCAAGTTACAAAACTGCCGTGCGATACGGTCAATTCTATCTCGCCTAAGACAGCTTGCCACAGGTCGTCCATTTTCTCCCTCTAAACTTTTGTTACGTGCTACTACTATAGCTGGTTGCCCCGGACTTTTCCACAATTTCTACTCAACATAGATGAACTTGCCAGAAAATTTGCCGTACAGAGCAATCTTTATACACAACAAAAACACCAACCTGTTAATCTGTGGATAAATATTAAATTGTCGTGGATAAGACCGCCCGATTAGTGGGAAAATATTGTCAAAATCACCCCACACTTGATTTATGGTAGACTTAGGTCTATGCCTAAACGAACTTATCAACCGAAAAAGCGCCAACGTGCCCGAGAACACGGCTTTATGAAACGCATGGCTTCTCGCGCTGGTCGCAATTTGTTGGCCCGCCGACGCCTAAAAGGCCGCGCTCGACTATCACACTAGCAACTAGCCCCTAAAAGCTATAGTCTAATCTTATGATTGCACGCAAACATCGCTTCCATGGCCTGGGTTCTTTGCGTCGTGTTTACTCTCAGGGGCAGGTTGTGCGCGGACCTATTTTGGCCATCAAATACCTCGCCAACGACAAACGCTCAGCCTACCGTTTGGCGGTCGTGGTTAGCAAAAAAGTTCATAAATCGGCTGTGGCCCGCAACCGCATGCGGCGCATGGTTTACGAAGCTGTTAGACGCCACGAAGCCCTGATAACCAAGCCCTATGACCTGGTTATTACCGTTTTTCACGAGCAACTACTGGAACTCACCGGTGCTGAACTGGACAGAATGATCAAAGCTCAGCTCAAACAGGCACATATCCTTGAGTAACTCGTGCTAAGATATAACCAAACACGTCTGCCGCGAGGATGTCTGGGAGTTCAGGCAAAGGCCTAGCAAACGGCTCACCAATTATAAGACGGAGCGTGTGAAGGAGTGATTACCTTGTTTCAAACACTGATCGTCAAACCGATCTTTAACCTACTAGTTTTGATTTACGGTCTATTGCCTGGTCACAATTTTGGTCTGAGTATTATTATCTTCACCATCGTGGTGCGCTTGCTTATGTGGCCACTTATCAAGAAGCAACTTCACCAGGCCAAGGCCATGCGCGATTTACAACCAGAAATCAAGCGTATCAAGGCTGCCACCAAAGGCAACAAGCAGCAAGAATCAGTCATGATGATGGAGCTCTACAAAGAGCGCGGTATCAGCCCGCTAGGTTCAATCGGCACCCTAATTATCCAGTTTATTATCTTGATTGGCTTGTATATTGGCCTTAGGCGTGTGGTCAATGATCCGCATGCCCTTGTTGATTATTCCTATAGTTGGGTGCGCAACCTGAGCTGGCTAAAGGCGTTAGCCGGCGATATTCACCGCTTTGACGCTACCTTATTTGGTGTGGTTGATCTAACTCGCCCAGCGCTCAAGCACGGGCAGCCAATTTACTACCCAGCCTTGATAATCGTACTGGGCAGTGCCGTGGCTCAGTATTTCCAGAGCAAACAATTGATGCCGCAGAGCAAAGATTCACGCAGTCTACGCACAATTTTAAAAGAAGCCGGCAGCGGCACAGCGGCCGACCAGGGTGAAGTTAATGCCGCCATTGGCCGGGGCACCCGCTTTATCCTGCCCCTATTCATTATTTTCTTTACTATCAGCCTAGCCTCGGCTCTGAGTTTGTATTGGCTGATGAGTGGTATCGTAGCGTATGTTCAGCAGGCTAGAATCTTAGGTAAGGACGAAACCGAGATGGAGGCTATCGCCGACAAACCCAAAGTTATAGAAGGCGAGATCGTAACTAAACCAAAAGCCAAAAAATCCAAGAAAAAAACTTCTAAAAAGCGGAGGAAATAATGTCTGATGTCGAAGACAAAAAGCCAACTGAAGATGCTGTTGCCATGGAAGAAGCCATCCAGTTTGCCAAAAAATATCTAGAAGACATACTGTCTTTCTTTGGGCTCAACACCGATATTTATGCTACCACCGAAGATCACGAAGTTATTGAATTGAACGTGCCCAGCACACATATGAATGGTTTTTTAATAGGGCATAACGGCGAAACTGTCCGGGCCCTACAATTTTTGGTAATGAGTGCCCTCAAAAACAGCAATTTTGCCTATAGTCGCGTTAACGTTGACATTGCGGATTATAAAAAGGCTAGGGCGGAACATTTGGCCGATAAAGCCAGCGAGTGGATCAAAGCCGCTCAGGATTCTGGTGAACCGATGCACTTGCAACCAATGAACGCGGCTGATCGTAGGACAGTCCATAAGGTTGCCAATGACGCTGGTGTCGAGACCGAATCAGAAGGCGAAGGCCGCGACCGCCACGTGGTTCTCAAAGCCACCAGCAAGAAATAATTGCCTACAATCTAGGTTTCATACCTTGTTTGATATAAATAAGCCCTAATATTAACAGATAGTCAGCCGGGGTTTTGACTTACATTTGGGCTCAGGTATATTGGCTTAGTTCCAAACATTAATTGAGGAAACTATGTCAGATTTAGAAGCACCCAAAATAGCTGTAATCGGTGGCGGTACCGGCACTTTTACACTACTCAAAGATCTCAAGGACTTCACACCGAATATATCGGCGCTGGTGAATATGAGCGATGATGGTGGATCGAGCGGGCGATTGCGCGACGAACACGGTGTTCTACCCCCGGGTGACGTCCGCCAATGTCTAGTAGCTCTTAGTAACACGCCAGAAGTCAGAGATTTGTTTAGCTTTCGGTTTGGTGATGGCGCGCTAAACGGCCATTCGCTTGGAAACGTAATTTTGGCAGGGCTTGAGCTGCAATATAAGGATTTCAATAAAGCCCTCAAAGTCGCTAGTTCACTACTAAATATTACCGGTGAAGTTTTGCCAATGACGCTAGAAAACCACTCGCTTACTATGAGCGATGGCCAAGAGACTGTTAGGGGTGAATATGTAATCGGCCATCGTCATTTTACGGGCGATGATCAATACGTCTGGCTTGAACCGGGCGTCAGCATCAATCCAGCTGCCCAGGCAGCTATTCACTCGGCCGATATTGTAACAATCGCGCCCGGCAACCTATTTGGCTCTTTGCTGCCAGCTCTAGCTGTAAGCGGCGTCAAGGAAGCCATCAATGAAACTGGTGCCAAAGTGGTAGCTGTTAGTAACCTAGTGACCAAACCTGGCCAAACAGATGGCTGGCATGTGGCGGACTATGTAAATACATTTGAACGCTACATTGGCGTTGGGGCGGTCGATGCAGTGCTGTTTAATGACCAGCTACCCAGTCAATATTTGCTAGAAAAATACGCTGCCGATGGTGAATATCCAGTTAATATTGATGAGAGCAGATTTAGTGAAATAGGGGCTGTGGCAATCGGTACAGACCTGATGGCTGGCGATATTTGGCAGCAAGATACCAGCGATAAAACCATCAGTCGCACACTCATAAGACATGATGGCAAAAAAGTTAGCCAGCAGTTAATGCAGATCTATAACAGCGCTTCTTTGTAGACTGCCAGGGTTTGTTCGGCCATGCGTTGCCAAGAATATTTGGCGGCTTGTTTGTGGCCTTTGCTGACCATTTCTATTCTTAACTTGTCGCTACCCAGAACCTTATCAATAGTCTCGGCCATATCTTCTGCGCTTAACGGGTCAAAATAGACGGCAGCGTCACCATAAACCTCTGGCAAGCAAGTAGCATTGCTGCTTATCAGCGGGCAACCATGGACCATGGCTTCCAGTCCCGGCAAACCGAAACCCTCGCTTAAGGACGGGAAAACATAAGCTTGGGCGTTTTCGTACAACCAACGCAAATTGCCATCAGATACAAAACCCGTAAAATGAATATTTTTGATGCCTTTTAAGGTCCCTAATGCTTTGAGCGCCAGATAGGTCTTGTCACGTTTGCCGGCCAGCACTAGGTGCAAATCTGGACGTTTGGCCTGCACCAACTGGAAGGCTTCTACTAGACGCTTAAGGTTTTTATGCGGCAAAGAACGGCCAACGTAAAATATAAAATCGCCTTCCGGAAAATCTTCTAGTGGTTCGGCTGGCTCGGTGATTTTATCGGCCGCTTCAGGGGTGACGGTAATCTTGCGACTGTTTAGATTGGCATAACGAGCTAGATCATCCTTTACATACTCGGTTGGAGTCATGACAAACAATGATTTGTGGGCGACGTAGCGAGTCACCCAACGGTAAATCCAGCGCTTAACGGTAAATACTAGCCAGTTTTTGGCTGGGTTGCGGAAACGGGCTGTTGTCAGGTCGTGAATGGTAGTGACTACTCGTCTACGATATAAAACCGGCTGTTGAGTCATCGCAAAATGTACCAAATCAGGTTCAAGGCTCCTGACCTGTCGCAGTAGATCAATTTGCTCAGACCAGGTGAACTCTTTGTATGGGCTCTCTAGTTTGTGAAACTTTGGATTACTCGGTTTCCAACCTTCAAAATCCTTGGGTTTGAGAAGAACCGTGTAGCTATTTATATGATCAATCTGCTGCAAATAGTGCAGTAAACGCTCCACATAACGTCCAGTACTGGTTCTAAGTTCTCGCGCATCAATTACAATTTTGCTCATTGTTCCCTATAATATAG
>CAZRYT010000012.1:0-9427 GCA_964604415.1 uncultured Candidatus Saccharibacteria bacterium
AATGTCCAGGTCATTGGCAAAGACATCTTGCGTTTCCATGCCGCTATTTGGCCCGGTATATTGCTAGGCCTGGGTCTGCGCTTGCCAGAAAGCCTGTATGTCCATGGCTTTATAACCATTGATGATAAAAAAATGAGCAAATCGGTCGGCAACGTTGTTGCGCCAACCGAGATTATCAAAAACTACGGCACCGACGCGCTGCGTTACTATTTCTTGCGTCACATACCTAGCTATGACGATGGTGATTTTAGTTGGCAAAAAATGCGCGATGCTTACAATAACGAACTGGGTAATGAACTGGGCAATGCCGTCCAGCGCGTTGCCGCTATGGTCAAGCAATATCAAGATGGTGTAATTGGCAAAATCCCACCCACTGCTCACGATCTGGCCCAATACACTGAGGCGATTGAAAATTATCGTTTTGATAAAGCGTTGGAGGAGGTTTGGGAGCAAGTCCGTGGCCTCAACCAATACACAGAGGAAGAAAAACCATGGGAAATCAATAAGCTAGGTGACAAAGACCATTTACGTGAAGTCTTAGCCTATCAAGTCAGTTGTTTGCTGGAAATTGCCGAGTTGTTAGAGCCATTCCTGCCGGACACTGCCCAAAAGATCCAAAAAGTTTTTGAGAAGGGCATAATCAACCCAATTGAAGGCACCCTATTCCCAAGAAAAGAAGAATCTGCCAAACAATAACTTTGCAGAGTAGCTCAGAACTTTTATTGATTTATTCAATAAAATATGTTAGTATATAGATACTATGGCAATGCCTCAAGACCTAATATTTGTGCGTCACGGACAGTCCGAGGGTAATATAGTTCAGCGTGCATTTAAAGAGGGCGATGGTATGGATATACCAGAAAATTTCCTACATACTCATGACTGGCAATACCGGCTATCACCTGAAGGTGTTGACCAAGCCAAAGCCGCTGGTAAGTGGTTCACGGAGCAGTTTGGTTCATTGCAGGAAGCCTTTGACGAACGCTACGTATCACCGTATATCCGAACCCGGGAAACAGCCGCCCATATAGGTGGCGCGGCTTGCACTTGGCTAGTTGATGATCGCCTACCTGAGCGAGACTGGGGCGTCTACAATAGCGTGCCACCTAACGAGCGCCAGCAGCATTTTCCACATTCGGAAAAAATGCGTGAACTTTCGCCTCTGCGCTGGCGACCGGATGGAGGTGAAGCACTGATGAGTGAGGTGTTGCTGCGCTTTCGTGACTGGCTAGATACATTGCATCGAGAACAGAGTGATAAACGCGTATTAGCGGTGACGCATGGTGAATTAATGTGGGTGGCGCGTTATGTAATCGAGCGAATGCTGCCCGAGGAATGGGAAGCATCTGAAGTCGATAAGTCCCAACGTATTTTTAACTGCGATATTCTTTGGTACAGTCGAGTGAATCCCCAAGATCCAAATAACGTGTCCAAATGGTTGTCTTGGAGACGAATCATTCGACCTACTGATCAGGGCGTTGCGCCATTCAATGGGGAGTGGGTTGAGCTAGAAGGCAAGAGGCGTTTTAGCGGCACGCAATTAACTGACGCTGTAGAGGCCATTCCGCATATATTTCAGCAGGATCAGACCAGCGTTTAAAAGTTTGAGCTAAAATAGAGCTATGGAGTTTGTTGATACCCACTGTCATATCCATGAAGCTTCCAGCCAAACTGGTGGCGATGAATTTGTGCGCGATAAATGGGCTAAAGCTGGCTTCAATGACCCCGCAGCGTTAATTAAAGAAAGTAGTGAAGCTGGCGTCACCAGGCTGTTATGCATCGGTTGTACTCTAAAAGATTCACAAATGGCGGTTGCCTTGGCTAACCAGCACAAAAACTGCTGGGCATCGGTTGGCGTACATCCACACGAAGCCAAAGACCATCTGGATGAAAAGATTCAAAAAGAATTGGCTGACCTGGTAACTAGCAAGAAGGTTGTGGCAGTCGGTGAAATTGGTCTTGACTACTTTTACGAACACTCACCCAAGGCTGATCAAATAAAGTTACTAAAGTTTCAGCTAGATTTGGCCCAAAAACATAATTTACCGGTTATTTTCCATGTTAGGGAGGCTTTTGATGATTTCTGGCCAATTTTTGATGATTACAAAGGGTTGAAAGGCGTCATACACAGCTTTTCTTCTAATACTGACGATCTGGAGCAGATATTATCCAGAGGTCTATATGTGGGTCTTAACGGTATCATCACTTTTACCAAACAAGCCGAGCAGCTCGAAGCAGTCCGACGAATTCCATTAGACAAATTACTCCTTGAAACAGATGCGCCTTTCTTGACACCTGTGCCTCACCGTGGTACAATCTGCCAGCCCAAACATGTGGTGGTAACGGCCGAATTTTTGGCGAAACTCAGAGGTGAAAGCCTAGCAGGACTAGCTAAAGCGACGACTGTTAACGCCCAAAAGTTATTCGGGCTGGAGTAAATATGGATAAACAATACGAAGTAATTCACATACCGGAAATCGAAAGACGTACCAACGTTCTTGATATTGCTGTAGCTAGACTTGAAAATTCAGTAACTAGCATGCAACCGATAAGTGCTAATGTTAGCAATTTGTTTACACCTGGCAGATTTGGGTTTGAGACCGAACCAACACCTCCAGAAACCATAACTCCGCCCGCTGCTCAAGACGAACTTTCTGCTAAACGTGAAGAAGTAGAGGCAAGTTATGACATTGCTGCGTAAAGTTATCAATAGCGTCCTTAACGATCGTTCTGAGCAACGTCGGGCTAATTTATACCGTGATCTTATCCGTCATGAAGCCAAAATTGGCGGTCAGGTTTTTGGGCCAGTACCTAAAGGCGTGAACCGAGAATTTTTCTGCCTGGACGAGCACACCTGGGTTTGGCACGAAGAATGGAAAGACCAAAAAGGTCAATTACAGATCAAAACTACACGCTACGATGTCCGTCCTGACGGAGTTTTGAAGTCGCAAAACGGTCATTACCAAAAGCTATCGATCCAGGAAGCCCAGCGTCTTCTCCAGGCGGCCCAACTATATGCTGACCGTGTTCGTCAGCAACTTTATACTCAGCCAGCGTAGCAATGTCGGCTAAATCGGTCTATCTAGATTACGCGGCGGCAACGCCAATAGACGATCAGGTATTGAGGGCGATGCAGCCATATTTGAGCAAGCAATTTTACAACCCCAGTGCCTCTTATTTAGCCGCCAAAAAAATTAGACAGGCAATCGATGCCGCCAGATCCACTGTGGCCAAAATTTTGGGGACACGCCCGAGCGAAATTATCTTTACCGCTGGGGCAACCGAAGCCAATAACCTAGCAATTTTTGGCGTGGCTGCAGTATATCCAAATAGCCACCTAGTTTATAGCGCCCTAGAACACGAATCAGTCAGTGCGCCAATGAATGAGCTAAGTCAGCGAAGTCATAAAATTACCGAAGTTAAGCCCAATAAGACCGGCATTGTTGATCCGGAAAAAGTTATAAAAGCTGTCAGTGACAAAACCGTATTAGTGAGCATCATGTACGCCAACAATGAGATCGGCACTATACAGCCGCTCAAGGAAATTGCCAGCGGCTTAACTAAGATTAGGCAGAATCGGCTAAAGAACGGCAATAGATTACCACTGTATTTTCATACCGACGCTGCTCAAGCTGCCAATTATCTGGACTTGCATGTTAGTCGCCTAGGAGTTGACCTGATGAGCCTAAACGGTGGCAAAATATATGGCCCAAAACAGAGTGGGGTTTTATTTGTTTCACGCTACGTCAAACTCAAGCCAATCATCTATGGTGGCGGCCAAGAAATGGGTATCAGAAGTGGCACCGAAAATGTCGCCAACATCATTGGCCTGGCCATGGCTCTTGAGCTAGCTCAAGAGCATAAATCAATAGAGACAAAGCGCCTTCAGGTCTTGCAGGCTGAATTCATTAGGTCGTTGCAAGCTACAATACCGTCAGCCCTAATCAACGGCTCACTAACGAAGCGCCTGCCCAATAACGTACATGTGACTATACCTGGCATTGATAATGAAAGACTGATTTTTGGGCTCGATAATTTGGGTATACAATGCGCAGCTGGCTCCGCTTGCAGTGCTAGCAAAGATGAACCGTCGCATGTACTTAAGGCCATTGGACTAAGCGACCAATCAGCTCAATCCAGTTTGCGTTTTAGCCTGGGTCGGCAGACGACCAAAAACGACATTATCTACGCTGTCAATAATTTGCAGCGTCTTGTCTAGACATTGCACGGCCTATCTCTTGGGTCTATACTAGTTATGGTTAAATAAAAATGAAAAATGCCTTAAAAATAAAACGTTTTTTCAATTGGCCACGTCTCATAGCCTTAGTTGGCTTGGGTCTGCTGGTCATTATTAGTCTCAAGCATCCCCTTCATGCTCAGTCGATCAGTCAGGGCTTTAAGACTGACCAGAGTCTGCAGTCGGGGATGATAGTCAGGATCAAGCCTAGCGATAGTGGCAAGGTAGAAATGTCCTCCAGTGGTAATGCTCAAGATATGTATGGTGTAGTCGTTAGCCTTAACGCCGCTCCACTGACTTTATCAGACAATAATCAACAGGTTTATGTAGCAGCCAATGGCCGTTTTGATGTTTTAGTTAGCGATCAGGCCGGCGACATTAAATCCGGTGATTATATAACCATTTCCTCGCTTGATGGCATTGGCGACAAGGCTACTAGCAGCGATGTCTACATCATCGGGCGGGCACTAAGCTCTTTTGACGCCAAAACCAACGCGGTTAGCAAAGTTGAAATCAAACAGGGCAATAGTAAACAAACAGTTAATATTGGACGGGTTCAAACAGAAATTGCCGCCGCTCGCAACCCACTGCATAAAACTATTGACAGCCAAGTGCCTGGGGTTTTGCAGCGGGCAAGTGATGTTTTGGCTGGTAAGCCAGTGAGCAGCTGGCGGATTTACGCTGCTACTGGCTTCTTATTAGCCTCTGTTATTTTATCGGCTAGCCTACTTTACGGTGGCATCCGCAGCGCCATGACAGCCATTGGTCGCAACCCGTTGTCTAAAAACAGCATCACTAAGGGTATGACACGAGTCGTCGTAGGTGGTCTGGTGATTTTCTTAACAGGCGTCTTTGCGGTATATTTAATACTTAGAATATAACTTTCAAAGGTGGGCTATTAGTTTGAATATTTGGGCAGTCGCACTAATACTAGCCGGTTTAATGTCGGCCACGGTGGCTTTTGTGTTTTTGTTGTTGCGTTTGCCCGGCGGCAAAGACTCAAAGACAGCTGAAGGTGCCTTGGCTGGAAAAGCTGAAGCTGACGTCGAACATATTTTTAATGAAGATTTCCGTGAAGAACTTCGCAACCGCGGCAGGTTACATTTCGAGAAGATTATAAGTGAAAACTCGATGTTTTTGCAGCAGGATTTGCGTCTCACAACCTCACAACTTAACGAATATATGAAGACTGAGATAACACGCAAACTGCAGGAGGAATTTACGCGTTATGAACAGTCCATCAATGACGCCCAAAATCTAGCCACCGAATCAATTTCTAAAACCCAAACTGTCATAGAGCAGCAACGACAGGTTATGAGTCAGCAGATGGCTGAGGACATAAAAAAGGAAAAGGCGCGCATTTTGCAACATTTTCAAGAAAACATGGCTGATATTGTTAATCACTATGTTTTGGCTGCGGTGGGCGACCAAATTGACTTAAATGATCAGCTAGAGTTTATATTGAGTCAGCTTGAGGCCAATAAGAAAGACATCATTGAGGACATCAACCGTGGCAGCTGAACAAACCAACCTAAGCCTAGTCAATAATGTTGTGGGTAAGCGGGATGTTCAGACTCTAATTAATGAGCTGGCTGGCCTAGATGAATTTCTGCACCAAGCCGCCATCAGGCAAGGCGGCACTGCTATCAGCTTACCTAAAACCGGTCAAATGCTTGAAGACTTGTCACAAGCAAATCACTTAAATCTGTTACAACAACCGGATCGTGAACGGCTCAAGGCTTATCTTGAAGCCTTGCTGGAATCAGCCCCGCTGATGCACATGAGTTTTACGCTGGATCCACCACCATTATTCACACAAAAACTTGTTGTTTGGTTTAGGCAAAATATTCACCCACAAGTACTCTTGCAAATTGGCTTAAACCCCACTATTGGTGCTGGCTGCGTGCTGCGAACCAATAGCAAATACTTTGATATGAGCCTCAGACAGCGTTTTACTGAACAACGACCACTACTCGCCCAGCAGTTAAGTCAGCCAACTAACCAAACAACTGTCACAACAGAAGGCAGCAAAACGTGAGCACAACCGCACCCAATCGGCATTTTGAAGGTTTTATCAAAGCTGGTAACCCAGTTGGTGAGGTGGTTGGAGTCGATCGTTTTTTGATTACCGTTAGTGGCTTACAGCCATGCAATATCCACTCTCTTATATTGTTTGAAGATGGCAGTAAAGGTTATGTCCATCAAATCCACATTGACAGCGTGATAGTTTTGCACCTTGGCTCGACAGAACTGATGGTTGGCATGGTCGCAGTCGTTCAGCACCAAGAGTTAGTTTGCAAAGTCGGCAAAGATTTTATCGGCCGGGTTATCTCTGCCACTGGCGAACCACTTGATGGTAAAGGGCCAATTGCGACTGATGCTACCTGGCCAGTTTTCAATGAGGCGCCACCAATCCATGCTCGTCAGTTATTGAGCGAGCAATTAGAAAGTGGCGTTATTACGATTGATTCATTTTTCCCGCTGGTTCGTGGCCAACGCATGGCTTTGCTCGGCGATAGTAAGTCAGGTAAGAGTAGTTTAGTTACGCAGCTAACAATTAATCAAAAGAATACCGACCAAGTGGTCGTATATGCCATGATAGCCAAGCGACGTAGCGATATTGATGAGCTACTAGACAGGCTGGAAACTAATGGCGCTATGGAAAAAGCTATAGTAGTAGTCTCGACTTTGTCAGAATCATTAATTATGTGTTACCTAACACCTTACATTGCTTGCTCGATCGCCGAATATCTTTGGCAGCGCTGTGACCAGGATACTATCATTATCTACGATGACTTAACTTCACATGCCTACACTTACCGCGAAATTGCCCTGTCTAGCAATGTCAGCCCAGGACGCGATTCTTATCCGGGTGATATGTTTTTTGCCCATTCTTCGCTATTAGAGCGCGGTGGTCGGCTCAAACAAACTGGTAAGCACTTGACTTCAATACCGCTCGTTAACGCCACAGGTGGCGACATAACAGCTTTTCTGCCGACCAATATCATGTCGATTACTGACGGCCAATGGATCTTGGATATGGATACTTTCAGGAAGGGTGTGCGGCCGGCTATTAATATTGGTTTGTCTGTTACCAGGGCTGGTGGCATTGGGCACAATAAACGCCAAAAAGATCTGGCCGCTAAAACCCTGAAAACGCTAGCCGACTTTCGCCAAGCCGAAGAATTTTCTCATTTTGGTTCAGAATTGGCTCTGGAATCCAAGCGAGCTTTAGCAACCGGTAAACGGGTGGAAGAGCTAGTTACCCAGAGCCCGAACGACACCTTTTCGCTCATGGCTCAGCAGTTAATGCTAGACATAATCTTGAACATGCCTGACGGTGGTCAGCTAGACATAGGCGCCCTAAAATTAAATGCCCCCGAGTTTGCTGCTAATCTCAAGCAAGAAGATGACTTTACCAAAGTGCGCGATGAACTAAAAGCTAAGTGCATCATAGAGGTAAAAGCTCAACCAGCTGCCCAGACTAAACCGGCCGATACCGAGGTAACAAAGGCCAGCCCATGAAGCGACCCAACGAAGTCAAACGCGATGAACAGGCCATGACGACTCTGAGTGGCCTGACAGGCGTCTTTGAAGGCATCGCCAGCATGCATATAGCCCAGATTAAGAACCAAGTCTTAAGCTCAACTGCTTTCTTTAATGCCCTGTGGCAAATCTATTCGCAGATAAAGGTCAGTCCTATTTTTGGCTTTGGTCGCAGTCAATCACAAGATGAAATTATTGATAAAGATTTGTATGTTCTGATCACGGCCGAAGGTGGTTTTAGCGGTGACATTGACCAGAAACTGATCAGACTCATGTTATCTACATATAACAAAGCAAAACACGACATTATCGTGATTGGCCACCATGGCGCCCTGCAACTGGCCCAGCGCGGGGTTACCTATAGTCGCTATTTCAAATTACCGGTTAAAGACCAGAACATTAACGTTACGCCTATCATCCGTGAAGTTCAAAGATACCGCCTAACAACTGTTTTTTATCAAGAATATGTTTCTCTAATGGTGCAAGATGTTAAACATATTGAGCTGGCTTCGGCTGTCCAGAAGAGTGGTCAAGCCGCTACTAACGAAAACAAAGAATACATTTCCGAAAAAAACTACATCTTTGAACCTAGTACCCGTGAACTTATTGACCACCTGGAACGATCAATGATGCAGATTGCTGTAAGTCAGCTTATTTTGGACTCAAAACTGGCACAGTATGCTTCAAGGTTTAGGGCCATGTCGGTTTCACATGACCGAGCCCAGGAACTTGAAGCAGATTTGCACCTGGCTTATAACCGAGCTAATCGCGGCATAAGAGATGAACGCATCAAAGAGACGATTAATGGCCTTAAAGTACACAAGATGAAGTCACTATGAGTAGAGGCACTATAGTTGCAATTAAGGATTTGGTAGTACAGGTTCGGTTTGACAATGAATCACCCGCAATCGGTGAAATAATCGTAGTTGAAAACCAACAAAAAACCCAATTTTTAGTTAATAGAATTGATAATGGCAACATTGCTCTATGCCTAAATATCAGAGGTGACAAAAATATCCAAAAGGGTTTAGCAGTTGCTGGCAGTGGCAAGGGCATTGAAATACCAATCGGTGACAATACAATAGGTAGGATTATGAACTCATTGGGTGAACCATTAGATGGTCTTGACCCCATAAACAACCAGGATCAGCAGTATAAAAACATCTTCAAGCTAGCACCCAGGTCCAGTGTAATTAAAGTTAGCAAACCGGAAATACTAGAAACCGGCATTAAGGTGATTGATTTCTTCACACCGTTTGTAAAAGGGCGCAAGATTGGCATTATTGGTGGTGCTGGCGTCGGTAAAACGGTGTTAACTATGGAGTTAATCAATAACATTGCCAAAAGTGGGGCTGGCTTGTCGTTCTTTGTCGGTATTGGTGAGCGTATCCGCGAAGGTCATGAGCTATGGGAAACTCTCAAAGAAAATAAATTGCTGGCTAGCACCGTCATGTTTTTTGCCCAAATGAATGAAAACCCGGTAATGCGTTCTTTGATAGCCCAGTCGGCAGCGGCTCTTGCCGAGCACTTCCGTGATGATCAGAAAAAGAATGTTTTATTGTTTGCTGATAACATGTACCGTTTCGTCCAAGCCAAAAACGAACTATCAACTATCATTGACCAAATACCCAGCGAAGGTGGCTA
>CAZRYT010000012.1:9527-12017 GCA_964604415.1 uncultured Candidatus Saccharibacteria bacterium
GGCATTAAAGGTGATTTCTTCAGTCGCGAACAGATGCTTCAGTCAGTTGAGGAAATAATAGCTTAATGGCAGAGGCACCACCAATACCGACAACACGAGCCGGTAAACCCCAGATGGAAGTTAAAATCCATACCCCCTTCAAGGTGTATTTTGATGATCTAGCTGAGAGCGTGACAGCCGTTAATGACACTGGTACCTTTGATATTTTACCCAAGCACCACAACTTCATGACGTTGCTAAATAAGGGCTACGTAATTGTCAGGCATGACAACAGAGAAGAAAAAATAGCCATTGTGCGCGGCATTATGCATGTTAAAGCCGACAAAGTAATAGTGTTTCTAGACGTTTAACGACCGACCGTTAAAACGGTTGTTGGCCGCGTTCGATTTTGCGCCTAATAGCCTGGCGTTCATAGCGTTTACCCAACCAAAAATTAAAAATCAGTAGAGGGACAGCTAGGGCGACGGGTTGCCACAGGGTCTGAGTCTTGATAATTGGATTTTGAGAGTTTTGACCGGAGCTATTGGCTTGAGTTGCTGCACCATTAGCCAAACCAACAACTTGGAGGAAGGCCGAAGCCCCTGTGTTGTCGGACGCATTGATGGTAATGTTGTAGATGCCAGGGCTATCATAGACATGATCAATTTCAAACGTGCCAGCGAATTGCAGACTCTTTAAGTCAGTTGGTTTACCGTCGCCCCAATCGATACTGACTGCGTAAGGACCCTGGCCGCCAGATAGGATGATTGGCCAAGCCAGTGTCTTGCCCGGATCAACCCCGCGCTTAGCATAAACAGTCGTTAGACTCACCCTAGGGCCAATCCCTGGTACATTGCTAGAGAAGGTAACATTAATAGGGGCGGAATCAGGACTAGCCTGATCAAGAGCGTCGTAGGCTCTAGCGATAATTTGGTTTAAACCGATAAATAGGTCTATTTGTAACGAGTAGCTGCCGTTTTTACATTGGGTAGCACCGGCAAAAACGTTATTCTTGAAAATCTTGATGAGCAAGTCATTGGTACAAAGACCACTAACGGTTATTGGTATGCTAGTAAAAGTTTGGCCGTCTTTGGGAACACCGACAGTTGGCGCAGTGGTCGGTGCTGGAGAGGAGATTTTACCCTGTAAACCAACGGCACTGTTCTGCGGATTATCAACTGCCGAAGCGACGCCATTGATTACACCTAGCAAACAGACTAGCACGGCAAGACCCAGCACCCATGATCTCAAGCCACGTTGAATTAATTGCATTTCTGGGGTAAGTTTAGCGGTTTACTGGTGTAAGCTCAAGCTTATTGCCGCGTCAGTTACAGCCGACTGCGCTTTGCGGATCGGCGACGCACTAACCAAAAGATAAATACTACGATCAAGACAACCAGCACGCCAGCAGTTATTAAACTCCAGATTGGCAAGTACCAGAAATTAGCCTTGGCGGTGATCAAGTCACCACTACCTTGGCTGTAGCCCAGGTTAGCTTCAATAGTGTAGCGGCCAAACCAACTACGTTTCGGCAGTTTATCAACAAATTTCCTAGTGCTACCAGGCAAGATGTTGGCTCGCGGTTGAGAGTTGTTAAATTCAATACTAGCAACTTCCTTGCCAAACATATCCTTGATCAGTATTTTGCCAAATGGCTTGACATGGATATCGCCAGTGTTCTCAAGCCGCGTAACCAAGCTAACATCACCACTAGTTATCAAGCCGCGCGTACGTCCATCTGGCAAAGCCGCGCTTAGTTGCACTAGCTTCAATTGCTCCTTTAGGTCACCCGGTACAGTAACTAAGACGATACTACCAACACTGGCGGTCAAACCAACGTTGGCTTGCTGACTGCCCACAATTGGCACGAACCTGATGGCACCATAGTAGCCACCAGCAGCGGCGTCTGCAGGCACACTGACAGTAATGTCGACTTGCTTCTTTTCCTTAGGTCCAAGATTGATGTCTGGTAGGTTACTAACCAAAGTCTTAAAGCTATTCTTAGGCGCTGGGACGTTTGCGTCTAAAATTAGGCGCGGTTCGCCAGTTTCGTCATCGCTGGCTACAAAATCATTCACAATTACATGGGCAGTTGTGGCGATATTGGTAGGGTTCTCGATAGTAATTGTCAACTTTTGCTTAGAACCTTTATTTATACTTAGCTCGCTTCTTACCGGCGAGATTCTAAAGCCGTTGGCGCCAGAACTTTGGGCGGCTACATTTGAGCGCAGCGCCAATGGCAATAAGATTCCGATCACCAGAATTCCACGACCCAAAATAGTTTTTATTTGCCGGAACAACTTAATTCCCATACTTGATACTATCCTACCATCTCAGCTAAAAGTTTGCTAGACATATAAACGAAAGAGTGGTCGCATAGTAACCGGCAGCTTGATCACTGGCGATGTTGGTTATAAAGCTAACAGTGTATTTTTTTGAATCAACGCCGCTAGAGTTAGCTATGATATCACCGGCAACGTATTGGAACTGATTAACTGAATTATAGTTTGT
>CAZRYT010000012.1:12117-16474 GCA_964604415.1 uncultured Candidatus Saccharibacteria bacterium
GCGGTTGTTTTAGTCAGCCGTCTAAGCATAAGCAGAGCTAATTATAGATTAGTAAGTACCGGTGGCAATAAACGTAAGGGTTGTGGTGTAGCTACCGGCTTCAGTAGTTGTAGCGATGTTACCAATAAAAGCTATGATACCAGTAGAGCTAGCACCAGCTACTTTGTTAGCGTAAACCTGGCCATAAGTAGTATTTGTGTTAGCGGAGTCAAAGGCGAACTGGGCGGTACCATTACCACCAGTGCTAGCCGTACCAGCTGTTTGAGTAGTGGTACTACAGTTGGCATTGTTGTACGGTGAAGCCGGGGTTAAGCCTGAGCCAGTCGATTGGTAAGTACAAAAACCAAACTGCTCGGCCCCTGTCGAGCTTGAAGCAGCCGTGGAACCAATAGCAGCAACATCGAATGAGCCAGACTTAAGAGTATCACCCTTGATGCGGATAGCTACGCCTGAACTAGCATTAGTAGCGACATCATACTTGGTGTTCTTATCGACAAATGGACCGCTGGGCGATAAGACGTCGTTGGTGTCACCTAGCAGTACCGAAGTACCGCCAGCACCACAGTTGGCACCCGTATAGACACAGAATGTCAGAGTTTCTTGGACTCTAGCTGTGATAGTGATTTGAGCCGTGGTACTAAGGGCAATACCACCAGCATCAATTGAACCTGATCCAAGGTTAGTAGAGGTGTAAGCTTGGGCATGAGCACCTGTATCGTAAGTAATTACACGGGCATAAAACGTGGTGTTGGTGTTGTTGGGGTTAGTCACGCCGTTAGCGGCTGTACCAAGATCAATACTAAAGGCGGTAGCGGTTGCTACAGAAGAAGTCGTTCTAGTCAAGATTAGCTTACTGGCGGTAGAGTTGGTAGTATCAACTGACCAACCAGTAATTCCAGACTGGTTAGCTAAAGCCAAAGTTGCCTTAACCCAGTCAAAGCCAGTTGGGGCGGTGCAGGTATCGGCTATAATGGGGTCGTTTTGACAGATATCAACTACCATCCCAGCTGTCGAGGCACTGACTCCGCCTGAATTTGTCGTAAATGCCAAAGTATAGATGGTATTTGTAGCCGCCTGAGCTGAACTGCTAAGTTTGATGCTACGGCTAGATTGTAACGTATAGGCTGAAGCTGTATTGCCCAAAAGCGGGATTAGCAGCGCTGTAACATAAACAAGAATTACAAAAATTGTTTGCAGTCGGCTTTTTATAAATTGTCTGATCTTATTCACCCGTAATTGTCCTGCGTGTCTTTTTATTTGCTTTCTTTTGACTTAAGCATAATTCTAACATCACAAACTTACTTATACCACAAGAATTATAAAATTTATACACAACCGCATCAGTACGTAGCTGTAGCTACCAAAACATGCGAGAAACTGTATTGGCCCGAAGGGGTTGGGGTACTGATATTAAAAATGTAGGAAATTGTATAACTGGTAACAGAGGTAGCGGAGTTGGAAAGGGCTATGATGTCGCTCTTAGCGTACTTAAACTGGTTAGCTGTGTTGTAGCCGGTGGCAGCCTGACCAAACGAGAAAGTGCTATCAGGTAATTGCTGAGGATCGTTGCCTAAATTACAACCAACACCACAGAAATTGGTGTTTTTGACAAGATTAATGCCGAATTGTTCACTGCCCGGTGAGGAAGCGGTCGGGCTCGACAAAGGAGTTATTTGGTGACCACCTTGAGCGTTAGTTGGTGGATCAGATTCGGTTCTGACGACATAACCCGAAGTCTGCCAAGCTCGAATAGCAAAAGTCCCAGTGGCGGTAGTGACTTGAGATGTACTCAAATAACCAAGGTCAACATTAGAGCCCGTTACTACAAACTCCAAAAACGGATCATCAGTGGTGTTAAAACCAGCGTAAACCTGATAGTTGGCACTTGAGCTATTGCCAATACCCAACTCTCCCAGAGTTTCCTTAGCCCGATAATTGGCTGAATTAGCATCAAGCTCCCCACCAGTTCCAAAGAAAGCCTGATCAATACCATAGTTGCTTGAGGAGTATGTAGCCCCCAAAACCGGCACTGGTGGTATCAATAGCAAGGCCAAGCAAGCAACCAGGCTAACTACAAAACGCCGACTCTTTTTGATCATACAAGTATATTTTGGCTTATTTGCCAAAACAACACAAACCATAAGCGTGCTATGATATCTCAAGATTAATCATCAGTGGAAAAATGGCAGATACAGACGACCAAAACAGTGGTTTAGAAACCCTCGAGGATCCAGGCTCAGATAAAGCTAGCGTATCTGATTCTAGCTCTAGTGCGGCCCAATCACCCCAACAACAACCCAAACCTAAACCCAAACGCACAACCGGGATTTTCAAAAAAATCAACGATCTCATAGCTGACCTTAATGTCTATTTGATTTTATTTGTTTTGGCTCTGGTGCTAATAATCATCGTGGCTTATTTGAGTTATTCACACAATAAAAAGTCAACAGATAGCACGACCATAAAACCGCAAAGCCTCAACCAAGAAGCTTTGCAGAACCTCAATAATAGTGATATTAGCATTGGTGATCCTAAGCAGACGCTGGGGGTAAAGTCTAATACGGTCTTTGCTGGCAAAGTATTGGTGCGCGACAACTTAGAAGTGGCAGGCACTATCAAGGCCGGTAGTAGCCTGAACCTGCCCGGGATCACAGTGACTGGCTCTAGCGTGTTCGACCAACTACAAGGCAATAAACTAGCGATTTCTGGAGATGCCCTAATCCAAGGCCAAGTCAATGTTCAGAAAAACTTGGTAGTAAGTGGTAGTGCTAGTTTTGGTGGTAATATTTCGGCACCACAAATAACTATCCAGAGCTTGCAGATAAGTGGCGATTTGCAGCTAAACCGCCACATTGACGCTGGTGGCGCCACACCGGGCAAAAGTGATGGTTCAGCCCTGGGTAGCGGTGGCACCAGCTCAGTCAGTGGTACTGATACCGCTGGTACCGTAGCTATCAATACTGGCGGTAGTCCTGGAGCCGGCTGTTTTACGACTGTCAATTTTGCTCAGAAGTTTAATGCCACGCCACATGTGGTTATCACGCCGGTTGGTACGGCCGCAGCCGCATTGAACTACTACATCACACGTTCAACTGCCAATTTTACTATCTGCAGCCTCAATGCCGCGCCAGCCAACAGCAGCTTCTCATTTGATTATCTGGCGATTGATTAAGCTTATCTAGTTCTAATCTGTTAAAATAGCTTGGCTATGAGAACTGTATACGTTGGGATGAGTGGTGGAGTGGATAGTTCAGTTACAGCTGCCTTGTTAAAAGAACAGGGCTATAGGGTGGTGGGTGTTTATATGAAAAACTGGACGCGGGATTTCCCCGCTAGTCCATGTACCTGGAAAGAAGATTATCAAGACGCCAAGCGGGTGGCCGTGCAGCTTGGGATTGATTTCAAGGTCTTTGATTTTGAAAAACAATATCGTCAAAAAGTAGTTGATTACATGGTGGCCGAATACAAAGCTGGCCATACACCCAACCCGGATGTCATGTGCAATCAAGAGGTCAAGTTCAAGCTTTTCTTGGAGTCGTCATTGGAAGACGGTGCTGATCTAATTGCTACTGGACATTATTCTAAGGTCAAGGATGGTCAATTGAGGGTAGCTAATAATAAGGACAAAGACCAGAGCTATTTCTTGTACCGCGTAACTGGCGAGGCGCTCAAGAAAACCCTCATGCCAATTGGTGATTTCAAAACTAAGGCGGAGGTTCGAGCACTAGCTAAGAAATTTGAGCTAAGTACAGCTGATAAAAAAGACAGTCAAGGCATTTGTTTCGTAGGCCAGGTCGGTATCAAAGATTTCCTGCTAGCAGAGCTTGGTCCACAAGAACCGGGTGACATCATTGACCAGAATGGTAAAGTCATTGGCCAGCATGACGGCGCTATTTTCTATACTCTTGGCCAGCGTCATGGCCTGGATATTGGCGGTGGTCTGCCTTACTACGTCATCAATAAAGACATGACCAAAAATATCATTTACGTGACGACCGATTTAGCCGATAAACGACTTTGGTTGGACGAGATCAAGCTAGCTGATGTGCATTGGATTGGCGACGAACCGGATTACAAAAAAACCTATCAAGTCAGGACGCGCTACCGGACACCTTTGATAAAAGCCAAGCTTACAAAAGCCAAAGACAAGTTAATTATCAAACTGCACGAACCGATGCAGGCGATTACGCCAGGCCAATCAACCGTCATCTACGACGGCGATCATGTCTTGGGCGGCGGCATTGTAGTTTAATATGGCTAAATATCAGGCTGTTACTAAGTACATTGAAGAGTACTGGCAGACTTGCAGTTACACGCCAGACAATAAAGGCCGTGGCGTCATGCGCCTGGGCCGGGT
>CAZRYT010000013.1:0-14910 GCA_964604415.1 uncultured Candidatus Saccharibacteria bacterium
ATTATATCAGTTAACCCAGCAGGATTCTGAGTAACACGTCTATGACATGATTGATAATCGGTCCGACAACTGGGATCAGTAGGAACAGAATAAACAGCAGAACCAAAAAGCCCATACGTTCAATGGCAAACATTACCTCTTGCACTGGCTCTGGAGCAACTGCGTAAAGCAAGCGTGAACCATCTAGTGGTGGGATCGGCAGCATATTAAAGACAAAGAAGCTCAAATTGATAACCACAAAAATTAATAGGAACGTATCTAACGGACCAGTTGGGTTTAGTAGTCTTATTAGCCCAGAACCAAAGATGGCTAGAACCAAGTTTGTTAGTGGTCCAGCCACTCCAATTAGGGCAGCACCGAATTCATCATATTTAACGCGGTCAGGGTTAAATGGTACTGGTTTGGCCGCAAAAATTGGCGGCAAACCGGACAGAATTAATACAACTGGCAGCAGAACCGTGGTAAAGATATCGATGTGTTTAAGAGGGTTTAAGGTCAAACGCCCCATATCTCTAGCCGTGGTGTCCCCTAGCCAATGTGACGTGAAGGCGTGCATGGCCTCGTGGGTTGCCATGGAGATTAGGATAATAGGAATAACGTAAATGAGGTCTGAAGGACTTAGATTCACAAAATACAGTATATAGAACTCTTGACCATCAGGCTAAAAACAGATACAATAGCGCCTTATGCAGAAGTGTGATTTAACTGGCAAAGGCAAACAGTATGGCAACAATGTCAGCTTTTCGCAGCGCCATACCAGAAAAGTCTGGAAACCTAACCTTCAGACCAAGACCTTTGAATTGGACGGCAAAAAAGTCACCATGAAACTTAGTACCCAAGCTATTCGCACCCTCAAAAAACAAGGTGTTCTTTAGCCGTTAGCAGCCGCTAGCTCTTCGATCTCAGTATCACTTATCTCTTTGTAGTTCCGAGGGTCCCAGATTTGTTGGGCAATCGCTTCTAGGCGTGTGATCGGATAATACTCCGCAGGTGGAGTGATGTTAGAACTGTTAAGAAACGCGTCAGTCAAGGATATTTGCCGTGTAAACATGTCGGTCTTACCCCTCAGTGCACCTCTGTTAACCTTATCGTGGATTGCCCGCGTTACAACTGCAAACCAAGAGCTTAAATCACTAATCTGATCAGCTTTATAGCACAGCATTCTTTCTTCGGGCAACAAACTTGTATCCGGGTTTTTATGGATATCTTCTATGGTGAGTCCCATGTCGGCTAGGAATTGTTGCCAAAATGGATCGATGAAGATCTTCCCCTGCTTGGTTTCAGTCTCAACAATGACATGGCTTTTTCTGTTGGTAAATACACCAAAATCCTGGCCAATGGTATGTTCAAGCTCAATGGCGCTATCATTTATCAAACTGGTTGCTTGAATGCCGTTTTCCTCTAATTTTATGCGCAGGTCGTTTGCCGCCAGACACAGTGAAGTCATGGACCACAGGGTGTGAAGTCTGGCTATTTCGGTTGGCTCAAGCCCAGCTCTTACCATTTGATCACTAACTCGGTCATCTCTTTCTTGGACGAACTCGTTCAAAACTTCTCCGACAGCTAGCGGGAGACCAATCGAATAAGACTCTACTGCAAATTGGGACATGTTTACAGATATTACAATTTAATTGGTTCTTAAACAAAAGCGGGATAGCTTTACTGGCGTTCTAGAACAATCAACTCGGTGTTTTCAGTTATATCGGCAGGCTTTAGCTTTAGCTTGGCGACCGTTTCCTTAGGCTCCATAGCTAGGTCCTTCAGGGCTTCTTCTAGCGATTGCTGGGGTACTTCGTACTTGATAGCTTTATCGGCGTAATGAGTTGGGATAACAATGCTTGGTTCGATTTTCTTGATCAATTTCAAAGCATCTACCCCGTCCAGTGTATAGCCCGAACCACCAACTGGGATTATCAAAACATCGACTTGGCCAATAGCCTCTAACTGCTCGTCCTTGAGCTCTGGCCAGATATGGCCCGTGACTACTACCCGGATATCATCAGCTAGCAACTTAAAGATGGTGGCACTTTGCTTGTCAGCCTCGTCCATGTGAGACCTGGCTGCTACGCCCTGTACCGAGATATCAGATACTTCGTACTCGCCTGGTTGGTCGAGAGTGAGCCTGGCAGCCGAGCCTGTTTCACCTGTGTCAAATGTACTAACGGCAATGTCAGAATCTTTGGTCACTGACTTTAGCCCCAAGCTTTTTAGATTGTCATCTATAATTATCGCGGCCTTTTTGGTAGTTAAGCGAACGCAGTTAGCACCGTAGTATTGAAATTCCACGTTTATTTTTCCTCTTTATCTTTCTTAGTTTCTTTATTGGCTTTTTTAGGTGTTAGAAGCTCACCTTTATCAACGAGTATCTGGTTTTTTGAAGCCAGCACCAAAGCTAAGAAGCGGTCGTTGACTTCCTGGCGGTAGTTAAACTGGGGCATGTCCATGACAACGTAACGGATGTCTTTGCCCTCTTTTGCCTCCATCTCAGCCACGTACTTGTTTAGCTGTGTCTTATTGATATCGCCCACCAGAAGTAGGTCTATGCCGCTGGATTCGTCACGCGTAAATTGGCCAGTTAATAGACCGAGCTCAACATTACCGAGCGCTTTCAACGAATCAGCTTCGTCACCAGAGGGAGCTGCCGCCTCTTTATTCATCTTGCCCGAACCAAAGATGGCACTCAAAGCTTGGTAATATTCGTATTTCTGATTTACTTCGTAATACAGACGGTTGTTGTTGGTGTCAGAAGATATAATGCCGATACTTAGTAGGTTAGCTAGCTCACGGCGGACAGAGTTGATTTGCTCATCAATCTTGCGCGTAATCTCACGCACGTAGAAAGAGCGGTTAGGATTGCTATAAAAAAGCTGCAGTAGCTTAACCCTGGTTTTGCTCCCAAACAATTGTTCAATCACCTAACTATTGTAACAGACGCGTAAGACTTTACTACTGTAATTTGTTCAGATATGTTGTAGCAATATCTACAGCTTTTATGGGGTCATCTACCCATTGAATACTATCGTTGCGCTTAAACCAAGTGCGTTGTTTTTTGGCTAATTGCATATCGGACTGAATGAACAATTCTTTGGCTTCTGCGATGTCTACCTCACTATTTAGGTACTTTCTGAGAGCTTTGTAGCCGGGTGTTTTTAGCACCTCAATCTCCCAACCGTATTTATCGCCCAAGGCTTTGGCTTCATCAATCAGCCCGTCCGAAAACATCATCTCTACCCTTTGAGCAATGCGCTTTTGTAAGTTAGCTCGACCCAGCTGTAAGCCAATCACCAACGTATTTTGACGTAATTGCTTATCAAGCTTAGCGGCTTTGGTGAGTTTTAGGTGACGAGGGTTTTTTGGGTCTTTTTCTCTAGTAATTTTACTAAATTGATAGTCAAAAATTACGGCATCAATGTATAGCCCACTACCACCAACCATAATTGGTAACTTGCCCCTTTTTTGAATGTCTTGGATGGCTTCATTGGCAAGTTTTTTAAATTCTGCCACTGTGAATGACTGATTTGGCTCAACCAGATCCAGCAAGTGATGTTTGATTAGCTTGCGCTCGGCTGGGCTGGGCTTAGCTGTGCCAATGTCCATGCCTTTGTAGATAGTCCGCGAATCAGCGCTTATGATCTCGCCATTAAAACGCTCAGCCAAATCCATCGCCAGCGCACTTTTACCGCTGGCGGTTTCACCGACGATAGCAATTAGTGGACTATTCACCGACAGTTATGGGTTGCAGTCGATCTATTAGGTCAGTAGTAACTTGCTTCGTAGCCTCAAACTCTTGATGCCAATCCACAAAATCCAATGTCTCAGGAAACTTAACCACTTCAACTAGATGGTTCAAACTATAAGCTGTGGCTAATTTGCCTAGGTTGTCATGACGCCAATCCTCTAAAATAGGTTTAACTTCAGGATTTAGGACGGGTATTCCGGTAGTTTCTTCAAGCTGCATCACAAAACATAGTCCTGCTAATACGTTTGCATTTGCCTTGAATCTTGCCTGCGCTTCTAGTCTTTCTTGTTCTATGAGTTGATTAGACACTACTTCGAAGGCCTCTGATTTATTTCTCCTAGTAAAAAATTTCATATTCGGATTATAGCACTGGGACTTAGGGTATCCATAAGTGTTTTTGCATATCAACTTTATGAGACTTAATGCCTATATTTTCAGTCTTCAGAGAATTTTCATGCCCGGTCACTCCGCCGGGATAGCCTTCGGCTAAGCTGCCATCCTTTTTAACTACTCTCTGCCAAGGTAAGTCTGGGTCACCAAAGTGAGCAATGCCACCTACGATTCTGGCAGCTCTTGGGTTGCCACACAGTGCGGCGATTTGGCCATATGTCATAACCCGTCCTTTTGGAATCTGGGCTACCAAGGCCAGTACCCTAGCTCTGAAATTATGATTAAGCTGCTCTGGCATTTAGGTACCTTTCGTTTGTTTGCCAATTAGCTCTTCTAACTATATGTAACCTTCTAAGTTTACTTCTAGAAGCAACATTCCACGGATATTTTCCAAACAGAATGCCTTCTATATTGTTTTCAAAGCATGGCGTGACGTGATGAAGTGAATCGTCTATTAAAGCGCAAGCCCCTAAGCTAGCACAAACTTCGGCTTTAACCTTAGGCACTTCTTGAATGGGACCATAGCCAATACAAGCAATATCTTTAAAAACCCGGCCATAACGCTTATGTAGCCAGTCCATTGTTTTGTGCTCAAATTGCTCATCACGTGCTGTAACCACCAGAAAGTCATAGCGTTTGGTCAAACGACTAATGGAAGCTTGCGAGCCCTCAACCGCTCTGACATGATTGTGGTCAGATGCAAGATATTCATAAACCCGCCTAACTGTTTCGTCTACCGGTAGACCGAGAGTGTGTTCAAAATCATAACTTCTGAAGTCTCCAACCCGGTGATTAGTACCATATCTGGGGTTATGATCGTCCAAAAAGCCTTCCAGCATCGGGAAGAGTACCTCGTCTATGTCTACTGCCAAAAGTTCTTTGCTCACTAAACTATTTTAATCAAACAGGCAGATTAAAGCATGCATAAGCGGTTTAGAGAGAAGTTTTACTGACGCGGGCTTTCGATTCGTTAGCAACAGTTTTTAGGAACTCATCCACTCCTCTGGCGGCATGTTCTTTTTGGACTTCCATATCAGCCCGTACGCGTGGCACGACTTCATTGCTAGCAATCTCTTTCTCGCCAATAACAATTGTATATGGCACTTTCATCATCTCGGCGTTGCGGATTTTCTTGCCAACCGATTCGTTAGAATTATCAACTGACGAACGCACATTCAACGACTTAGCTTGTTCATGGATTTTATCAGCAAATTCAACTGTTTTATCTTCTTGATTAACAGTGATAATGCGCACCTGCTCTGGCGCCAGCCAGACTGGAAAAGCTCCGGCGTAATGCTCAATCAAAAAGCCAATAAAACGCTCATCCGAACCCAGTGGAGCACGGTGAATAACATACGGCACTGGTTTTTCCTGACCATCTTTGTCGGCATACATTAACTCAAACCGCTTCCCAGAACCAAAGTCTAGTTGGTTGGTGGAGGCACCGAATTCACGACCGGTTACGCTGCGGATATTGAAATCAAACTTGGGACCGTAGAACGCAGCTTCACCTTCCTTCTCAATCACTTTTACCCCTGATTTTTTGGCCGCAGCTCGCAACAACTCAACGGCTTTTTCCCAGCCTTTAGCATCGTCAAAATATTTGTCCGGTTTCCTGTCTATATCAGGCAGAGCCAGCTCAACATAGTAATCTTTGATATCAAATAGATCGTAATAGTATTGGTGCATTTTCATAACTGATACCAGCTCATCAACCACTTGGTCTTCAGTGGCGTATATATGGGCATCGTTTTGGGTCATGCCGCGCACCCGCATTAGCCCCATGAGCGTGCCACTGTCTTCATGGCGGTAAACTGAGCCAAATTCAGCGTATCTAATAGGTAAATCACGATAAGAATGCGGACGTGATTTGTAGATCATGTGCATGTGCGGACAGTTCATTGGCTTCAAGTAATAGGTTTCGTTATCCAACTTCATAGGTGGGTACATGTCGTCTTTGTAATACGGCAAATGGCCAGAGGTGTAGTACAGGCCATCCTTAGCAATGTGAGGTGTCGAGACACGCTGGTAGTCGTATTGATATTCTGTTTCTTTACCCAAGGCTTCTACTTGATCTTTGATGGTCGTACCGTTTGGTAGCCACAGGATTAAGCCCGTACCGATTTCTGGTGACAGGGCAAACAAATCCAAACGTTCGCCTAGCAAACGATGGTCTCTAGCTTTGGCTTCTTCAAGCATCTTCAGGTGGTGCTCTAGCTCCTGCTCGGTTTCAAAGGCGACGCCGTAGATACGCTGCAATTGAGGATTATTTTCATTACCACGCCAGTAAGCCCCGGCTACCCGGTGGAGTTTGAAGGCGCCGACCTTACCCGTCGATGCTACGTGTGGCCCCCTGCAGAGGTCTACAAAGTCACCGTTGGTATAAAACGATACATCTGCCACCTTACTACCCTGTTTGGCCTCTAGGCCAAGCTCTGCTGCGTCCAGATCCTTAGCCACAGTAGTACCTGAGCGCTTGAGGTCATTTAACAGTTCTTGTTTGTATGGTTGTTTGGTCTTCTTTGCCCAATCAATTGCTTCGTCTATTGCCATTTCAGAGCGTTCAAATTTATCATCAGCCTTGATGATTTTCTTCATTTCTTTTTCGATCTTGCCAAAACCTTCTTCGCTGAGTGTTACTTTGCCCAGGTCTACATCATAGTAGAAGCCGTTTTCTACGACCGGACCGACGCCAAACTTAGCTTCTGGCCAGAGGTCTTGGATAGCAGTTGCCATGATATGCGCCAAACTATGGCGCATGGCGTATAGATGGTTGTCTTTGTCTCCCATAATTTACATTTATGATAACACCTCTGTTGGCAAATAAAAAAGGGTTGAATGATCTCGCAATCTCATTCAACCCTGCCCATCCGGCCTAAAACACCCCCGGAATCAACACCATTGGTTTTGATTTTTATCAAGACCGTAGGCATAAGCATAGCATGCTAGCCGTATCATGCTAGTACTTTTGTATTGTTTTTCTTACACTAAAGCTGTGGAGGAGGTGTGGATTAAATAAATACCTATCCGTACTCACGTATTATATAATTATACTATGAAATCTAAGTGGTTCGAATTAAAAGAAACAGCGATAACCATGCGAAAAACTGGTTTATCTATAAAGACTATTGAAAATCAATTAGGTATTCCCCGTTCCACTCTTTCCGGATGGTTTAAGCTTATAGAACTTTCTCCTGCGCAAAAAACAAAGCTCCAGAGGGACAAAGATATTGGGTGGCAAAAAGCCCAAGTAAAAGCCAATGAGTGGCATAGAGCACAAAAGACCATGCGTTTACTACAAGCGAAGCAAGATGCGATTGAAACACTTGATAAGATTGAGATTTCTGATGCAACTCTGGATCTTGCTTTTGCAATGCTCTACTTCGGCGAAGGTTCTAAAAATGGCACAACTTCTTTAGCCAGTTCCGATCCAAAAATACTTAAATTTGTCCTTGAGGTCTTGAAGAGAAATTATGCGATAACTAAGAATATGGTACGGTGCGAATTGCATTTGCGCGCAGATCAAGATCCTTTACAGCTTAAAGACTATTGGTCAACTGAGTTAGGTGTTCCTCTAGATAGATTTCGGGGCAGTTATATAGATCAACGCTCGGCCGGTCGGCCAACTTACGAACATTATAAAGGTGTATGTGTTTTGTATTGTGGCTCCATTGCTATTCAAAGAAAGCTAATATATCTTTATAATCTGTTCTGTGAGAAAATCGCAGAGCAGGATGGGGGCACATAGCTCAGTTGGCTAGAGCGCTTTCTTGACGTGAAAGAGGTCGGGGATTCAAGTTCCTCTGTGCCCACCAATTTTATTTTCTATACTCCTCGCAAATGCGCTGGAGGTAACGAATATTATGAATACTGACTAAGGTTCCGGCTAGTGGTTCGCCAACCTTGAATTGGTGTCGGAGAAAGCCGCGGCTGTAACCACTAACGCAGGTCGTACAATCACAACCCGGATCAATCACTTTCTTGTCAGCTATAAATTTTTGGTTGGTCAAATGAATGGTTTTATCACCTTTGGTCCAAGCGCTGCCGTGCCGAGCATTCCTAGTTGGCAAAACGCAGTCCAACATGTCAATGCCGTGCTCGATTGCAAATCTGAGATCAACTGGCTCACCCACCCCCAGCAAGAAACGTGGTCGGTTAGGATCGTACATGGGTGCCAGAAACTCCAGCATGTGGTGCATTTCGCGCCGACTTTCGCCGACCGACAGCCCGCCGATAGCTATGCCATCAGCCGGTAGACTCTGAACAATTTCTAGGCTTCTTTTGCGCAGTTTTTTGTCCAAACCACCTTGCACTACCCCAAACAATAATGGTCGATTGTCCATGTTTTTGGTTAGGCGTTGGAATTCCTTAAGTGAACGCCCCAGCCAACGGTGGGTTCGCTCATAGGCCTCTTGAGTACGTTCACGTCCCTTGGGGTCCAAAGAGACAACATCATCAAAAGCCACCAACATATCAGCCCCCATCTTCATTTGTATTTGGATGGATTTCTCGGGTGAGAGGAATATATTGTCGCCGGTTTTAGGGTCTTTAAAACTGACGCCGTCCTCAGTTATTTGGTTGATATGAGCTAACGAAAAGACCTGGAAACCACCAGAATCAGTCAGGATTGGTAATTTCTGTTGGCTGAATTCATGCAAACCACCAAGCTTGGCGACGACTTCTTCGCCCGGCTGCATATGTAGGTGGTAGGTGTTAGCTAAGACCACCTGCACCCCTGTACTGGCAACTTGTTCTGGGGTCAAACTTTTGACCGCTCCACGGGTGCCATCGGGCATAAAAGTGGGCGTAAGAACCTTGCCGACGCGCGTGTTGATGATTCCACTACGAGCACCTGAGTGCTTTGATTCTATCTTGAAAACTTTGGTCATTGGGGCTAATTGTAACATCTCAAATTGCTTATGTTACGTAATGATTCTTGACATAAGTAAAGCTTTTGCCTATACTGCCCGGGTTAATCGGGAGGCGCTCATTCTTGAGTACCAAAACCACTTCTCTAGAAGGGTTTAAGTTGTTCTATGAAGAACTGATACCACGAAAGAGAAATAACAGTCGCTTGCGACGCGTTAGATTGGCTACTGCGAAGTAAACAGTCAACGAAAAGCCCCAGCAATGGGGCTTTTTTATACCCAGGAATTCAAGGTTTATCCACTGGTAAAATTATTAGCTGTATGTCAATATGTTGTCATGGTTTGTATTTATTGTGGGTCTAAAACTAAAGTTATCAATTCCCGTTTGCAAAAACGCAGCAATCAAATTTGGCGCCGCCGACAGTGCTTAAAGTGCCAAGCCGTGTTTACCTCTAATGAATCAGCTGATTTAACCCAATTGATATCAATTAGAAAAACGCATAAGCATTTAGAGCCGTTCTCGCGGGAGATATTGTTTCTGAGTGTTCATGATGCCTTAAAACACCGAAAAACCGCCATAAGTGACGCTATGGGGCTAACAGACACGATAATTAACAAGGTTTGTGCTGCAACCCAAGCTGCCGTGATTGATCAGGGTGATCTAGTTGAAACAGCCGGCGCCATACTGAAACGCTTTGATAAAGCGGCCGCCACCCATTACCTTGCCTATCACCCGCTGGCTGTTAATGAATGATTATCGACCAGGCTTCCTAGAGTTTCATAGTTAGAATGTCTGAGAGCTAGTTGATTTGCCTTTTCAGCAGTGTATATCCAACCGGTATCAAAAATCACGATTCTCGAACCTGATATTAAAAGATTGCTAGATGCAAAATCGGGGCTCAAATCATCACTAAGCATTTTTTGATACCCACTTGTTAGCCGATCAAGATCCGTTGCAAACTCAGAATCATTTTTAGCACGATCTTTTATATCGGCTTCAGTAAGTTCACTAAATTTTTGAGCGTTTTGGATAAAAGGCTGTATGCTTGCCGGTTTGCTACCATCTCCCCAAGGATTATCCAAAACTATAAAAGAAGTCGGGACGACCAAATCACCAAAATAATTTTTATAAGTTTCGTATCTTTGTTGTTTCTTTTTGACGACCTCCAAAGGGTCTTTATTGCGGAGAGATTCCATATGGTAAACAGAAACTACTTGGTCAGATGAATGATCACTTGAGTTAACTCTATAGACAACCTTTTCAGCCCCATAACCAAGGACATTAATTGATTCGCTCTTTATGGGCCACTGGGGATTTTTACGTTCGTATGATCTGTTGGCTAGCCTTCCGCTAGCAAGTAAAGCGGCATGAAGGGAGTGCATTAAATGCAGCGTAATGCGGGAACCCGGAGCAGGCTTCTCTTTGGTACTCGGGTGGTTTTGGGCAATGCTTACGTCCGCAAGAATACCCCTAGCATCATGAACTTTGTGTTTTATTGTTTGTTTCATTTATTTTCGATTCAGTATGGATATAATACCACAATATCTCTTATATATCAAGCTCCATTATCGAAGGTTAGTTAGAAAACTAGACGATTTTTTGCTTGTTTTCAGTGACAACGGCTTTTTCAGTCAGATCGAACTTACCGATGTATTTGCCGAAAATTAGTCTGGTTTGGGAATACAAAGCTGAAAAAGAATTATAGGTTACGGTGATAACTGGCAGTAGCACCCACTGCAGCAGCATCCAGATTGAACGACGGCGTTTATAGCGCTCTGGTTTGGGTGGCAGCATTTTGAGGCTCAAAAATAATGTTATCAAAATACCGAGCAAAGCCACTGTCTGGATTCGGCTGGCAATATGGGGCAGCTGATCGGTTGCAAAACCACCACTAGCAAGATCATGTGGGTTCAAAAGTCTTGGTATAAAGGCTGAAAAAGCCAGAATCAGCGGCGCCACCGCCCAAGTCACATGCCCTTCTAGCAACCTGAAAAATTTTGCGACCAGATCAAACTTGGGCACTTTATTGGGAGTAAAAAAACCCTTTTCGGCCACATAAGCGACGTCCGAGGCGCCCCAAGCCCACCGGCGCAGTTGTATAAACTGGGCTTTGAGGGTTTTCAGGTAGGTCTTAGCCAGGACTGCATCCTGAAAAATCGGCACATACAGTGGGTAGACTTCGTGGCGGCCGTCGTAACGGAAGTAAGTCCGCCAGAACTGATGGCCGTCCTCCACGATGGTACGCACGCTCCAAAAATCGGTATCAATCAAGCTCTGCAGGCTTTGAGCATGAGACGAAAAATTACGGATCATGTGTGGCCGCATCGATAAAACTATGTTCCAAAAAGAGTTGCCGGTGGCAATCACGCGCATTGGCGCCGGTGCGTCCCAAATATTGTTGGTAAACATTGGCACCGGTTGGTATGAGACATATAACGGCTCTGGCGTGACACTGTAGAGATAACTCAAAGCGGCGAGGTATTGCTTGTGCGGCCGGTTATCGGCGTCCAGTGTGGTGACAATAACGTCCAGTGGTTTAATCTTTGTAGTCTTGATGTACTCTTCTAGAGCCCGGCCAGCACAGGTTATGTTGCCGCCCTTGCCTATGATTTCACCAGGCAGGTCGTGGTGTTTGACGGCAAAAGCATGCTTGAAGTGTTTTTTGTAATCCTCTATCAGAGACTTGGCTTGAGCTTCTACCTCTGGGCCACCGCGTTCTTCATAAGCAATTATCACAATTAGACGTTTGCTATCATAGTCAGAATCTATTAGTGACTGGAGGGTCGGTTCTAGTACTTCTCGGCTTTCGTTCCAGGTGGCGATAATGACGGCATGGACAATGTTATCAGGATTTACGGGGGTCGGCTGGGATTGGAGACGGACAATGTTTTCGTAATGCCAAGATGGTATATGTTTGTCGGGTTGGTCAACTTTGCCGCTGTTGATTTCATTGAGCATTTGGCGCCATGGCAGCTTCTCGTGCAGTTTGATCAGACGGTAGCCCTGAATGGCACGCACATCTAGCCCAACCGATTTGGCAAACCACATTATTAAATAACCCAGTATAAACAACCCGCTCAGTGGCAGTGGCGTCCCCAGGATAGTAACGTTCACTTTGAATAGACTCAGCACAAACGGCAATGCCAAGATACTCCAGGTGATCAGCCCAGGCAACATCTCAAAAAAACGGTAGCGCTTACCCCTATCCTCAACGTAAGGTATCTCAATATTTCTCATCGCAGGCGCAGCAATGCAAAGCTTATAAACAAAGCCAGGATTATCAAAAGCAGAGCCATCATCAGCACCATAATGGCAAAATAGCGTCTGATGGGATAAATTTTGACACTTAGCCAAGTGTTGAAAATTAATACAATGAATACAAAGGCGACAAAGCTGAAGACGCCAACAGCATTACCTTTCTGGTAGGCACTCAGGCCAAGAGTTGGCCGGTAACGAATTATATAACTGTCTGACTGGCCGCCGCTGAGCCGCCACCACAGAACAACCGCAGCCGTTAGCATGGCAAAGAAAGTATTGGCTGTTAACAAAAGCAAAACTAAACGGTCATGAATGTATTTCTTAGGCGTCGCCATTTCAACCTATTATATAGCAAAGTTGGTGCGGGTGGCGGGAGTCGAACCCGCGTCTCGGCCTTGGGAAGGCCGCATAATAGCCGTTATACTGCACCCGCTAAGTTTGGGGTCCCCGCGAAGAGAGGATTCTTCGTGGGGGTTTTGGAGCCACCTCGGGGAGTCGAACCCCGGACCTCAGCTTTACGAAAGCTGCGCTCTAGCCAACTGAGCTAAGGTGGCACTTAAACATCGCGTATTATATCAGCTTAGACGTTGCTTTTTACCCCTGTAACTGATATCATCTGACCTGTTCGCCAGCCAACACGGGCTCGTAGTGAAGCTGGCCTATCACGTCTCCCTGTCACGGAGAAGATCGCCGGTTCGAATCCGGTCGGGCCCGCCAGATTGCTTCTATACTATTTTTATTGTATTGTAAATTATTATGAGTGAGTCTCCGGGGACTGTTATCCCTGAAAAATGTCGGCGTTGCCCTTTTTTAACAGAAATGAGACGTGCGTACATCGATCTAGAAAAGTCCCAACAATTGGCACTTAGCCTTGGAAAAGTTATTTGTAGTGTTGGTTTTGACGCAATGATAGAGAGTAGCCTAAGTGATTTTGATTTAGACACGGAGCCAATCGATATGCCTTCTTTTAGAAAAAGTGTTGCAGAGGAAATCGATTCTTACGAGCGGGCGCTACAGGAAACTATAGAGCTGAGTGTCGTATCTGCTGTGGCGTGTGAAGACGGGCCTAATATTACAGAAGCTGTTAGCGGTAGTGAACGACATGTTTTAAGTAGATGCACATCTCCCGAACAAATAGGTGGGCTCGAGCAACCTAGTATTGATTACATCATTGTCCCTGCGGATATTGATTGGTTACCTGCTGAAGCCGTTGTTTAGGTAATGGATCTGATAAGACAAAATAGTTCCGGACTTCTTCCGCTAAGGCCTACCAATATTGACAGTAGTTAGCTAAGATGTTATTTTATCATCCATGATTAAGCCAAGTGAAGTGAACACTGCTACTCGATTCTGGGATAGTGGCTTTCAAAATCTCGAACGTGAAACGGTAGCTCGTAATATCACCGTATTAAATCAAGCTCTCGCTTATGATGCAGACGATGACAGGTGGCAGCCATTTACAGTCGATGAGTATGTAACCTTTCGAACTGCAACCAGCACCGAACCAGTAGGTGCCAAAGAACGGGGTGTCATGTACAATATGGCTAACGAAGGTTATCTAGAGCTAGATGACGCCGGACACTATGCAATCACTAGTAGGTTTTTGGGGGTCGTTGTTCAGTTTGCTACTCCAGAGGCTGTTGACCAAGTAACTGCAAAATAGTTCCGGACTTCTTCCACACGACCTGTTAAATTGACACTATACCTTATAAGTTGTATAGTGTTTTTATTATGGGCGTGTTTTACAATCCACCTTCGGATGTAGTAGAAGGAAAAATTGGTCGAGAATTACCTGTTGTTCGCGACCATGAACAAGCGATGGCTGCACTCCAAGATGGTGAACACCTTTATATCGGTTTAAGCCGAGTGGCCTTTTGGGCTGTAGGCTGCATAGATGACCCTCACGAGTTTGCAGCCGCCGATGAAGCAATAGACCGTGCCCCAGAAGTCAAAATGTTTGCGTTGCCTGAAGCAGCACACCAGCACGCTCTTGGCCTAGACTAAAATAGTTCCTGATTACTTCCGCTACAGTTCGCCAAGGATAAAAACTTTACGACTGGAGCCAATTCTCTAGCAATTCGGTGTGCAGGTTGGCTTTATTTTCTGCGTCTATAAATGACTGCATATCCTGCTTAAACTCGGGGCGAAAGTGCATCAGAACTATGTCACCAGGTCGTAGTTGATGCCCTACTTGATATTGCATGACGCCTCCGTTGGCCTTGGCAATCCACATAATCAGCGCCTTCATCCCACAATCTGCTGCTGCTTTTTGTGTGTCAATGTTGTAATCACCTCCAGGAGGACGCAAGAAAACAGGCCGGCGGCCATATAACTGTTCGAACAAGTCTGCTTCACCGCAGATTTCTTGTTTTTGCTCCAGATACGATAGATTAGTGAGCAATTTATGGTCTAGGGTGTGGTCTTCTACCAACGAACCTTCAGGCATAAAATCCGTAAAAAAGGTTGGATTATCTTTAATGAACCTGTATGCCAGGAAAAGCGAGGCTTTGATGTTATTATCTTTCATCATTTGTAGCTCAAACGACTGTTTATTCACACCATCATCTATGCCAAGAAAGACTATTTTTTCAGTCGTTGTTATGTGACTTAAAACAGGCGCCAAACCATTAGTTATCGGCGGTATAACATAATCA
>CAZRYT010000014.1:0-14881 GCA_964604415.1 uncultured Candidatus Saccharibacteria bacterium
TTTATATTCTTTCGAATACGCTTATGATACCACTACATTGCGCTCATGTCAATAAGTTATATAATGCATATGATGGGACAAATCGAAGACTTTATAGCTACTTACGGCGACTGGCGTAGTGACTTGCTCAAAGAGCTCAGCCAGATAATAACTGAAACAGCACCAGAACTCAAACAAGACTTCAAGTGGGGTGTGCCAGTTTGGATGAATAACGGTCTGGTTTGTGCTATTAGTGGCTTCAAAGACCATGTGAAATTCAATTTCTTCAAGGGTGCTTATTTGCCCGATACCAAGAAGTTGTTTAACTCTGGTCTAGACTCCAAAGAACATCGCTCAATTAACTTTGCTCAGACCGACAAGCTTGATAACGCAGCTCTAAAAGACTTGATCACAGCTGCCGCGGCCTATAATCAGAAGTAATTATGAAGAAATACAGCAATATTGATGAGTACATAGCTGCATGTCCGGCAGAAATCCATGAATCCCTTCGGGCCATGCGCACAACCATACAAACGGCGGCACCGGAAGCTAGTGAAAAGATAAGTTACGGTATTCCAACCTTTTACCTCCACGGCAATCTAGTTCACTTTGGAGGGTTCAAAGATCATATCGGTCTTTTCCCGACAGCGTTAGGTGTAGAAGCTTTTAAACAGGAGCTGGGTGCCTACGCTGTGTCCAAAGGCACCATCAGGTTTCCATTGGATAAACCGCTACCTCTTAGTCTAATTAGCAAGATAGTAAAGTTCAGGGTCAAACAAAACTTAGAAAGGAATAAAAAGTGAGTTTTCAAGCTTATATAGACAACATTTATGCTAAAACAGGCAAAACACCCAAGGAGCTCAAGGAAGCGGCTGAAAAAGCTGGTGTTTTCAAACCAGACATGAAGGCATTTGAGCTAAAAGAATGGCTCAAGAAAGAGTATGACCTGGGCCACGGACACTCTATGGCTATTTGGCTGGTTTTCAAAAACGAAGGCTGGGTTAATTCTGACAAACCCAAGAAGTAATATTTTTAATCCATTTTTAAGAGTATACTTTTTGGTATGAAGCTTAAGCGGGATCAACAAGGCTCGCACCATATATTCTTGGCCTTGGCTATTGTTGTTATAGCGGCTGTGGGTTTTGCCGGTTGGCGGGTTTTCAACAAAAGCCATGGTAAGAATCAAACCTCTTCCAAGATCCTAAACAGCAACGCTTCGCCTGAAGATAAAGCCATTTCTGCCGGTAAAAGCTTGAGCAATAACTCTTGTAAGGGTTCTGGTGACGGTCAGTTCACTCACCTGCCTATGAATGCCGCTGATTTCTCAATTCTTATTCCTTACGGGCTAACGGTTGGTGGGCATGTGACACCAATTGACCACCAATATTTCCAACCAACAGACTTCCAATCAGCCAAAGACAAGTACCCGGTTTATGCGATGGCTAATGCGCTAATTACCGATATTGAGGTTCATCCGCCAGAAAATGGCAGTAAAGGCCGTATCCGAATGGTATTTAGCGTTTCTTGCACTTTCTTCTATTATTATGACTTGGTTACCAGTGTAGAACCCGGCATCGATCAAGCCCACCTGCCTATTAGTGTCAAAGCCGGACAAGTTATCGGCCACATTGGCGGTCAAACGCTTGATTTCGCCGTCTGGAATACCAACAAGCCCCTAAAAGGCTTTATCAATCCATCCACCTACGATGGTGAGGCCTGGAAGATCTATACGGCCGATCCCTTCCCTTACTACACTTCTGAGCTCAGGCAAATAGTTGAGGTAAAAGACCCCAGGGTTGCCGACCCAATTGCTGGAAAGATTGATTACGATATTGACGGTAAGTTAATTGGCAACTGGTTTGAAAAAGGCTCCGGTGGTTATTCTGGGGCTAGTGAGGGGCATGACTCTAATTACTTTAAAACCCATCTATCGTTCGCACCTGATGTGTATGACCCCTCCCACTTTAGAGTTTCAATTGGCTCATTGTTTGATAAGGTCCAGAATCAATCAGAAATGCAACACGTTACAGAGGCTAATGCGCCCGATCCTAATGACGTTAGTGTAAGCACTGGTATGGTCAAGTATGATCTAGTTGGCTGGAATTATTTCAATGCTGATGGTAGCCAGTGGAATGAGATGGGCCCAGCCAAAGGCGTAACACTGAAAAATTACGACGCCAAGTTTTATGGCTGCGCGCTTGCCCAACTGATGAGCGCCGGCGAGCTGAAATTTGAAGTTTTTGCCGGTAAACATTGTGCCAGTGTTAGCAGTTTTGACTCCAATACCACAACTTATACCCGCTAGTAGCGTTTATTTAAATTTCTTTGTAATTATCTTGTAACAACTTACACAGAGGTGGAACTTTTTGACCTGGCTCTTTTTGTCTGGCGGACTCAGTAAAATTCCGCCAAACTCCTTGAGCTCTTGACCACAACTATCGCAAACAGGTTTAATCGCCATACCTATTTCTTTTCGAAGAACGTTAGCCGGTAGCCATCCGGGTCGCGGACTTGCAGTTCTTTGACACCGCCGCCAACATCCTTTGGCTCGCCTTCTGGTTTGATGTCTTTTGATTCTAGCCTTTTCAGCATTTCTTCTACGCTGTCGACTTTGACGTAGACAAATTCACCACAGTCATTAGCCATTTCTTTGTCGGCTTGGCGGAACTCAATTGAAAACCAGTTCAGATAAGTTACAACCCGGTCGGCTTTTTTATCAAAGAAAAAGCCAAGATTCTCATAAAACTCTTTGGTCTTGTTGACATCTTTTACGTAGTACAACAGGCTCGAAACGCTAATTAATTTCATGTTTTTAGTTTACACTAAAGACGTAAATAAGGAGGTGTTTATGAGCAAGAATCCAGTAGTACATTTCGAAATGCCGTACAAGGACGCCAAGCGCGTGTCCGAGTTTTATAAAAAGGCTTTTGGCTGGGATATGAATGGCACGGGTACAGATATGGGCAATTATATTGTAGCGATAACAGCCGACACTGACGAAAACCGCATGGTCAAGAGGCCGGGTGCTATTAATGGTGGGTTTTATGACAGCAATATGTCTCAAGCCTCCAAAGAGCCTTCAGTTGTAATCTCGGTTCCTGACATGAAAGAAGCAGTAAAAAATATTAAGGCCGCCGGTGGCAAACTACTTCGCGAACCTCAGGACATCCCTGGTATTGGACTATGGGTCTCGTTCAAAGACTCTGAGGGCAACCGCGTCAGTATCCTACAAGCCAGTCCTGACATGCACTAGGACTCTAGATCTATTTACTGGGCGTTGAAGTAGTTAAACGTAAAGGTGTGTTGAGCAGTATCAGCTACTATGAAGCTGATGGTGAAACTGCCAGTGCCTGAAGTTACGTACGGTTTAACCGCGCTCGAATCAACATTGCTGGCCGGTGTTATCACTGGGTGCGGCGCAGAACCAAAACTACTAGAGAAGGTGACGGTGCATTGGATGCCGGCTGCCCAAGCGCTGGTACCAGTGGTGAGTGTTATCTGACCACCAGTGTCGTTACCGCTAACACTACAGGCTGGGCTACCGCCTGTACCAGCATTGGCATTCACTGCCGCCGTCGTGCTACCACTAGTGTTACCGGTTACGACATGGCCGTTGACGGTCAGCACACCGGTGATAGTGGCCGCTTTAACGGTTAGATTACCAGCCGACGTAATACTGGCTAAGATAGTGCCGCTCGAATCCTGGGCCTGTAACAGATCTGCCGACTGCGAGGCAAAGCCCTGAACTACCAAGCCTTTGTTGGTTGCAGCATTGGTATTTATTTCAACTGTGGCCAAGTTATTAAGTGTTGAGGCGTCATTGATATTTAGGCGGGTGCTTGTACCGAGGGTAGTGGTACCAATACCGACGTTGCCTGTAGCACCGATGGAAAGCCGAGCAGTCGGCGTGAATGCATTGCCAGCTGTCAGACCGCTATTGGAGTTATACGTTAAGCCGTTGTTCTGCATAGAAAGCATGCCCGCAGTCGTGCCTTTGGCTATCCAGCTAGTGCCATTAAAGTAGGCGTTGTCTGATAGGAAGGCTCCATTGAATCCGCCAAAAAGCCACAGGCCAGTATCAGTACCATTATTGTTGAGGTGAAGCTGAGAGCTGGTGTTGTTTTGTACGTCTAGCTGATAACCCGGCGTACTGGTACCAATCCCGATCCGGCTATTGGTGGTGTCGACGTTAAACAAGCTACCGCCGCTACTATTTTGAATCTGGAAAGCGGTGGTTGAGTCGTTGTTGTTCTGGAAAAGCGTGTTGTTAGTGTATGTCGCAGAGGGCTGTGTAGAATAGGCCAACTGATCCAAAGTCGCGCTAGCCGCAGTTAAGGCTTTGTAATTAACGGCGGCAATTTTAGCATAGCCCTGGTCGTTGGGGTGAGCGTTGTCGCCAGCAAAGTTGGCCTGGGTCTTGGCCAGCGCGCTGTCAGCATCAACCATGATTACCGAACTATCAAACTCTGCAACTAGACTGGTCAAAGCCGTGTTAGCGGCAGCAACATTGCTATCGGTCGGTGTGCAGGTCCAGGTACTATAGATTGTATAGGTGAACATGCGTGCCAGATTCTCAACCAGCACCACCCGTGACTGAGGGGCCTCGATCTGCCAGTAGTCAAAATAGGTAGAACCGGTGAAGCTGGAAATAGTTCCCACGATGGTGTGAGCACCAGCACTTAAGCCAGTAAAACGTTTGACCACCCCTGTTTTTTTGCCGGAATTAGTGGCAGCAATTCCACGCGTATCAATTGAGCCAGCTGCACTGCCATCAACTGTAAAAGTGTGAACCGCGCCGTTACTACCCTGGGTGGCAATCAGCCCGATATCGATGGTACCGCCCGGAAAGTCGCTAGGCACCGTGATAGTGTAGGTGTTACCATTACCACCTGCCGATTTATAGCCGCTGCCGGAGTTATCGTTGGTCGATGCAACCGTGCCCCAGGCGGGTCCGCCACCAGCCGCAAACGCAACACTGCTGTCACTTTCTTCAAACACAGCTGCGGCTCGGTAACGTGAAATAATCGCACGCTCTGCTTGGATAAAGGGACCGCTGGAACAGCTGGTGTCCGCCCCTAAGTCATTGATGCCGTAGTTAATGATACCAACGCCTGACATCGGTAGATATGGTGCGGCCGTACGGGTTGGTTTGACGTCCTGTAACACCTTGGCATAGCCGCCATCGCCAGGATTAGCTCCTGTCTGGTTCCAGGAAGCAACGGCTCCACCGACACCGTGGTTCTGTGACTGGGCGTGCAGTAGTGATGCCAGCACGTTGGTGTAGCCGTAAACATACTGACTGCTAGCACCAAAACCTGTGGTATAGGAGTGTCCAGAGACTTCAATCTTGCTGACGTGCAGATCAACCGATTGACTACAATCGAGCATGCCGCCGCTGTCAGTATTAACTCGATCACAAGAAACTAATGAGCTTGAGGTAATAGTTCCGCCAAGGTTGGTATTACCGCTCACGTTGAGCTTGTATGAGCCGGGGGCATTCGTGCCGATACCAACATTACCGTTAAAGGCCGCTACACCGCCAGTTACTGACGTATAACCAGCCAACAATGTGCCGGCAATGCCTGTGCCACTGATATCAAAGTTACCCGTCTGGGCAGAGCCTGGGGTTGAACCTTGTAGCTGTATATAGCCAGTGCCACCACTAGCGGGCGCATAGCTACAATTATTAGAACTGTCTCAAACCCCGTTGCCATTATTTTGTAAACCACCGGTGAAGTTATTAAGCGCCGCAAAAACATTGCTGGCGCTTTGCAGTGCAACATTACTGGAAAGTCTGGCATCCGCTACTGTACCAGAGGCCAGATTGCTGGCGTTCAAACTGGTCAGGTTAGCGCCGCTCAACACTGGCAACGCACCAGAACCGTTCAATTGTACCAACTGATTGACACCGTTAAAGTTGTTTCCCTGCAAGGTGACATTAGTAGTCAGACGGGCATCAGCAACAGTGCCACTAGCCAAGCTTGAAGCATTGAGTGCCGTCAGCGCTGAACCGTTACCGCTAAAACCACCGGCTATGGCTGTGCCAGAGATATTGATATTGCCAGTTTCCTGAACGCCAGGCGTGGTGCTCTGCAACGACAAACATGGACCATCAGGACAAGATGCCGTACCACTTGGTCCTTGCGGACCCTGAGGTCCGGTCGCACCTTGAGGCCCCGTGGCACCTGTTGCTCCCTGAGGGCCTTGTGGACCAGTTGCGCCAGTCGGGCCCTGAGGTCCAGTAGCTCCAGTTGCACCGGTTGGGCCTTGTGGACCTGTAGAACCTGCCGCGCCGGTCGCCCCAGTCGCGCCTGTTGAGCCGTTTGATCCGTTCTGCCCAGCTGAGCCGGTGTCACCTTTGTTGCCAACAATCGACGGGCTGTAGGTCACGTTTGAGATACGGTCGGCCAGGCCTTGGATCTTTTGATTATCACTGTCAGAAAGACTGTGAATTTCTAGGCCTAAAGCTGTTAATTCATCTTGCAGCTTTTGTTGTTGTACGGTTAGTGCTTGTTGCTTTTGTTCTAAGGATGAGAGGCGTTGATTGAACTTATGTTGTGAATATAATAAAAAGGCCACCACCCCTAGTATGACCAATGCAGTGACAAACCTAAGCACAGATGGTTTGCGTGTAGTCTGTTTAGGTGCTGTGTTGAGCTGTTTTTTTATGTCCCTATAGGCCATCCGCTCGTTTCCGTTTAGTGTTTTTATTTTAAGCGAGCTATGCTCACTATTATAAAGGACTAGTCAAGCCCCATCAACCCCTCTCGACCATGGAGAAAGATCCGAATTACCGTCCGATGAAGAGATCTATGAAAATACTGACATTCTGCGACAATATACTTACGTTCGAAACTCGCTTAGAGGTGGGGTCTCACCCTGAGGCCACTGCTCAGCGTTTTCACGCAACTCTCTTAGCGCCGGAAAATGAGTTTCGATGAGCTCGAGAACACCGTCCATGGTTATTGGGGCAATAATTGCGGCTACCTTACCCTCTTTAGAAATTAATAGTGAGTGCTGTACTTCAGTAAGAGCTTCTAATACTTCATCAAAATGTTCTGCTACAGTTTCGGCTCTCATTAGACCTTGATTTACATTACCAATTGCATTCCAGTTTTCTTGATTTGCAGCCATGTGTTTCCCCTATCAATTTTATTGTAGACCTAAACTGTTCAACTACAAGCACAAGCAATATCTTTTACTACTTTGACAAATGGGCTTGAGTGTGGTATACTTTGATTAATGAATAGGAATCTTGCTCCCCTGTTGAAAACACTTGAAGACCCTATACGGGTTGCTTTGCAAGGCTATCAAGAAGTCAGTGATAACAAATTAGAGTTTGATATAGATGAGGCAGCCATACTCGGTCTGACCCCGACCGAGTCTAACTCCGCTAGGAGCCGAACTGCGACCAAGTTTTTGGGCAAACCAATTGGTGATTTGTTTGTTATTGCTTTTAAGCCAGGCGATGGCAGTGGTAAGGAAACAAACTTCAAGTTAGAGGATTTAGTAGTCAATGGTGACTACCCTAATGTTGTAGCCGTTACACCAAGACGAAAGACTGGTACACACAGCGAAGGCCACTTAACAGTTGTCAGTAACAAACTGGATGATGTCCACGCCGATCCAGAACTGTATGATGGCACTTTTGATTTATTGGGCTTAGACGGCAAAACTGTTAAGAAAATTGGTGAGCTTGGCCAAGCTAAAACCGTGTCGGTTGATGAATTGAAACCATTCACTACCCTGACGGTCGGCAATGATGGTCGCGGCGAACGTTTTGGTGACCCTCATGCCGTCTATAACTCGCGTCCAGAACTTTTGCAGGTTTGTGCCTTTTTGGCGGTTACAGATGAGGTTTACAGAGAATATGGTGATATTCTAACTCATCTAAAACCCCACGAACCCAGACTGGCGGCCTAAGTTATGACAGAACATGAGCCCTCGCAAGAAACCCTAAAAAGCCGTGGCGCCGGCGTGATTTTCCATATCAAACCGACTGATCAGTTTATGTTTTTCCTAAGGGACAATAAGCCCGGAATTTCCTGCCCCAATATGATTGATATCATCGGTGGGCATATGGATGAAGGTGAAACTCCTGAGGAAACGGCTCTTAGAGAAGTAGCTGAAGAACTAAAAGATAAAGAAACCGACGAATCCTTTATGCCTGACAAGATTGAGCATTTTAAGACCTGGGTTGATGACCGGCCTGGCGAACACAACATCTTTGGCTGTGAGCTAGACTATGTACCTAATCTTTATACCAACGAGGGTCAAGGCTTAGTCCTGCTTGATAGAGATCAAGCGCTTTCAACCAACTTTGCTTACGGTTATATCGACGTCGTCCGCGAATATCTAGAAACCCACTAGCACAAGCAATATCTTTTCCCTACTCCAAGCGTATAATTGAACAGATGAAAAATGGATTTCATGAAAAGGTGTTCGGAACTGACCGTTGGGCTAACCGAGCAATTAGCCCTTTGGACTTTAAGAGTAGAGATGACCGACAAAAACCAAACGTTATCGTGCATCCTGGTTGGAGTAAGCGGCCTGAGATGTTCGCCAACTTGCTTTTTGCTTTAGCTGAAAAAGGCGTAATGCCAATAGGTGTTGATACAAGGTTTGGTTATGCCGACCGTAGACAACGTAATGGATATCACCTGGGCGTAAGAGCCACGAAATTGGCTAGCCAATCCTACCAAGTTAGTGCTGAGAATCCGTTTTTTGAACCGCAATCTGCCTGGGAAAACAGATACAGACTACGTCGTCCAACTGGATTGTTGGCGTTGTGTCTAGAGTTAGGCGTGGAGCAAGCACGACTATTTGGCCATTCAGAAGGAGGAAGGATTACAGCCACTGTGGTGGCTGAGTCAGATGTGCTGATAGTACCAAAACTAATTGTGGCAAATGCAGTTGGCACCGGCGATAGTTCAAGAGGTACGAGGCGAATATTACGCTCAAACACACATAATAATTATGTTGTTGATGGGACTGTTGATCTAAAACAAGGATTGTTGAGTGCCGCAGAAAGCGCGGCCTATGCTACTACCCACCCCAGGCGCTTCCTTAGAGAGACTAAGGTTATCCAGGAGTCTGATATCTGGCCCCTGTTAGATGCAGCTGCTGTCCATGGTACGGCTGTGACGGTTATGCACGCCCGCAATGATCCACTCATAGAGTATGCCAGCAGTGCCAAAGCGGCTGAATCACGCCCCGGCATTAACTTTATACCGACTGAAGGCGCTCACTCAAACGTCTATAAACCTGCTCTGACTGAAGAAATTGCCGACCTTCTAACAACATAGCCGCAAATTCCCTCTTTCTTTACGCAGAGGTATAATTAACTCCATGAGCAAGCTATTTTTGTTTATGATGATTAGTTTGGACGGCTTTTTTGAAGGGCCGGGGCACGACCTTAGCTGGCATAACGCCGATAACCAGGAATTTGCAGACTTTGCCAATGAGCAGACGGCTGGTGTGGGCGCCATAATATTCGGCCATAGAACCTATGATATGATGGCAGATTTCTGGCCTAAACCAATTGGTGAACAAGCTGACGCAACAACTGCTAGGCTCATGAACAAGGCTCCAAAATTTGTGGTTACTCATCAGGATTTCAAACCAAAGTGGGAAAATACTGAAGTTATAAGAATCAATATCAAAGAAGAGATTCAGAAACTAAAGGCTCAAGGTGATCAGGATTTAGCCGTATATGGTAGCAACAACCTATGTGTCAGCCTTTTGGAAATGCATTTACTGGATGAGCTCAGGATCATGGTAAATCCGGTGGTCATAGGTAAAGGCACGCCGCTTTTCCATGGCGCCAAAAACAAACTCAAGTTTAAGCTAATAGCTTCACGACAGTTCAAGTCAGGCAACGTGCTCCTGACCTATAAACCCTAACCACAAGCAATATCTTTTTCTTGTCCGCTGGGTATAATGTGGCTATGGAAGCGTCCTCTGAAGAGTTCATGGATGATTTAAGAGTCGAGCTTCAACGAATGATGGTTAGAGCCTGTTCTCTTGGTGAAAATTGTCTACGCTGTGCAGTTTCTGTGTCGGGTTATGTAAGCACAGAAAATCCTGAAGAACTTGAGGTAATATATGATATTGGTAGAAAAGAAGGTTGCGCTTTATCGGGTGATGATTTAAGCAAAGCATTTCCCATTGCGGCCAAAACAGTCAGCAGCAATAGTGGTTTTGCATTAAGCGTTGAAGCGCTCTAATAAATTATGAGCAAGGTCTTGTTAGCACAGGCAGAGTTTTCCAGTATCTGCCCTCTTGGCGGCCCACAAACTCACGAAGTGGCTTTTAGGAATGTTGTAGGCGATGGAGACATCGCTGACCTAGGGGTGGGCGATCAAAATGTGGCCTCCTTGTGCCATTTCTATAGACGAATAGGCTCATGTGTCGTGCCTGAACCTACACCCGAACCCGAAGACCTCGAGCAATAAAACCCTAAATTCCCTATTTCCTCCAAGCGTACCTTCGAACTTCCAGCTATGACAAGAATTCGATGGTGGTATCGAGCAACGTATGTAGCCGTTCGCTATACTCGTCCCTTGTTCTTTGCCACAGTTCCTTTACAGGCGTCGAGTGGTCATCATGGGGGAAATCGTTTTCCGAGATGTAGTGTCCGAGCTGCATAACCGAAGCAGCATATCGATATGCATCATTGCCAGATCCACCATGTCGATGCGCATATGATACTTCTAGAAGCGGTACCAGGGGCCCTATTTCTGTAGGTGGCATATAAATGCCGTATTTCTCTTGGCCTGAGATTACTGAGGACCATTGGCCCCAGTCTTCACGCTCTCGGCTACGGCGTGCCTCATACTCGACATCACTCTTTTCCCTTGGGACAAAGCTACCCTTCAGGATAAGCAATGGTGCGTCGTTAACAACTGGTAGTACCAGTTCATGATCGTAGGCAGTTCGATTTTCCAGGCTGCTTCCTGTATTAGTATCCAAACCATTAGCTTGCCATAGCTCCTCGAAAAATTTCACGAATTGATAAGTCGGATCAGAGTGTGTGCGCCATTCATAACACGGTATCCAGAGACCATTGCGGCCAGTTCTAATTTCTGTCCCTTTTGATTTTGTTTCAGCCCCCATAGTTCTTCCTCCTTTTTATTAGTCTGCTCCGCAGTTATTCAAATTACAACCATAAGCAATATCTTTTACGCCTCTGGTGATTCGGGATCGGTAACTTTCTCTACAACCACATATTCATGTTGCTCATGCGCATCTAGCAGTCTATACAATATACCTAGGGATGCTATTCTTTCCTCCGGTGTTATAACAGGAAATTCATCAGGAAACTCGGTGTCAACTGGCTTGCCGTCCTGCCACTTTTCGCCTTCAAAACTATCTGATGTAGACATATTTGCTATTTATACACTTAGTTTTTAGAACTGCAAGCACAAGCAATATCTTTTCCCTCCCCCAGGCGTATAATCAGAAAAATGGGAAGAGAAAAAGCCGTGTCGAACGAAGAGTTTAATACTCTGTTTGCGCACAATATATATGATCTGGCTAGAGCCCGTTGTTCTTTTAAGTCAGGCTGCTACCTGGAAGGTGTTGAGGTAGTGAGCGGACCAACTTCCGAGGAACCAGAAGGTCTAGCTTGTATCCCTACTTCAACTTGTAACAATGCTTGTGGACTCGATGATGCAGGCTTTGAAGAAGTGTGTTATGAAGCTGGCAACAATACGTTGATAGACCTAGGGCTTATTGCTGACATCGAACTGCTCCAATAACCCCAAACTCCCTCTTCCCGCTGGTGCTTGCAAAAACCCGTGAAAAGAGTAGTTTTAGAACATAAATTGGAGTAATTATGGATCTTAAAGGACGTAATAGTATTAATGATGCTCTAGAAGTTGAGTTAAAAATAGCTGATCAACCATGTCAATTTAGTATAAAGCCGTCTGAATGGGAGCTTGTAGGTGGCGAGGAAGCAACTTCGGGTGCTGAAGAAAATGTTAGATTCCTTGATATATACACTCATGCGGAGCCAAGTCGGGTGCTCCAAGCTTTAAAAGAAGCACAGTTGTTAGAAGGGAGCGTAGTTCTTTCTAAAAAAGTACCATCCGCATTCCCTGTACTTAGACTGTTGGGTATCACTAGTGGTAGTTCAACTGTGCTTACCTTCGAGGACATAGCTCAAGAATAGCCAGATTCCCTCTTTTCTCCGCTTATGCTTGCATATTGAGCTTTGCGGATCGATACTACGAACAAAGGAGTTTTCTTATGTCGAAGGGCCCAGAAGCTAGAACAATAGAACGATTGACCCAGAGGTTCAACAAGTTTGATGATGCTCGAGAACTCGGCTCCGCCTTTTTAACACTTTTTGAACAAGCGGAAGCCAAAAAAGAAATGGCAGAAGATATACTCCATAGTCTAGCCATAGAAGTACCGGACGGCTACCGGGCAGTTGCCCACGCCCCGCGCGGAGGTTGGCTGGAAGTTGAGCATTGGGTTGGTCTATATGATGGCTTGGCCGCACCAATTCGGTGGAGTCCTGGTATTACAGAATGGGCCATGTGGCGGCTCCGCAACGGACGAGTCAGGCGCTTTTTTGTTGGGCAATTGATTGAGGGCAAGAGTCTTGATACGACGGCGGTGCCTACTGGGTACATCTATGACGCTACAGACATTAGAGATAGTGAGTTTCGGGCGATCCTAACCCCTGAAGTAACTGTAGAATTTATGACAGATGAAGAAGTTCAAGAACGCTTTGTTGCACCGAAGCTTCCCTATGAGCGCCGTCAAAGGCAACATGAACACGCCCGTTAAGTGGCAAGAACCGGCCTGCGCTTTCTCCTCCCCCGAGCGTATATTCTGAAAAACAGAGTTGCTTATGCTTGCATGTTTTTAGGGGTCAGATACAATTATGCCAATGCAGCATATTATCGACCGTCCTAGATGGGAAGCTGGGCAACGCACTACACGAGAGGATATTCATAATGCTCTAGGTTACCTAGGGTTGGGTGCCGGTAGAACAGATTTGACCAATGTACGCTTTTTCTTGATTGGTGGCGCAAACCTTGTAATGCGTGGTATACGAGATACTGCGCCCGACATAGATATGCTAGTGAGTGATGATATATTCAGTGGACTTAGTGCTCATCCTGAAGCCAGAAAGAAGACTCCTCCCTATCCTGCAATAAACCGAGGCGCAAAGAACACTAGTGTTGAAATTGATTATGGTTTACACATGCCAGTGAGTGCTACAGACCGACTGGGGGATGGTAATTATCCTCTAAGTTTTGAAACTCATAGAGACGAGGTTGAGTTCATAGAAGGCCTACCTTGTTTGCGCCTACCCCACGTTGTAGCCTCCAAAGTAGCCTTGCATAGACCTCAAGACATAGTCGATATAAGACTGGTAGCAGACTTCTTTGCCTCTAAGGCCTAGACCCAAATTCCCTCTTTCCTCCCCTGAGCGTATAATAATTAGTATATTCAGGAGAAAATATGAAAGCTAGAAATCTATATCTATTAATTGCAAGAGACGTTACTACAGATCATGCAGATAACATGAGTTCGATTGTAAAAATTATTGAAAAGTTTCATTCTGCTATTAATAAAACGGAAATGGATAATCAGCGAGCTAAACTACCGAAAGGTCAGTTTCTTGCTTTGCCTATCCCCTTTACAATGACTTCTTCGTGGCTGTTTGATAAAAAACTGGAGAAAGATACTTTCCTCACAATTAAAATTAACATAATGAGTCCAGATGGTGAAAACTTGGGTGGTCCAGAACAAGAGCATGTAGTTCCGGCAGGCATAGATAGGGTTAACCTAAACTTTAACTCAGACGGTATACCTATTATAGATGCTGGCAAATATACACTACACGCTCAGTTGCTATCTAAAGCTGGAAGTCTAATAGCAGAGGCAGAGTATCCATACGAGGTTGAATTAATTAAATCTTAATTGTGTGCCTGTATGAAGAGCAAAAAGCCTAAAGAAGGAAAGTCAGGCTCTGGAAACGAGAGAAGCAATGAGAATGTTTTCATATTAATTGATAACGTTACTCCAGGTGTCGCAAAAGCACTTGCAGGTGAAACAGTTTCGTTTTTTACCTATAAAAGTCTTGGCTTGCCCGAAGGAGCAGATGATGAAACATTGCTTAAGACATTTAACAAAGTAAGTACTGAGGCAAATAAGATGGGAGTGGTTTTGACTTCTGATAGAGGAAAAACAGATGGTCAAATGCCACTTATAGCACAAAAATATTCAAAACTTGCGGTAGTTACTAACTCTGTGAAGGGTGCCGATCAACAAATAGCTGCTCACAAAAGACTTCGTAACTTTAGAAAATTTAAAAACCTAGCTACTTATGTCCAAAAATATAAAAAAGTACATATATCTAAGGAAGGGTCTATTTACAAAGTCGTGTACACTACTGCAAAAAATAAAACACGACAAAAGAAGCTTTGACCGAAGAACTACTGTCTCGAACTCCGAAGTTCTTAAAAGATAAAAGGCCCCCGTTAGGAGACCTTCTATATAATTTGGCACCGTGCTATTTTCCCAGGGGTGAACCCCAAGTATTGTAACCGCTGCGAGACTTAACTGCTGTGTTCGGGATGGGAACAGGTGTTTCCCTCGCGCTGTGGGCACCAACGTTTGAGGGGCTCGATGCCCCGCAAACGTTGTTCGTGGCTTTCACCACTGTGCCCAAAAAGGTTAAAGGTGCGTTTATATCATGGATGGTATAGACCGACTATGGTCTTATACCCGCTGTGATATATTACTCTCAAATTTGAAATTGGCAAACGTTTTTTATCAGTGGTAAACACCAATAACTAGTCAAAATGCACTTTTCTACTATGAGCCAAACAAAGGTCTGTCTCATAGTACATAAAAAGTCAATGGGACTATTAGTACGCTTCGG
>CAZRYT010000015.1:0-14640 GCA_964604415.1 uncultured Candidatus Saccharibacteria bacterium
TCGCCAGTTGTCAGGCGAAGCTTCAAAACCTTCTATAGTTTGTTTCCTTTCATGAAAGTTCTATAAAAATACATTCGCCTGGGCATTCTTCAGCCGCTTCGATAGCTGCTTCAATTAAACCATTTGGGACTCTGGCCAAACCACGCTGGTTGAGATGTTCACCACTTCTTTGCTCTTCAAGAGATAAATCAGCATCACTAAAATGCGTTGTTAGTTCACGTACAAAAGCTATGCCGCGATCATCCATCACAAAGACATCGGGACAAATTTCTGCGCAAATACCGTCACCAGTACACAGGTCTTCGTCAATCCAGACTTTCATTTGTTGGTAGTTTTCGGCCATTATTTGCTTTCTTTGCTCATGAAGTCTTTCACGCTTTGGATAGTATCCATAAACTGGGCTGGGAAGATTATGGTGCTGTTCTTCTCTGTGGCAATTTCTGTTAGTACTTGTAGATTGCGTAGTTGCAGTGCAATTGGATGGTCAGAAATTATGTCGGCGGCTTCGCCTAACTTGGCGGCGCTTAGTTGTTCACCTTCAGCCGCTATGACTTTGGCACGCTTTTCACGCTCTGCTTCGGCCTGTTTGGCCATAGCTCGCTGCATGCTATCGGGTAAAGCTATGTCTTTAAGTTCGACTGTACTGACGTAGATGCCCCATTTCTCGGTGGCTTGGTCCAGTATGGCCTTGATAGAATCGTTGATCTTGGCTGTATCACTTAGAACTTCATCTAAAGCACTTTGGCCTACAACGTTACGCACGGTAGTCTGGGCAATCTGATAGGTCGCCGAGACAACGTTTTCAATCTCTACAATAGCTTTGATCGGATCGGCCACTTGGTAATAAGCGACAGCTGCTACATCTATAGAAACATTGTCCTTGGTTATAATTTTTTGGGTCTCAATCGGCAGCGTTACTGTTCTCAGAGCGACCTTACGCATCTGGTCTACAATCGGAATAATAATTCTAAAACCAGGTTGTTTGACGTCAGGACGGACCTTGCCCAGCCTAAGCACCACACCACGTTCATACTGATTAATAATTCGAACACCATTGGCTATGATGACTAAGACAACCGCTACGATTCCCCAAATTAGAAAACTCATAACACCTACCTCCAGGTTTACAGAGTAATTGTATCATTAATTTATAACTGTCTAACTCTTTTATTTCGTAAGCCTTGATGGTAAGATAACCTCTGTTCTTGAGAGGTTTGACCTCGCGCGAGTGGCGGAATGGTAGACGCGCTAGCTTCAGGAGTTAGTGGGGGCAACCCCATGGAGGTTCAAGTCCTCTCTCGCGCACCACATCGACAAGGGTGATTAGCTCAGTTGGCTAGAGCATCTCGTTTACACCGAGAGGGTCGGGGGTTCGAGTCCCTCATCACCCACCATTTAGTGTTTTGCTTTTTTGTTAATTCCTCGCCACTTATAACGCTCAGCAAATGACCTTAGGCCACTAAAAGCCACGATTGCCCAAATAATATTGACCACTACACTTATGTAAGCGAATTTGTGAAACTGGTAAATTATCAGTGCCACTGCGCCGATAAAGTTATCTAGTTCATACCAAAAAGATTTGTTTTTCCATTTACCGATGTTGATGCGATAAAACCCAAACAAAACAAGCAGTGCGCCAGCCGCGCCGATTAAGTTATATTCAAATTCAGTCATATTTAGCTTCGGGGCATGTGGTCGTAGAGGTGCTCGAGGCTGTATTCTTGGCGCAAAATTGGCCGCAAGTCTTCCAAATTAACGCCAATTTTGACACCCGGATTCATGATGCCGTACGGGTCAAAAATCTGTTTGATCTGCTTAAATAGTCCGTAAACTTCGGCTCCGTAAAGCTTCTCTAGAAAAGGTCCGCGCAAACGGCCATCACCATGCTGAGCAGTGGTCGAGCCACCCAAGCTCATTATCAATGAGTAATAATCTTCCAGAAGCTTAAAGATCTTCTGGCGGTCACCAACCTCTCCAAGATCAAGCATGGGCTGGATGTGCAAATTGGCATTACCGGCATGACCCCACACGGCGGTTGGCAGATTGTAGGCCTTAAACATCTGGTAAATAGCCTGGAGAAATTCTTGCAACTTATCAACCGGCACGATGCCGTCCTCTATTAGCGGTATCGCCCTAGCTGAACCCAAATCATGTGTCAAGTAACTACCGGCGGCTTCGCGGATTTTCCAAAGCTCATCTTTCTTTTCTTGAGAATCTTCAACCAAGTAATTGATCTGGTATTTTTTGAGTAGTTTAGCAGCACGTTTAACTAGACGCTTTTTAATGCGATCGCTGTTGTTGTCAAACTCGATAAACAACGTGACCTTTTGGAAAGGCGGCTCAATAGTGCCCTTGAGTAAGGTTGGATTGTGCTGCTGAACAAAGTTAAGCAAATTGTCGTCTATCATTTCGATAGTAGCTGGCATTTCAGAGAATTTACAAAGTTCGTTAATAATCTCCTGGGCAACTTGGACGTCATCAACAAATCCAACTACTAGGGTGCTAGCTGGATTGTGAGCGGCTGTTTCTAGGGTTGTCTCGGTCACCAAAGCTAGAGTGCCTTGTGAGCCAACTATTAACGGTGTCAGATCAAACGAGCCGTCCTTGCGCTTAACTTCGGCCAGGGCATAGCCAGCCGCATTTTTGGTAACGGGCAAAATTGACTGCTTGATGAGCTCTGTGTTTTCTTCAATCAGCTTGTCCAACTGGCGGTAAACTTCGCCCTCCATACTGGATAGGCCCAGTTTCTTTTGCAGTTCACGCTTGCCGATGCGTTTGGTTTCTATGACTTCACCGTTGGCCAACACTGCCCGAAGACTCTTGGTATAGGAACGCATGGTGCCGTACTTGATACTGCGCTCGCCACCGGCGTTATTGGCGACTGCACCACCAATGGTGGAATACTCTAAGGAGGCTGGGTATGGTGGCAAAAACCGATTATGTGTTAAAAGCGTTTGTTGAAGTTTGCCAAAATTAATACCAGGCTCAACGCTAGCTAGCCCAGTTTTACCATCAAACTCTATTATCCGGTGCATGTGGGCCGGGAAAACGACCATGATGCCGCTACCCAAGGCGGCGCCACTCTGGTCAGTGCCTGAACCGCGCGCAGTCAGCGGAATGACGCGACCACGCTCAGCCAACTGCCAACAAAACCGGGCAGTTTTGCGAACATCGTTTTCGTTCCTTGGATAGACAATAATAGCTGGTGGAATGCTAAAGATACTGGCGTCGGTGGCAAAGTATTGACGGGCATCAGAGCTTGTCATGACTTCCCCGCTCAAATGTTCTTGCAAATACTGGGCAACTTTACTCATAAATTAAACACTACCTCTGTCAATAAGCTCTAGCATGCTGGGTATCATGATACCATATAAAAAATCTGAAAATGGTGCGCGAGAGAGGATTTGAACCTCCACACCTTGCGGCACTTGCCCCTCAGACAAGCGTGTCTACCATTCCACCACTCGCGCCCGAACATGGTTATATTACCTGATTTACAGATAATAACTCAACTCTATGGCTTGAGACTGTGGCCTTGGCGGATCATCCAGTTGGCTACGTTATTGAAGCGATCAGAACTGTCGTTAAGGCTCTTATTGTCAAAGTTGTAGAGGTTTTCGTTGGTCAAATACAGGAAGTTAGGTTGATACAGAGCCATAGCCGGGGCGTCGCTGCGCCAGGCCTGCAAGAATGGCACGTATTTGGCCGCCCTAAGGGCTGGATCTTGACGACTACGCCCGGCCTCCAGGGCGCTGTCGGCCGTTTTTGAACTATAGTCCGAGAAGTTCAAACGGCTGGCCGAGCGTGGATCAGCCTGGGAACTGTGCCAATAAGCAAACACATCAGGATCTGGGCCAATGGTGACAGTACTCAGCAGCGCATCATACAAACGGTTTGATATAGAAGTTTGCAGGTCGTTGCCATTCTGCAAAGTTGCTTCACTGCCGACGCCAACTTCCTGCCAAGCTTTCTGAAGAGCGGTAGCTAACAAGCTAAAATCTTCACTGTTAGGTCCATATAATTTTATGATTAGCTTGTCTTTGCCCTTTTGACGCGTTTGGTTTGGAGCTGGTCTGGCCCAGCCAGCCGCATCTAGTAATTTATTAGCTTCAGCCACGTTGGTAGCCACTTGTGGCAGGGTGCGGTTATAGACAAACTGATCTTTCAAGAACGGTTCGTTATCCACCATCACCGGCAAACCAAGCTTGTTAACTACCGCACTAACATTAGTTGCCATTATCAAAGCCTGACGCACCTGGGCACTGTTAAGCATCGGACTGTCGGTTTTAAAGAAGGCAAACGTTATAGCATTCAGGGGCTTATCATAAATGTGGACATTTTTAGCCTGCGCCAAACTTTCTGGCAAGGAATCAACACCAACCATGGCCGTTACCTCCTGTTGTTTGAACTTGCTGATCAAACGATCTTGATCACCATAAACCTTAACAATAAACTGGTCTAGCTTGGGGCGACCATCGTAATATTTGTCATTAGCCACAAGCCCGATATGCTGTTCAAAATCTTGAGTCTTAGTACCTAAAACTTCTACAGTCTGCCAACTAAACGGCCCAGCACCAATTGGGTGGCTGGTGTTAAAGTTAGCTGACCTTAGCTGCGTAGCTTCGGTACTACCAAGCAAGTGTTTAGGGATAAGACCAGTCGTTAAGCTATATATAAAGGGCGTCAGCGCGCTTGGCAACGTAAAGGTGACTGTTCTGTCGTTAACTGCCTTGATGGTGATGCCCTGCCAGCTATGTAACAGAGGTGATTTGGCGTCGGGATTTTGGGCGGTTTGAAAAGTAAAGACGACGTCAGCAGAAGTTAGTGGGCTACCGTCTTGCCATTTAAGATTAGGTTTTAGTGTGACGGTGTAGGTTTTTTCATCCGGGCTGATAATCCAGTTTTGCGCAAGCGCGCCAACTAGATGATTGTTGTTGTCGTATGTCAATAAACCACTAAAAACTAGTTTGGAGACGGTCGAATCGGCAAGTCCAGTGGCGAAAAGCGGGTTGGCGTTGCTAAAACTACCGACCATGCCTTCGGTGTATATGCCGCCTGGTGCTGGCCGATTATCTAAGTAATATTTACCCAAATTTCTGGCCTGGATCACAACCAAACCACCAACCAAGACCAGCAATAACACCCAAGTGATTACAAAACGTCTGGCATCAAACAGCCTACCAAGTCGTTTGATAAAGTGTTTTTCCAGGCGATTTTCGGCCTGGGTACCAATGTCTTCAACCCGACCAACGCCATGACGATAACGTCGACGCCAACGCAACTTAGTTGTTCTATTTATCATCAGTTGTCAGACTTTAGCTTATTATGCCAATCAGAACTGAAGCCGCAAAAATAATCGCTAAAATAATAGTTATCTGGTGCAAAGTTTTATCTGAGCCACGCCGAACTGTATTAACTTCACCGCCGCCACCCAAACCCGCACCCAGGCTGGCACCTCTAGTCTGAATCAAAATCAAGATAGTCAGCAAAACGACTGAACCAATTGTTATGTAGTTATAGATATTCACTTCTTTTCCTCCAGTATGGTCGTCACCAGATAGTTTACCAAGCCAATGACCATACCAGCAAGCATAGCGGCGCCGAAGCCCTTGACGTGCAATGGCTTGTACACCCAACTAACTAGAATTAACATCAGCCCATTGATGACAATCATGAATAGACCAAGGCTAAATAAAATGGCTGGCAAAGACAAAATAACTATAACTGGCTTAATCACCGTGTTGACCAATGACAAGAGTGCACCGGCAACAATAATGACCCAAAAACTACTGTCATAGCTGATACGCTGGCCTAGAATGCCGGCCGCTACCCAGAGCCCAAGGCTACAGACAAACCACCTAATAATAAATCGCCCAATCGGACCGCTTTTCATACGTCTATTCTAAATTAGCTTAAGCTTCTAGGCAAACGCGCACTCAAATTCTTGTGGCCCGTCTTGGTTATCAATATGTCGTCCTCAATCCTAATACCAATGCCCTCTTTTGGTATATATATGCCTGGCTCGACAGTCAAAACCATTCCCGGTTCTAGCGGTGCCGAATAATCGCCACTGTCGTGTGGATCTATGCCCAAATGGTGCGACGTGGCGTGTGGGAAAAAACTTCTGATTTCATCGCGTTCTATGGTTTTTATCAGTCCCAGGGCACGTAACTTTTCACCCATAAAATGTTCTACTAATTTTTCACTATCTCTGATAATTACTCCCGGTTTAAGTAAAGACAGGGCGTAATCTTGAACCTCTATAACGGCCTGGAAAACGGTAGTTTGGCGCTTATTAGGCCGGCCGCCGATTGACCAAGTGCGACTAATGTCCGATGCGTAATGGTTTACGTCAGCGCCAACATCGAGCAAGATCAATTCATTTGGCTTTAGGGCAGACCGGCCAGCCTGAAAGTGCAACTGACAGGCATTGGCACCACTAGCTATAACTGGCCTCCAGGCATTGTCAGCACCGTGTTTCAGAAAATGGCGAGTTAGATCGGCTTCTAGCTGGTATTCATGAGCATATCTTGGCAAATTGCGCTTAAGTTGCTTCAGCCCAGAAACCGTCAGGTTTATGGCCGCTTGGATACTTTTGAGCTCTGGCAATTGTTTGACCATGCGCATGCGGGCAAAATGCTTTTTTAGATCGAGAAGCTTCAAATCATTGTTGATGTTCTTCATGTGTCTAATCAATTCAGCCCGAGCCGGGTTGGCATACATGCCATAAGTTTCAATATAAGGAGGTGTAGCTGGTAAGGTTGCTACGTGTTTGACCTTTTTCAGACGATTTGTGAGGAATTTCCAGCCGTCTTTGTGGCTATAGACATTAGTTATACCGGAAGTCTGCATAATAGCGTCAACTTGGTTAACACCATCAAAAATCTGCTGATAATCAGACTGATCAGGCAGCACTAAATACTCTTGAGCTTTATCTAAGACCAGTAGAGCATCTGGGATATCTAAGCCCGTCAAATACCAAAAATTGCCGTCTTGCCTAAAGGGGTAGGTTGCGTCGCCATTGCGCTGCAATTGACCATGAGCACTCAGTACGATTGGTGCCGTACCTGTAAATAATTCCCTCAACCGTTGCCGATTACCCTTAAAAAAATCGGGCCCAAACTGTGTTTCCATAACCAGGCTAACAGTATAGCATTTATTGCGCTCAGGGTTGCAGCAGGTAAAGAGACAGCTGGTTGGCTTTCTTGGTGCCAATGGTTTTGGCTAGCTCCGACAACGGCGCTTGCTTAATGCCTGCTAAGCTACCAAATTCACGCAACAATTTCTTCCTGGTAGCTGGACCAACACCTGGAATCTCATCCAGCCAGCTAGCAGTTTGTCGCTTGGCTTTAAGTAGTGAATGATAGGTAACTGCAAAACGGTGTGATTCATCACGCACTCTCTGCAACAGTTTAACGGTGGGCGTATTATGCGGCAGTGATATTTCTATAAAGGTGGTGTTTTGACGCACAAAACCACCGGCTTTTTGGATGCTGTCGGTATTTATATTGGCCATGGAATTTTCTGGGCTGACAATAATGGTTTCTTGACGCTTAGCTAAGCCAACCATTGGTATTTTTAGACCGGCTGCCTCACGTGCCTCTATAGCCGCTGATAATTGCCCCTTTCCGCCATCTATTAACATCAGGTCAGCCAGACTCCAATCTCTGCGGTTTTGCTCACTCAAACGCCGCCCTATGACCTCTCTCATATGAGCGAAATCATCATTACCCTTCAGTTTCATTTTGAATTTACGATAAAGTGTTTTAGATGGCAAACCACCAATGAAAACCACCATGCTGGCGACATTGTCGGTGCCACTCATATGGCTAATGTCATAACCCTCAATCCGTTTGGGAAAGCTTTTCAGTCCTAAGACTGCCGATAATTGTTCTAACCCTCTGTCTTTGCTGATGTCTTGTAGCTCACGATCACCAAAAATAATCTGCCGCCTTAGGCCTTTAATCGCTGACAGTTGATTGCGCACAATTGCGGCTTGCTCATAGTTTTTGGCTTTGGAGTAAGTTTTCATTTCCTTCTCAAGCTCCCGGATCAGCTCGGCTCTCTCACCGCGCAAATAGCGCATCAGCTTGCGCAGGCTAGCCCTAAAATCTTCCAGACTTGTCTTGTTTTCTTCCAAGCCCGGGCACAAGCCCAGATGATACTGCAAGCAAGCTCGCTTGGGCGGTATGACGTGGGTTGAGTAGGGGAAAATTCGGCGCAAAATCCTGAGAGCTTTTTTAACTGTTTGCGAACTAAAATAAGGGCCAAAGTACTTGGCCTTATCGTCCATCGGGCGGCGGGTTATAGTGACTGTTGGGTGAGAGTCTTTGTAGTTAATGCGCACATAAACCAGGCTTTTGTCATCACGCAGCAGAATGTTATATGGCGGCAAATAACGTCGGATTAGTTCGGCTTCCAAAAAAAGGGCATCGAGTTCGCTCTCGACTTCAGTCCATTCAATGTCAGCAATCTCAGCCACTAGAGCATCGGTTTTTGGATCACGGTAACGACTTTTCTGGAAATACTGCCGTACGCGATTGCGCAAATTGGCGGCTTTTCCAACATAGATAATTTCGCCCTGGGCGTTTTTATGGAAATAGACGCCCGGACCCGTTGGCAGTGACTGTAATTTAGTCTTCACCGTGTCATTCATAACTAATAATTATAACTTAACTAGTTAAGTAATGTCGGCGGTAGCGTGTTGGTTGCAAAAAAGTGTCCTCTGGCTGCAGTCTAAGCAAACCAAGATTAACCGATTGCAGCTTACCTCAGCGCAGTTGATGTGCTCGCTGGTAGTCTGGCCGCAATGGCTGCATTGGCCGATTTCCTGGCTGGTATCTGAAAACGCTAGCTTCATGCGTTTATCAAAAACATAGCACTTACCTTCCCAAAAACCGTCGTCACCAAACTCTTCACCGTATTTCATGATGCCGCCATCCAGATGGTAAACCTTATCAAAACCCTTGTGTTTCATATAGGCACTGAGGTATTCGCAGCGCACATCGCCAGTGCAGTAGGTCAGGATTGGCTTGTCTTTGGGTAATTTATTTAGACGAGACTTGATATCACGGAAGTTTTTGATCTTGGGCTTAATGACATTCTCGGTCTTAAAAGCACCGATGTCTGATTCATAATCGTTGCGGGCATCAAGCACGATTGTATCCGGATTATCAGTTAGAAACTTATGCCATTGCTTAGGCTTGAGCCCTTTGGAACTATTGAAAACATCAAATTTTTCATTTGGTGCTAGCGTCACTAGTTCTGGTCGCACCTTAACACTGAGACGTGGAAAGTCGTTGGCGCTGCCATCACTCCACTTGTAGTTGATAGCTTTGAACGATGGGTGCAAGTTCATAGCTTTTACATAAGCCTTCAGATCTTCAATTTTGCCACCTAGTGTACCATTTATGCCCTGCTTGGCCACAATAATTCGGCCTTTTAGGTTGTGCCTTTGGCAAAGTTCGCGCTGCCAGTGCATCAGCGTTTCGGTGTCAGCCACCGGCACAAATTTGTAGTATAAAATCACCTTTTCCATGTCAGCCGTAGATTATAAGTACTTAAACTGCCCGGAGCAACAACAGGACGATAACAATAGCAATGATTACCGCCACCACAACAGCGGCCGAAACAGCCGCATAGCGGGCGGCAATCCGACTAGTTTTAGATTCTTCGTGCTTAATTGGGCTAGTCGGTCGGAACAGTTCTGGTTCGGACTTTGCTTCAATAGGAGCCAATATTTGACGGAGTACGTCTGAATCAGAGACAGCCGAATCGGGCCGGTAGTGTTCCGGGCTTAGTAGCTTCTCCTGTAGTGTGGTCTGGTAACGCTCGCCTCTTAGATAGGCCCGAACGACTTCCCTTAGACCTCGTTCGTTTAACCTGCCAGTCTTGAATAGTTCTGTAATCGGACGGCTTTCAATATTGATCTTGGCGGCGATCTCCAAGACTTCTGATAGGCTCATAAACTCAACTTGTTTAGGTGGCCTGGGTGCTTCAGTTTTCTCGGGTGTTAATACTAAGCGACCAAGTTTCTCAGCTTTGTTATCAGTATGTGCTGGCTCTTTCTCTAGGTTTTGAGCGTGTTTGGTCTCTATTTTTTCGATGATGGTTGTTTGTTTTTCAGGACTAGTTTGAAGTTTTTCGCGGACAAGGCGGCGGATTTTTTGTTCGCGCTCATATATGCCGCTCGTGAGGTCTTCGACTTGTTTTTCAAGCTTGTGCTGCACTGGAAGTAATTTTTTCTCGGTCTTTATTCGGCCGCGTCGACGTCCCAGCAAATAACCAATTATGCCACCGACCAAAAGGTAAGGTGCGCCTGACGTGCGTTCAACGACGGTTTCGGTAGCGGCTGGCGAAACAGTCGGTCCAATGCCGGTTGTAGCTCCAGGAATAGCAGTTGGGCCAAATGGTCCACCCGGACCTGGTGGTGAAGTCGGGGGTGGAGGTGGTGGAGGCGGAACAGGTGGGCCTGGAGGGCCACTCAGTGGTCGTGGTGGCGGAGGTGGCGTAGAAGAACTAGGCGGAGTTATTGTTGCACTATCGTCCACTTCCTCATCGGTTTCATCTGCCTCAGGTTCAAGCGACTCAAGACCAAGATCACTAATTGTTTGTCTTAAGACTTCGTCTAGATCAGCTTCGTCAACAACGTCTTGGTCTTCAATTTTTGCCTGGATAGATTCAACCAAGGCCGCGTCAGCCAAGGCTTCTACTTGTTCTGGTGATTCTGGAGTCGCAACCGATAGTTCGTCTTCTAGCTGACTTTCGCGCTGCTTGACGTACTCCTCAGCCACCAGCTTTTTCTCGTCATCAGCTAGTTTTTCTAATGGTATTTTTTTGCTGGGTTTTTCAGGAGTTTCAGCCTGTGAATGCTCTGAACCAGCCGAGCGTTTGGCTTTCTTGCCCTTTTTCTCTTCCTTTTTTTCGTGATCATCGTCAGAGGCGTCAATTTCTGGTATGTAGCCTGGGAAACCTTCCATGCCCATATTGTAACAGTTCATAAGCTGTTTGACCCCTAGGTCTAAGGAGTGTATACTTGGCCTTACGTTTTATAAATTTAAGGGAAAGGGCCGGCCAAATGTTAATACGATTTACTTCAACGTGCGCTAAAACCGCCCTTGTGCGGTGCTAACCGCTCCCAACAAAAACCTTTTACAAAATACTACCAATCTATCAATAGAAAAGTGCTGGCATGGAGGCTGCACTTATGAAAAAACCTAGTTCGACTACCACTAAGACCATTGGTCTTTTCTGGCATCATGTATCGCAGTACAAGCGATTACTGACGCTAGTACTAATCCTAGTTCCCATCACCGTTTTAGTGATGAATTTTGCTGTGCCTTACATTATGTCGCTGGTTTTACAGAAAATCAGTCAGGGCAGCTACAACCCGCATGATTTATGGGGTAGTTTTCAACCCTACATTATTAGCTATGCCATTTTTACTTTTTTAAGCGGGGTGGCTGGCTGGCGGATAATAGTCTGGCTGTATTGGAAGCTAGATTTACTGGTAATACGCGATATAGCCCAACGCGTCTTTGACCACTTGATGGAAATGAGTGCCGGCTTTCATGCTAATCGTTTTGCGGGATCATTGGTTTCACAGGCCAATAAGTTAACTGGTGCTTACGAGCGCTTTATTGACGCCACCGTTTTCAACCTCTACACGCTCTTAATCAGCATGGTGGCTACAGTAGTGATCTTGGCGCCAAGAGCACCGCTTTACGCTATCGTGATGTTGGTATTGTCGCTGATTTATATAATTGGCACTATTCACTTTACTAAGCCGGTACGCAAAGCCAACACGCTTGAGGCCCAGGCCCAAAGCCAGCAGACCGGTTATTTGGCCGATAGCATAAGCAACGTCATGGCTATCAAGAGTTTTGCCGCCGATGAGTTTGAAAAGCGACGTTATTGGGGCTCGGCTAGCCATACCCGTAATCGTGGCCTTCAGTCTATGAGAACTACGATGGTCCGGGAGACCTATTCCAGTGTAGTGACTTCGACTATCGGCGTCAGTGCTTTGGCGATTGCTATCATCGGTGCCACGACGTTCAAAACCAATATAGCCACGTTGTTTTTGATAGTCAGCTATACCGGCGCCATCGGTCAGCGCTTGTGGGAATTTCAAAACGTCCTCAGGCAATATAACCGCTCGTTCGGTGATGCTAGCGATATGGTTAAAATTTTGCAGATCAAGCCAGAGATTCAAGACCCTGCCAAGCCCGAAGTGGCTCGTATCAGCCGTGGTGACATAGAAGTTAATGACATGACTTTCACTCACGACGAAGATAAAAAGGCTTTGTTCAGCAAATTAAATTTGCACATCAAGGCTGGTGAGAAAGTTGGTCTAGTCGGACGCTCTGGTTCTGGTAAAACTACTTTGACTAAACTGCTACTGAGATTTGCTGATCTTGATAGCGGCCAAATATTAATAGATGGTCAGGACGTTACAGCGATTACCCAGTCTGATTTGCGGAGCCATATTGCTTATGTGCCCCAAGAGCCGCTGCTTTTTCATCGTAGTCTGTCTGAAAACATCACCTACGGTGAGCCTACGGCTAGCCAGGCAGAGATTGAAGCCATAGCCAAAATGGCTCACGCCCATGAGTTCATCAAGGATTTGCCACTGGGCTATGAGACCTTAGTTGGTGAGCGCGGCGTTAAGCTGTCTGGTGGTCAACGTCAGCGCGTAGCCATTGCCCGGGCCATGCTCAAGAACGCGCCAATACTGGTACTAGATGAAGCTACTAGTGCGCTCGACTCAGAGAGCGAAGCGCTGATTCAAGACGCCCTTTGGAAGCTGATGGAAGGCCGTACGGCTCTTGTAATTGCCCACCGTTTGAGTACCGTCCAGCGAATGGATCGTATAATCGTCATGGATGAAGGCAAAATTGTTGAGGAAGGTTCGCACAAAGAACTAATCCGCAACAACGGCGCTTATGCCGACCTTTGGAATCGCCAAAGCGGCGGCTTTCTAGACGAATAATTATTGTAATTTGAGCGAGTATTTTTAACAAGCAAGGGTTGCTAGCGCTTCCCTTGGAATTTCTGATGGTACTCAAGAAATTTCAAAGGTGAAAGAGCGCACTTGTGAGTAAAAATATGAGCGGTCTTACTCTTCTTCGTTTTCGTCTTTAGCCTTGGTTTCTTCACCTTCGACAGTTTCTTCGCTCTCAGCTACTTCAGCCTCTTCTTCAGTACCAGCTGATTCAGCTTGTTCGGCGGCAATAGCGTCGGCTTCAGCAATTTGATCCTTAGGCATTTCAACATGGGCAATAGTTTGGTCAGGGTTAGTCAGAATAGTAACGCCCTCAGGGACTTGCAGCTCAGCAACACTAATCTTGTCACCAACTTCTACCAGGACACTGGCGTCCACTTTGATTTCATCGGGCAGGTTGCTAGGCAGAGCCTCGACCTGAACAGTATCTAAGCTAGTTATAACCATCAAGCTGGCTTTTTCGGCTGGGATGTCGCCTTCAAGTACAATCGGTACTTCGGCTTCAACCGTTTCATTGCGGTTAATAGCCTGAAAAACGATATGGCGCAAGCGACGTTTAACTGGGTCAAAGTCAGCATCTTTAATAAGCGTTAGGTGACCCTGACCGCCCACTTTGACTTCAACTGGATGGTGTTTGCCAGCTTCAGCGTAGACTTTATTTAACTGCACGGCATCACCAGAAACATGGATTGATGGTTCGCCGTGGTTATGAATTACTGCCGGAATTTGGCCACCGTCACGTAGTTTCGACAGACCTTTGCCGATGACCTTACGGTCTTCAACTTCCACAGTAATAGAATCGTTTGACATGTAAACTCCTGTTAGTCCGAAATTTGCTTTCCATATTATACCAAAAAAGTCTAAGATATACAGGTGTTAGACGTAACAAAAATTATTGAGAGCGGTGGGCTTCTAGTTGTAGCCCTGATAATCTTTGCTGAATCCGGTCTGTTGGCTGGTTTTTTTCTACCTGGTGACACCTTGTTATTCTCGGCCGGTTTTTTTGCTGCCCAGGGTAAATTGCCACTTTTTTGGCTTTTGCCACTAGTGATTGTATCCGCAATTGCCGGCTACGAAGTCGGCTACCGCATCGGCAGCAGATTTGGTCGCAGATTATTTCATAAGCCCGATGGCCTGCTTTTCCGTCAGGAATATCTAGAAAAATCAGAGATTTTTTATGAAAAACACGGCGGCAAAACCGTTATGTTATCGCGTTTTGTGCCGGTTGTCAGAACCTTCGCACCAATCGTAGCTGGAATTGGCCGCATGCCTAAAGGCCGTTTTCTGATATTTAATGCGGCTGGTGCAATTGTTTGGGGTGGTGGAGTCGTTTTGTTAGGCAATTTCCTAGGTAGTCGAGTGCCAAATATTGATAAATACCTCTTACCAGCTGTGGGCTTAGCTATGGTCATGACATTTGGGCCAATGATTTACCACCTTATAAAGCAACTCCTCAACAAAAAATCAAAAAATTCTTAGACGACGTATCCCGCGACTAAAGGTATCGGCATATTGCCGCCGGAATTCTGGGGCGTACCGATTGAACAAATATACGAATGGGTCAATTTCGGGTACTTGTCTTTGATTTGGTTTATATTTGATTGGCTGGGGTTTATAGTCGGCTTCTAAAGCCTCAGTCA
>CAZRYT010000016.1:0-12023 GCA_964604415.1 uncultured Candidatus Saccharibacteria bacterium
ACAGCATTGTTGAGACTAACCGTGCTCAGCAACTTGGGCCAGGTCCAATCAGCTACTACAACTATGCGCTGACACTTATGAACGTACCAATTTACTTGATAGGTACTTCAATTGCTACGGCGGCTTTCCCGCGCTTAACCGAGCGCTTAGCCCAAAACCGTTCCGATCTATTCCGTAAAGATTTCTTGAGTATTTTGCGCGGTATGATCTGGATCACGATGCCAGTACTAGTGATTAGTTTCTTCTGCCGGGCCTATTTGGCACGTTTGCTGTTTGGTCAGGCCGCGCCACCAGTAGCTTTAATATTTGGCTATTTGACCCTGGCAATTTTCTTCAGAATTGTCTATAGCATTGTGTCGCGTTATTTTTACGCCCAGAAAGACACCAAAACACCTCTGTTTGTTTCTATCTTTGCAATTGGCTTAAACATTTACCTGGCCTTCCATTTGGCTAGGCCAGCCCCGGATGGCTATGGTATAGCTGGGCTGGCCATGGCTCAGTCGCTCGTAGCTGTTAGTGAAGTTCTAATCTTGGTTTCTGTCATGGTTTACCGTGACCATCGTCTACTAAACGCTGCTTTCTGGGGTGGTATAACCCGCATTTTGTCGGTTACAGGCTTCAGTGTTTTGGCAGCTTTTGTGATGATTTCTGTCTTCCCGCTCCGACTAGCTGATACCGGTATTATCACCTTAGGTGCCAAACTGGGCAGCATCGCCATTGTTACGCTACTAGTACACGTCGGTGTCTCATCTTTGCTTAGTCTAGAAGAAGCTCGCCCGGTGGTGGCTAAGTTCAAGCAACTTATTTTCAGACCCGTAAAGATACAATAGGTTCACCTCTGGTGTATACTCTGTAAGACATGAACCAAGATCATATTCGTAATTTTTGTATAATCGCTCATATTGACCATGGCAAGAGCACACTGGCCGATAGGCTATTGGAATTGACGGGCACGGTAGAGAAGCGGCTGATGAAAGAACAACTACTAGACAAGATGGACTTAGAGCGCGAGAAAGGTATCACTATCAAACTGGCGCCAGTCCGCATGCAATACAAAAATTATGAACTCAATCTGATAGATACACCTGGACATGTCGATTTCAGCTACGAAGTTTCACGCAGCTTAGAGGCTTGCGAGGGAGCTATCTTGGTGGTCGATGCCAGCCAGGGCATTCAAGCCCAAACCTTAGCCAATGTCTACCTAGCACTTGCTGCCGATCTAAAGATTATCCCGGTGTTGAACAAAATAGACCTTCCGGCAGCTGATGTCGAAAAAGTCAGCCGCGAGATTATTAGTTTGTTGGGTTGTAAGCAAGAAGACATCTTACAAATTTCTGCCAAAACCGGCCAAGGCGTTGAAGAAATTCTAGAGCGAGTGGTAAAAGACGTGCCAGCGCCACCCGGTAATCTGGATAAACCAACCAGGGCTCTCATATTTGATTCATATTTTGATGATTACCGCGGTGTTATTTTGTACGTGCGGGTGGTTGACGGTCAGATTGCCAAAAACGCCCAGATCAAAATGATGGCCACCAGTGCAGAAGGTATTGCGCTGGAACTTGGTGCACTCAAACCGGACATGAAACCATCCAAAGACTTACGGGCTGGCGAAATTGGCTACATTGTTACTAATTTGCGTAGTACCCGCGAGGCTAAAGTCGGTGATACAGTCACCTTAGTTATCTCTCCAGCCTCCCAGTCTTTACCAGGCTACAAAGACGTCAAACCATTTGTTTATGCCGGCTTCTTTCCGGAAAGTAATCAGCATTACCAGGAGCTCAAAGACGCTATAGAAAAATTATCATTGAGCGATTCGGCTCTGCAGTACTCTCCAGAAAATTCACCCGTGCTGGGTTTTGGCGTGCGCGTTGGCTTTTTGGGACTGCTACATATGGATATTGTGCGCGAGAGGTTAGAGCGTGAATATGACCTTGATCTTATAGTCACCAACCCTTCAACTGATTACCAGCTGACTTTAGTAAATGACGAAAAACTAGACATTAAATCGGCTACGGAGTTGCCAGATGTAACTAAAATCAAAGAAATTTATGAGCCGTGGATCAAAGGCGAAATAGTCGTTCCCAAAGATTACGTTGGAGCAGTTATTCAACTGATTGCCAGCAAACGTGGCTTGCAAAAACACTTAAGCTACGTTGACGCTCAGTTGGCACTGGTAGATTTCGAGGCACCGCTGGCAAATCTATTAACCGACTTTTACGACCAACTCAAAAGTGTTACCAGTGGTTACGGCAGCTTTAATTACGAATTAACCGATTATCGTTCAGAAGATTTGGTCAAAGTAGATTTTTTTATTGCGGGCGATAAAGTAGACGCCTTAAGTATAATGGTCCACCGTTCTGAAGCTGACAAGCTAGGCCGCGAAACCGTTACAAAGCTGAAAGACATTATTCCAAGACAAAACTTCCAGGTAGCATTGCAGGCAGCCATTGGCGGCAAGTTCATTGCCCGTGAGGACATCAGTGCCTACCGTAAGGACGTAACAACTGGTTTGTATGGCGGTGACGTATCTAGGAAGAAAAAAGTCTTAGCCAAACAAGCTAAAGGCAAGAAACGTCTGAAACGTTTTGGTAAAGTCGACATCCCAGCCGAGGCCTTCACAGTGATGCTCAAACGCGACTAATAAAAAGGATCCCCCGCAAACCAGCAATAGCTGATCCGTGAGGGATCATGGGGTGTTTGTTTTACTCTATGGTACTCCTAGTCAATTGGATTCACCAAGACCGTTAGCGGAATTATTTCCAGACGGAAAGGACTACACCAGCTGCCAACAAAACTACCAACTGATAACCACTATCAATCGCTAGCAATTTTTTACGTCGTTGAGCGAACATGTATGACCCAGCCATAACAGGGAAGACAAACCCTAACCAGGCCCAAGCACCAGTTAGCAAGCCGACCGATACGTCTGAATAGGTTGGATAGTAATAGGCCGTGTAGCTAATGAAATGTTTTAGTACAAATATCTCCACAAAGGCTAACAGCAGCATGGCTACCATTGGGCTGACCCGACTAGCGTTCTTCATATCACTATCCGACAAACCGACTAATTTCTGCCAAGTTTTACCCAGCACTGGCTTAGCGTACCAAACAAACCCTACGACCATATTAATAGCGACTGCTACCAGTAAGGCAGCAACATTAATGTGTACACTTGGCATAAACGCCCTCCTTATTTATAGTTCTTATCTATACTCCGTTTAAGCGGAATTTCAAGTCGTTTTACGGATATGCGGTAGAATTAATAGATGACAAAGGGCAAACTCGCAGTTATTTCGGGACCATCGGCTGGAGTCGGTAAGGATACCGTCTTGAAAATGTTTTTAGCTGAACATTCTGATTGGCACCTGCCACCATCCGTTACCACCAGAAGTCCAAGACATAACGAAGTTCATGGCCACGACATGATATTTGTTGATAAACCAACATTTGAAGCTTGGCAGAAGCAGGACAAGTTCCTAGAAACTGATCACCATGCCAAGGCTTGGTACGGTACATTGCGTGAGCCTGTGAATCAACTGCTTAGCAAGGGTAAAAACATAATTCTTCGGATTGATGTAAATGGCGCTCTGGTCATTAAGAAAATTATGCCGAAGGCCATCTTGGTATTCATCACAGCCGAAGACTGGCAAACACTTGAAAAACGCATAAGGAACAGAGCCACCGAAGACGAAGAAGCCATAATTCATCGCTTAAAACTTGCCAGACATGAGCTTAAATTCAAAGACAAGTACGATTATGTGATCACCAATCCATCAGGCTATCCCGAAAAAGCGGTTAAAGAGCTAGAAACCATCTTGATTTAATGATTGGCACTCTTGACATACGAGTGCTAACAACGGTAAACTAGCACTAAGCACATAAGAGTGCGAATTGATTTTTAAAGGGAAAAGAGTAGCCCGAGAGAAATGTATTCCATTTCCCCGGCGCGATGAGAAAAACCGCAGGTTTGTCTCATAAGGCGGAGCCGTAGTTGATGACAGATAGACAGAAGCAAATCCTAGCTGCAATTGTGGAACAATACGCCGAGGTGGCCAGCCCGGTTGGCTCCTCTTTGCTTGCCAAAGTTTTTGGTGTGTCTAGTGCCACAATCCGAGCCGAAATGGCAGAACTTGAGCGCTTTGGCCTGATTGGTCAGCCGCATACAAGTGCTGGCAGGGTTCCCACCGATAAAGGTTACCGTTATTACGTAAACAGTCTGGCCGAAGGCCAAATTACCACCGGTGAACACCGCGCCGAGCGCGCACTGACTGCCCGAGTTCAGGGTGGCGGTATGCCCGATAGAACTATTCGCAACGCTGTTGACACACTGGTGGAACTAACACACAACTTGGGTCTCGCCACCATTGGTGATCAGCTGTACATGAGTGGATTGTCTAACTTGTTTGGCCAACCTGAATTTGTTCGTGGTGCCCATGTCCAGCAAATTGCTGGACTACTAGACAATTTGGAACCTTGGCTCAAGGAGGCAGCGCCTAACGAGCCGCTAAGCGTTTACATCGGCGCCGAGAACCCAATTGGCCGCAGCGCCGGCGCGAGCCTGATCATTAGCCGTTTCCGTAGTCCGTTTTCTGACCGTAGCTATATTGGCGTACTAGGCCCAACCCGCCAGCAATACCGTGATGTTATGAACCTAGTCAGTCATACCGGCAAAGCTCTGGAAGAGGTATTGTATGAATAAATCGATTGAGTATATGGACGAACCAGCTGCTCCGTATTTTGTGATAGCCTCAAGTGATAATTTTGATAAGACAGGCTCGTGGGAAGTTCCAAAAGACGTCCAAGAAGATCTGGGCAGACATTTTAATTTAACCCAGAGCGAAGTAGCAGCCCATGCGTATTTATCGAGCCACCGCGCCGAGGAATTTGCGCTCGAAGCTGAACTGGCGGCCTATGCTATAGATTCGGAGTTATCAAATGGCTAAAGCCAAGAAACCGACTATTGCCGAACTGACAGCTGCTCTTCAGCAAGAGCGAGCTGATGCTGAAAATTTACGTCGTCGACACGAGGAACAAATTGGTGGGCTGAAGACTATGGTTAAGGCCAACTTGGTTCGAGATCTACTACCAGTGATTGACAATTTTGAGCGTTCCCTCAAACACATACCCAAAGATTTAACTAACAACGATTACATCAAGGGCATAAACTCAATCGTTAAACAGTTTGAGAAAACATTGGAACAAATGGGTGTGGAACGCATAAAAACGGTGGGTGAAGTTTTTGATCCACGACTGCATGAGGCGGTCAGTATGGATGAGGGTGACGGTGATGTTGAAGTAGTGTCTGAAGAGCTAACTCCGGGTTACAAAATTGGTGATGATATCATCCGCCACGCTATGGTCAAAGTAAAAATGGAGCAAGCCAAATGAGTGGTGTTCAATTAACAGAAATGTCTTACAATTGCCCGCTTTACTCGGCTTTGAATTCATTGCCAGTTACTCCCGAGAGAAGCAATTTGGCTAATAAAGCTCTAGAAATATTGAGTGACATCGCATTTGAAGAGCTAGGTGATACAACTCTGACAACACACGTATTAGCCAGACAAAGTATCAATATGACGGGTATGACTAATTTCCCTGAAAATGATGCGAATAGTATTGCCAACGGGGCTAATCGTTGCGCAGAAGCTCAAGCTCTAGGTATATGTGCTGTCACCCGTTGCAATGGGCGCAAAGATATTGCTCGGAGAATGGAAGAGCTAGGCATTTCAAGGTATAAAAACGAATCAACGGAGCAAGTAAAATGACTATGATGAGCGCTACAGAGATGATAATGATGGAACGTATGGACGCTGAACACGCAGAACGTGTAGTAGGTACTCTGCAAGTAGCGGTAAGTGGTGTATCGGAGTTTTTGAGGAATTTTCCAGAAATCAAAGAACTATATGATAAACAAGCTCTTGAGGTTGAAATTGCTCATATTCTGATATCCCCAATTACAAATGCCTATTCGATTGGTTTCCAGGCCAGAGAAGATGCTGAAGAGACTGAGGAGCAAGCAAAATGAGCGAATCTAGCCGCGGTAGATTAATACTAAGAGGTCTCAAACGATTTCCTGAGCTGTTTGGTGCCGGATCAAGCTTTGATATAACTGGGAGCACCAAACATTACCACACCGGGCGACTTGCCTTACAAAAAAGCATGGAATGCCCACCGGAATTGCTAGACTCTCAAGCCTTGAGTTCTGACTGGGAGTCAGTAGGGGATGACTTGGCGCAAGCAATGGGTTATGAGGAGGAAAATTAATGTATCTTTTAGATAGATCTGAAAATTGTCCTTTTCCTACAGTCGTGGATGAGCTGACAGCTAAGTTCATCGAAAGAATGGTCCTATATGAAAAGTCCGAGGATTTAGGCTGGGATCCAGAAGATATTAAAATTGCAAAAAGAAGTGAAGCAGATGACTTTAGAGCAATTTATGGAAGAGACATCGAACTGGCAGCACGAGGTTGTGCGCAATTGATTGCCACAGACCATTGTCCGCTATGGATTTTTAATTCGCAAAATAAGGAAGTTATAAGGAGATAAATTATGGGTAAAATTATAGGAATCGATCTAGGAACAACTAACTCGGCCATGGCTGTTATGCAAGCTGGCAAGCCGGAAATTATTGCTAACTCAGAAGGTGCCCGCACCACGCCAAGTGTCGTAGCTGTTAATAAAAACGGTGAACGTTTGGTAGGCCAAGTCGCCCGCCGCCAGCAGGTTACTAATGCTAAGAATACTATTTATGAAGTTAAGCGCTTGATTGGTCGCCGCTGGGAAGACAAAGAAGTCCAACGCGATATCAAACTGATGGGCTACGAGATGGTCAAGTCTGGCTCTAGCGTCAAGGTTAAAATGGGTGACAAAGAATACAGCCCAGAAGAAATCAGTGCTATGATCCTGGGCAAACTCAAGGCTGACGCCGAGAGTTTCCTGGGCTCGCCAGTCACAGAAGCAGTTATAACCGTGCCAGCCTACTTTGATGACTCACAACGCCAAGCTACTAAGGATGCTGGTAAAATTGCCGGACTGGAAGTTAAGCGCATCATCAATGAACCGACCGCGGCCGCGCTAGCTTACGGGCTTGATAAAGCCGAAAAGAAGGACGAAAAAATCGCTGTCTATGACCTTGGTGGTGGTACTTTTGACGTTTCGATCCTAGAACTAGGCGATGGTGTCTTTGAAGTTAAGTCTACCAATGGTGATACTCACCTAGGCGGCGCCGATTTTGACCGCGTGTTAGTCAATTACTTCGCTGATGAGTTCAAAAAAGAGAGTGGCATAGATATCAGCAGCGACAAAGCCGCCATGCAGCGCCTGCGCGATGAAGCGGAGAAAGCCAAGATTGAGCTGTCAACAACAGCCGAAATTAATATTAATTTGCCTTTCTTGACTGCCGATGCTGAAGGCCCCAAGCACTTTGAACACAAATTAACCCGTGCCAAGCTTGAAAGCCTGGTCGGCGAATTAATTGATAAAACCGCCGAACCAAGCGAGAAAGCACTCAAAGACGCTGGTCTCAAAGCCAGCGACATTGACGCTGTAGTTTTGGTTGGTGGCATGACCCGTATGCCGGCTGTGCAGGAAAAGGTCAAAAAGATTTTTGGCAAAGACCCAATGAAGGGCGTCAATCCGGACGAAGTCGTAGCCGTCGGTGCCGCCATCCAAGGTGGTGTGCTACAAGGCGATGTCAAAGACGTCTTGCTGTTAGATGTAACACCGCTGTCTCTTGGCATTGAAACGCTTGGTGGCGTGGCGACCAAACTAATTGAGCGCAACACCACTATTCCAACCTCCAAGAGTGAGACATTCTCTACAGCAGCCGATAATCAGCCACAGGTGGAAATCCACGTCGTACAAGGTGAGCGTGAAATGGTAACTGACAACAAATCGCTAGGACGCTTTGTACTAGATGGCATTCCATCAGCGCCACGCGGTGTACCGCAGATTGAAGTCACCTTTAACATTGACGCCAACGGCATCCTAAATGTAACCGCCAAAGACAAAGGTTCTGGCAAAGAGCAGAGCATAACTATCAGCGGCAGTGGTAACCTGGACAAAACGGAAGTTGAGAAAATGGCCAAAGAAGCCGAAGCCCACGCCGAAGAGGACAAAGCCAAGCGTGAGTCCATTGATGCTCGTAATTTGCTAGATACGGCCGTTTACTCGGCTGAGAAAATGAAGACAGAGCACAAAGCTAAGCTATCTGAGGAAGACGTCAAAACTATTGACGAAGCAATTGAAGCAGGCAAGAAAGTCGTCAAAGACGAAAAAGCTGACAAAGATGCTCTAGAAGCTGCCACCAAAGAACTTAATGACAAAATCATGCCAATTGGCGCTAAAATGTACGAGTCTGCCAAGGATGAAAAACCAGCCGAGGATGGAGAATCTGAGAAAGACGATAAAGACGAACCGGTCGAAGGCGAAGTCGTGGACGACAAGGAAGAGAAATAATGCCAACCGAGGAGCGGATTAATCATGGCAAAGAATTGCTGGCAGTCTTAGAATTAGCTGAGCAATTTCCAGCACGACACCGTAAAAACATCGACGGTCGCTTTCAGGATATGAACATAAACGAAGAGCATAATGCTGAACCAGCCCGTGTGGGTAACGCTGTTCTTAAAACTATGCCACATATTGAAGCACCAGGCCGTGACCAGGTGGATACATGATATTAGACAGTCTGAACAACCGGATAGAAAATGGTATTCAAGCTCGCCATGAGGCATATGCTCACCAAGTCGAAGTGTTTGAAAAAGACGGACCAAGATTTGCCAACCCAATTCTAAGAGCTTTGGAGAAATTTAATTACCGCTTAAATATTGGTTATGTCCGCGCTTTTGCAAGACCAAACCCTGAGAGCCAAATTCGTTTGGCTGAACAATACGTCCATGATGTTAGTCCTGGGCTTTATGACATCGATCGAGCTGAATTTGATCAAGCCGTGACCGAGGCTGTAGCTAACTTTCCTGATTCCAAGAGAACTTAATGGCAAAACGTGATTACTATGAAGTTTTGGGGGTTGGTAAAAACGCTAGTCCCGACGAGATCAAAAAGGCTTACCGTCGGTTGGCGGTGCAATATCATCCGGACAAAGACGGTGGTGACGAAGAAAAATTCAAAGAAGTTGGTGAAGCCTACGAGGTTCTTAAAGACGAATCCAAACGCAAACGTTATGATCAGTTTGGTCATGCCGGCGTTGGTGGTGCAAGTGGCGGCGGCAACCCCTTTGAGGGCTTTACGGGCTTTGGCGGCCAGGGCCAAAACATCAACTTTGACTTTGGTGATCTTGGCCTAGGCGACATATTCAGTAGTTTCTTTGGTGGTAACGACGGTGGTCAAAGCCATCGCCAATCCCGTGGGCGCGACGTTGAAACTAATATTGAAATTGATTTCACACAAGCCGTTTTTGGTACCGAAGTCGATTTGCATCTGAACCTCGACGATACCTGTGAACATTGCAAAGGTACAACCGTGGAACCCGGCCATGAGCTAAAAACTTGTGACGAGTGTAAGGGTTCAGGGCAGATAACAACCATGACCCGCACCATTTTTGGTAACATACAGCAAGCAAGTGTCTGCCCAAAGTGTCATGGCCGTGGCAAAATCCCAGAAAAAGTCTGCACTGTCTGTCATGGCAAAGGCACTCAGCGCAAAAACCAAGAAGTTACACTAAAGATCCCAGCTGGTGTTGATGATGGCGCCACTATTAGACTGCGTGAGCATGGAGAAGCTATTGCCGACGGACCAAAAGGCGACCTCTACGTCAATGTCCGCGTCAAAGCTCACAAAAAATTCACCCGTGAAGGCGATTTGATACTCAGCGAACAACACATTCCGATGGTGGAGGCTACACTAGGCACAACAATTGATGTTGAAACGGTTGACGGCAACATTAAGATGAAAATCCCAGCCGGCACTCAGAGTGGCAGTGACTTTAAGTTATCTAGTCACGGCGTTCCGCATATCCGCAGTGATAACCGTGGGGCTCATATTGTGACAATAATTGTCGACACACCAACCAAACTCTCAAAGAGACAGCAGGAGCTGCTAGAAGACTTCAAAGACAATAATTCAGATAAAAGATCGCGTTTTAGCTTTTAGGCTCAACAGCAATAACTTGATTACGTCCGTTTCGCTTGGCTTCAAATAAAGCCGCGTCGGTCTCGGCTATGACTTCATCTATTGATTTATCTATTTTACCTACACCAATACTCAATGACGCGCTGTAGTTGTAGCCCTTAGCAGGGACAAGAGACTCAACTTGTTTACGGAGTTGCTCCGCTATATGCACTGCATCTTCTTGGTTTACATGTTGCAAGACGACGACAAATTCATCGCCGCCAAAACGGGCTATAATATCATCATCGCGCAAGCGCTCTTTTAGTGTATTGGCTACTTGCACAATTAATGCATCACCGCCAGCATGACCATCCGAGTCATTAACCTCTCTTAATTTGTCTATATCAATATGGAGCAGAGAGTGCTCTTGGTTGCGTCTGTCGTGTTTTGTTTCAACCTCAAGCACTTCTATGGCGTAAAAGAAACCACGGCGATTAAGGACGCCAGTTAACGGATCCTCAATTGCTTTTTTGCGGAGCTTTTCCTTTTCTTCGTCCGAAATTTTCTTTTCTTGTCTGTAGCGCAACACTGCTTTTGCGATGGTCAAGCCATGATGTAATTCATCATCTTCATTCATTTCACGGCCACCGAGTGCAACTCCTTGTATGGCAATAATAGAATCTTTTTCTTCGTTCTCTATCTCTAATAAAGTGTTACGTGCTCTTAGGGCTTCAACTTCATTACGCAAAGCCACCAACTCAATCTCAACAGAAGACTGAACCTCTGGATCTTGAATAGCGGGATCGTGTATCTCTTGAGAGCGACCGGAAACCATAAGTCATATTATAGCATAAACATAATGCTTATGTCAATTTAGCTGTACAAAACAGTGCTTATGCATATAATGTGAAGTAATAATGAAACAATCAGATGAAAAGGGTTTTATACCACTTTTGGTGGCCATACTTATAGTGCTAGTTATCGGTCTGATTATAGTTTATTTTCGCATCAAACAAGTTGGTCGATAAGTTTGACACAAAGCAGTAAACCATGCTATAATATGCTTGATTTTGGCAATTGTGATGAATGCATTGAATAAAACTAAGACAGTTGGAACTTTTGAAGCGATTACGTTTCCTGATTTCCCATTGAGCGGCAAAGTCATGGCCAAAATCGACACTGGTGCTTACACAGGTGCCTTACACTGCACTAAAATTAAAGAGATTAAAACAGATGAAGGTCGCCGACTGCAGTTTGCGCCGTTTGACCACCCTAGCACCATAATTAGCCTCGACAAATTTGTAAAACGCCCAGTTAAAAGTAGTAACGGCAAAGAAGAGAACCGTTATTTCATAAAAACTGCTATAGTTTTGCAAGGGGAAACGTATCCGATCACCCTTAGCCTGGCTGATAGAAGTGTTATGAAATGGCCAGTCCTAATCGGTCGCAAATTCCTCAGAAAAAATAATTTTTTAGTAGACGTAAATAAACTGACTTAAATAGCAAAGGAGACTGCCATGAAAATAGCTATCCTATCTAAAGGTCCTGGTAATTTCTCTACCAAACGGCTCAAAGAAGAAGCCTTGGCTCGTGATCACGAAGTTGAAGTTATTGACTATACAAAGTGTTTTGCGACTATTCAGCAGAGTAATCCATTAGTGAACTTTGACGGCATTGATCTGAATGATTTTGACGTCATTATCCCGCGTATTGGTTCATCATACACACGCTATGGTTCTGCCATTGTGCGCCAGTTTGAGATGCGCGGTATTTTCACTACTACCAGCTCTATTGCTTTGGTGCGTTCGCGCGACAAGTTGCGCAGTATGCAACTACTTGCCCGAGCTGGCGTTGGTATACCCAAAACTGTTTTCTCGCGTGGTATGGCTACCAACGTAGAGGAGGTGATTGAAGACCTTGGCGGTACACCCGTCATCATCAAGCTAGCCCGCGGTACCC
>CAZRYT010000017.1:0-11624 GCA_964604415.1 uncultured Candidatus Saccharibacteria bacterium
CTTGCAGTTACACGCCAGACAATAAAGGCCGTGGCGTCATGCGCCTGGGCCGGGTAAAGTTACCTTTCACAACTATTTCACCCAATCATCTGTATTTTGGCGGTACCCAGTTTTATTGGGATACCTATTTTACGGTGCTTGGTTTAGTGGTTGCTGGACACGCTGACATAGCCAAAGCCATGGTCGATAACCTAGTTTTTATGTTTGATAAATTCGGCTTAGTGCCGGCACGAAACAGTTGGACCAGTCTTGGCCGTACCCAACCGCCATATCTCACCCAGATGGCCTTTGAGGTCTATGATCATGGTGGAGCCGACAAAGCTTGGTTAAGCAAAATTTTAGCCGTTGCCGAACGCGAATATAAAAACGTCTGGATGAAGAGCCAGCGTTTTGATCAACAAACTAACCTGAGCCGCTACTCGCCGCGCTTTTGGAAAAGTCACTTAACCGTCTATGAATCCGGTTGGGATAAATCTAGCCGCTACACGTCGAAAAACTATAAAACTCTTGTACCAGTAGATCTCAATTGTCAGTTGTATCAGTACGAAGCTGACTTTGTGCGACTTGCCAAACTAACCGGTGATCAACCAGCTGCAGATAAATGGCAAAAAGCTATGGAAATGCGTCAGGAACTTATCAATAAATATTTTTGGGACGCAAAAACCGGCTTTTATTATGACTACAATCCAAAAACTAAGCGTCCAGAAAATCTCAAAACCCTAGCTGGTTTTTATCCGCTGTGGTGCGGGGCAGCTTCTAATGATCAAGCCAAGAAAGCCTTGGGCCATATAAAAAGCTTTGAACACCAAGGTGGCTTGAGTAATACCGAGAAAATTGTTTGGAGCAAAAAACAGTGGGACCACCCAAATGGTTGGGCGCCCCAGCAATACATTGTTTTTAAGGCTCTCAAGAACTACGGTTTTGACAAGCAAGCTAGTGAACTTGCCCGTAAATGGTTAGACCTTAACCAAAAAGTGTTTGAAGCCACCTGTACGCTTTGGGAAAAATACGATGTTGTTAAGGGCGACATTGGGTTAGCTGGAAGATATCCGACCCAACCAGGCTTTACCTGGACTAACGCGATCTTTCTACGTTTAGTTCATGAATTGTTGTAGACTATAACAGATATGAACGCGCAAGAGATTCGGCAAGCTTATTTAGATTTTTTTGCTAAAAAGGGCCACAAGGTTATCCCAAGGGCTAGTTTGGTGCCAGATAATGACCCGACTACGCTATTTACCGGCTCTGGCATGCAACCGCTTATTCCGTATTTGTTGGGAGAGAAGCATCCAGCTGGCAACCGATTGGTTGATAGCCAGACTAGCTTCCGGGCCCAAGATATAGAAGAAGTTGGCGATAACCGTCACACCACTTTCTTTGAAATGCTAGGCAACTGGTCCTTGGGTGATTACTTCAAACAGGAACAGATTAATTGGTTTTGGGAGTTTCTGACTGGCGTTATCATGCTCGATCCACAACGCATTTTTGTGTCTGTTTTCAGCGGTGATGAAGCCGCCGGCATTCCCAAAGACACTGAAAGCGCCAAAATCTGGCAGGAAATTTTTGATAAGGCCAATATTGAAGCCAAGCAGGTAGAGATTGGTACCGAAGAAAACGGTTTTAAAAAGGGTGAGCAAGGTGGCCGGATTTTCTACTACGGCGATAAGAACTGGTGGTGCCGGGCTGGCAAAGCCAAAGACATGCCACCAGGCGAGCCGGGCGGACCAGACACTGAGATGTTCTATCTTTTCCCCTCGGTGCCGCACAACCCCGAGTATGGTGAACACTGTCATCCTAACTGTGACTGTGGTCGCTACATCGAACTTGGCAACTCTGTCTTCATGGAATATTTGAAGACCGAAAAGGGCTTTGAAAAACTGCCCAAACAAAACGTTGATTACGGCGGTGGTTTAGAGCGCATTGCTGCAGCCGCTCTGGACGTACCAGATATTTTCAAGATTAGTGTCATGTGGCCAATTGTCGAAAAGCTAGAGGAACTCTCTGATAAAAAATACGATAGCCATACCGAAAGCATGCGTGTCATTGCCGATCATATGCGTGGCGCCACTTGGCTGGCAGTTGATGGTGTGGTGCCCAGTAATAAAGCTCAAGGTTACGCCATGCGCCGACTAGTACGCCGCGCTATTCGTCATGCTTTTGAGCTTGGTGTCGAGCAAGATCTTAGTAAAAACATCGTGCCAATAGTTGTTGATATCTTTAAAGACGATTATCCGGAAATAACTGAAGCCAAAGACAAAATCATCGATGTGCTAATACGGGAGGAAAAAATCTTCCGCCAAACCCTCCGCGCTGGCGTACGAGAGCTTGGAAAGTTGGGTAAAGATGGTTTGACCGGCGACGAAGTCTTCAAGCTTTATGATACCTATGGCTTCCCAGTGGAACTTAGCTTAGAGGAGGCCTATACCCAAGCCATTGATGTCGATAAAAATTGGCAAAAAGACTTTGACCGCTTGATGGAGGAACAAAAAAAACGCTCTCAAACCGCCAGCAAGGGAACATTCAAGGGTGGTCTAGGTGGTCATACACTCCAGCACAAGAAATACCACACAGCTACACACTTGATGTACCAAGCTCTGCGTGATGTGCTGGGTGATCACTTGGTTCAGCGCGGTAGCAATATCACCGAGGAGCGCCTGCGCTTTGACTTTAGCCATCCTGAAAAGGTCACGCCGGAGCAGATCAAAAAAGTCGAAAACATAGTCAATGAACAGATCAAAAAAGACCTCAAAATAAGTTTTGAAGAGTACCCAACTAAGGTTGCGGTAGAGGAAAAAGGCGCCCTAGGTCAGTTCGGTGACCGTTACGGTGAGCGCGTTAAAGTCTACAAAATGATCGCTGATGGTGCTGACAAGCCATTTAGTTTTGAGATTTGCGGTGGTCCGCATGTTGACCATTCCCTACAACTAGCCGAAGGCGGCAAGACCTTCAAAATTATCAAAGAAGAAGCATCATCTGCGGGAATACGCAGAATTAAGGCGGTTTTGAAATGAACGTCAAAGCAGTAAAAGAAACATTAGAAAGGCAATACCCTGGAGTCAATATTAAAGAAACAACCGTTACCAACCGAGAGGTAACTGAAATTGTTGGAGAAATCGACAGGAAGCTTGTTGATTCCGAGCGAGATGTTGCGGTAGTAGTAGCCGATCGTTCCGGTGAACATCAACATAAAATTATTACTGAAGAGTACGAAGTAATAAAAGGCAGCTTAAAGGTTTTTCGAAATGGTCAAGCAACTGATTTGCAGCCTGGACAGACCATAACAATTGAGCCAGGTACTTGGCATTCAGTCGAAGGCAACGAAACTTGGTTCTTTTGCTACTCGGTCCCCGACTGGTTCCCTGGCGATTTTTATCCACGCACAACTGAAACATAAAAGCTGTACTACAATAAGCTCATGGGAGATGTCATCCGCCCGCCACAGTTCAACCAAATTGCACAGGCCGAATTAGGTTCAGTACAACGCGGTGTAGATCCGGCAGAGAGGGAGCTGGCAGTCAAGAATCTTTGGGAGATCATAACTAATATCAACGCTCGAAACCTACCTTTCCTTGAGGAAAAACTCAAGCCCCACTACAAGCTTCTGACTCTACTCTATCTACCAATTGAGCCAGTGCCTTTCACGGCTTTCCCTCATCGCATGGGCAATCTATCCAACCTGTTTCGTATTGAAGACCAAGAAGGATCAAGATCAAATTTTGCGGTGCCTAATATGCAGCGTTTGCCACGTGGTTATTATATGGTGGAAAGAACAGGCCCGAGGCAGCCCGATGGAGACGTAGCAGTAGCGGTGCGGTTTGATTGTGGACTCGACGGCAGTCCTGACGAATTTAATAATGCTGATGCTTACGCTCATCCGGCATTAATCTCCCAACTAGGCTACGTCAAAGACGGATCACTTATGACAGGCTCAGAGATAGAAACACTTCGTGCTGCCTGGTATGAAGATAACCACTTACGCTTAGTCCCAGAAAAAGACGAATAGGATCTAGCTCTAGTAATCCATTGGATGTTCAGATTTTGCGACAAACTCTTCTAATGTAGATACTTCAGCTTTATTTAACCCGATTGCATGACTATTCTCTAAGGCTTTCGCGACTCCTTTGATCAAAATATCGTGATCTTCAACTGAGATAGATAATTCTCTTTGATTTACTGGTACCATTGCCCATTCCATCACACATCTCCTCTAATAACGATTAGTATTGAGTTTTGATATCTATTTTGCAAGCAGCAGCATTTTGATTAAAGCAATCTGTTGCTTTTCCTAGCGCTACCTCTCCTTATGCTACAATAATCGCGGTAATGCTAGACAAACTAAAGAGTCTCAAAAAGTCTGCATTAGCTCTCCGCACTAAGGGTGGGGGGGCTATTGAATATTTAGTTGCGCTTGATATTGGTACTGAATTTGTTAAAGCTCTGGTAGCCAAAATTAACGGTGATGAGCTAGAAATCATCGGTGTTGGCCGTCAGCACCAGGAATTTAATGACATGCAAGCTGGTGCCATTGCCGATATAGCCGCTGTTGTGCGTAATTGCGACGCCGCTCTGAGCCAAGCCGAACAAGAAGCCGGCGTAAGCGTGCGTACAGCCATAATCGGCATTGCCGGCGAACTGGTTAAGGGCACAACTACGACTGTACGTTGCCGCCGCAAAGATCCTAAAAAACAGCTGGACCTAGAAGAGGTCGAGCATATCATTGGCCTGGTTCAAGAACGCGCCCAAACCAGGGCCAAAGAGCAACTGGCTTGGGAGTTGGGTGGCAAAGAAGTTGAGATTCGGCTGGTTAACAGTGCCTTGGTACGCATAGACATTGATGGTTACCAGGTGACTAACCCGGTTGGTTTCCAGGGTAAAGACGTTGAAGTTCAGCTGTACACGGCCTTTGCGCCAATGATCCATATTGGCGCCCTAGAGCGCACTGCCACAGAACTAGATCTAGATTTATTAGCAGTGGCAGCTGAGCCATTTGCGGTGGCTAGAGCCATCATAGGTAACGACCCTAATGCCACTACTAGCGCCATTCTGATGGACGTCGGTGGAGGCACAACTGATATAGCTGTAGTAAATGAGGGTGGCGTGCAGGGTACTAAAATGTTCGGTATCGGTGGGCGGGCTTACACCCGGTCAGTCGAGCGTGAACTAGGGATTAGCTTTAACCGAGCCGAAGAACTCAAACTAGCCCTAAGTAACGGCCGTTTGCCAGCCAGCAAGGTGCCTATTGTTAAAGCACCATTAGAAAAAACTTTGGATGTTTGGACCAGTGGGGTTGAGCTAGCACTCGGTGAATTCCAAAATGTCGATCACCTTCCATATCAAGTTTGGCTTTGTGGCGGCGGCTCTAGCCTGGACCTATTAATGGACCGCATGAGCCAGTCCAGGTGGTACGCCGACCTGCCATTTACCAAGAAACCAGTCGTCAAACACATAGCTCCCGAAGAAGTAGTTGATATAATTGATCAAACCGGCCACGTAAAAGACCACACTTTCATAACTGCCATGGGCTTACTGCGTGTCGGTTTGGACACGGTTCAAACCCAAGACGGCTCAAAGCCAGGTTCAGTCCGTGAACGGATAGACAGGATGTTAAGAATATGAGCGACACACCAGAAAAACAGACTATTTACATTGATGTCGAGGATGAAATCACCGGCATTATTGATAAACTGCGCCGTTCAGAAGCCAAAGTCGTTGCGCTGGTGTTGCCCAAACGCGCTTCGGCTCTACAATCTACCGTTAATCTCAAATTATTAAAGCGCAAAGCCGAAGATGCCAAGAAAAACATTGTCCTCATAACGTCTGACCCGGGCCTCTTGCCTATGGCTGGAGCAGTTGGCTTACATGTAGCCAAAAGTTTGCAGAGCAAGCCCGCCATCCCGTCTGCCCCAGAAAAAGCCGACCATGCTGTGACGGTTGATAGCGATGAAGATTCTGATGAAGAAAAACTAGACCGTCACAAATCGATCGGTGAGTTAGCCGCAGCCGGCGCTGGCGTCGATGAAATTATAGATGTAGATAATGTTGCCGAGGCTGTCGGCAAAGGCATCAAATCAGCCAAAAAGAGTGCTTCTAAATATGCCAAGAAACTCAAAGTTCCTAACTTTGATAGTTTTAGGACTAAGTTATTAATAGGTGGTGGAGCCTTAGTTTTGATAATAACCCTATGGGTCTTGGCAGCTGTAATTTTCCCCAAAGCTAAGGTAGTCATAACTACCGATACCAGCAGTTTTGGGGTTGATGTAACAATTGATGCTAGAACAGATGTCAAAGATGTTGACAGTGCTAAATTGATTGTTCCGGCCACCGCCAGATCACTTAAAAAAACCGATTCAGCCAAGATAGCTACATCTGGTAAGCGCAATGACGGCACTAAGGCTGGTGGCACCATTACCGCTAAAAATTGTACTGGCGATAACCCAGTAAACTTACCTGCCGGTACTACATTTTCTACTGGTGGCCTATCTTATACCACGAACGCTGCCGTTTCTGTACCACCTAGTAACTTCACTTTTAGTCGTGATTGTAAGAATGATGGAAGTGGTCAAGCAGATGTTGCTGTAACTGCCGTCAATGCCGGAGTTCAATATAATGTAGCTGCTGGACAGCCCTTTACCTCGAGTGCTGACAGTAAAATAACTGGCTCTAACAACGCAGCTATGACTGGGGGTTCAGATAAGATAGTTCAGATCGTTAGTCAGAGCGACATCGACTCTGCCAAACAACAAGTCTTGGATAAATTGAACAATGACAGCAACACGACACTGGCCAATCAATTTAAGGCCGATAATTCAGTAGCTCTGACTGACACCTTTGGCGCCAGTGACGTCCAGGTTGTACCCGATACAGCCGTAAACCAACCAGCCGCCGAAGTAACTGTGACGGTCAATGTGACCTATACCGAAATGGGCATCAAACAGGACGACATCAGAAAAATCATCACAGCCGATGTTAGCAGGCATATTGATGCCAAAACCCAAACCGTCCAGGACACTGGGCTGGATAAGGCTACGCTGCAAGTAACCGATAAGCTATCAGCCGCCGAAGTGAAGGCTAGATTACAGAGTAATGCCGTTATTGGTCCACAAATAGACCAAACAGCGCTAAAGAAGCAAATTAAGGGCAAGAAAAAGGGTGATACTCAGGCCATAATCATGAGCCGTCCGGGCGTTAAAGACGTCAATATAAGCTTCAGCCCATTCTGGGTCAACACCATTCCATCTAAGGTTGATATCACCATCAAGAAAGAGTAATGGCTAATTGCATAATGGCTTTGGACGTGGGGGAAAAACGCATAGGTGTAGCGCTGATGACAGACCAAGTCAAAATTCCCAGGGCGTTAACTACGCTGGAAAACCAGCCCAACATTATTGGCGATATCAAAACACTAGCAAACGAACACCAGGTAACAGCCTTGGTGGTTGGTTATCCGCGTGATGTCCATGGTCAGTCAACTGCCCAGACCAAGTTTTCTGAAACATTCGCAGATAGTCTAAAAGATGCCATTAAATTACCGGTTCACTTGCAAGACGAAGCTCTGACATCAGTACAAGCCGAAGAACAGCTAAAACAATCGGGCAAACCATACCAAAAGGGTGATATTGACGCCCAAGCTGCTTGTTTGATATTAGAAGACTACGCCAAAGAGCAGGGGCTTATATGATCAAAAAGAGCTACCGGGTTGGTATCAAGAAACGCGACTGGGCCAGGATTTGGCGGATAGCTTCAATAGTTCTGGTGGCAGCCATACTAATCAGCACAGTGGTGATTAAAATAACTTATGACAAAAACTTGAGACCCGTTAGTGCCTCACAGCGCGGTATTTTGATAGATATTCCGGAAGGTAGTAGTGCGCATGAAATTGCTGTTGAACTCCAACAAAAAGGTGTTATTCGCTCGTCTTGGGCATTTGAGTGGTTTGTGCGCAACGCTTCGGCCCGTGATCGTTTGCAAGCTGGAGCTTACAACTTACATCCTGACCAGAGCGTGTCAGAAATTGTAGATATATTGACACAGGGTAGAGTGGCTACTGATCTGGTTACTATTTTGCCAGCCCAACGCCTGGATCAGATCCGCAGTGCCCTTATCAACACCGCTGGTTTTGGTACTAAAGACGTTGATGCTGCCCTTAACCCGGATCTGTACGTAAATTCTGCGGCCTTGGCTGATAAACCAGCTGACGCCAACTTAGAGGGTTACCTATACCCGGATTCATTCCAGAAAACATCCGCTAGCAAGCCGTCTGACATTATTCGAGCGTCTTTGAATGAAATGCAAAAGCATCTAACGCCTGATGTCAGGGATGCAATTGTTCGCCAGGGTTTGACGGTCCACCAGGGCATAATCCTGGCTTCAATCATTGAGCAAGAGGTTAGCAAACCAGCTGACAAAGCCGTTGTAGCTCAAGTCTTCTTGAGTCGGCTCAGACAAGGTTTGCCGTTGCAGTCTGACGTAACTGTCATTTACGGCGCCCTAAAGGACGGCAAACAACCAGATCTAAACTACGATTCCGATTACAACACCTTTACTCATATTGGTTTGCCACCGGGGCCAATTAGCAACGTTAATCAGTCGTCACTGGACGCTGTGGCTCATCCAGCCAATACTGATTATCTGTATTTTGTAGCTGGTGATGACGGCATAACTTATTTTGCTCATACGCTAGAAGAGCATCAGCAAAACGTTAAGGATCATTGCAAAAAATTGTGTGCCCAATAACCTCTGTTAAATTATTAGTTAACAGGGGTCAAAGTGCTAAAATTTGCTTGTTTTTAGGCTATAATTTTGCTACAATCTGACCCGTGGCCGCTCATCCTGTTAACAGAGACGGACAGAGGAGCCACCCCTGTTGTTGTTTTTGTAGACCAGGCGGTCGAACTCCTGGCAGAATTTGTAACTAAGAACCAACAACTGTAGTCGGTTTGTTTTAGACAAACCATGGAGTAGATCATTCGTAGCCAAGCACAGGTTTTGAGTCAGCGTTTAGGCGCTGAACGCAAAAAATCCGTTGCAAAGCGCCTTTTTGGCATCAAGCTATTAAAATCCCGTCGCCGTACGACGAGGGTTGCTTTGCTTATGGCCAATTTAGCCCTGTTATTGGCAGTTGTTGGCTTTGTGATTAAAGCCACCCCAATCAGCAGCCAGTCGCTTACGACTAACTCATCAGCTAACTCCATTGCCGATGGTTTAAGTGGACCGCTGGACCAAGTATCCTCAGCTGACATTGCTGTTAACGTTGCTAGGTTAGCCAGACTGCAAGAAGCCACATCAGTAGCTAACCATGCCGATTCTGTTAATGCCGAGCTAACGACTGCCCAGACTAATAGTGACGTTGTAGCCAAGCCACAAGTTATTTCAGCTGCATTGCCTTCTAAAAAGGACATTCAAAAATACACGGCTGTTGGTGGCGACACTATCAACTCTGTAGCCACTAAGTTGGGTGTTTCGTCTGACTCTATCAAATGGAGCAATGGTCTTAGTGGCAGTTTTGTGGCCGCTGGTACCACTATCTTTGCACCGCCAGCTGGTGTTAGTGGTTTTGTTTACGTGGTTAAAAGTGGTGACACCCCTGACTCGCTAGCCACCAAATATAACACTGCCAAGGACCGCATCATTAACTACAACGATGCCGACGTCAGTGGTCTGGTTGTAGGCGACCATATTCTGATACCCGATGGCAGCATCGTAACGCCTAGTTATAGCTACAGTGGTTTTGCTTTTGGCTTGAGCGCTGTTTACGGCTTCAACGGTTACGACTATGGTTGGTGTACTTGGTATGTGGCCAACCGCCGCGCCGAAATTGGCCGACCTGTGCCTAGCAACCTGGGCGATGCCCGCAGTTGGTACTACATTGCTCAACGCGCTGGTCTTTCGACTGGACTTAGTCCGCAAGTAGGCGCCGTGGCTGTTAATCAAGGTGGTGACCATGTTTCTGTCGTAGAAGTAGTTAATGGCGATGGTAGTTTCTGGGTGAGTGAGATGAACTCGCATGGTCAGGTTAGCATGACTGACTCCACGGGCGCTGGTGGTTGGGGTCGGATTGACTGGAAACTGATTCCTTCTGTCGGCAACCTGAAGTTCATCTATTAAGGTAATTGTGCCAAGTAAAAAAATAACAACTTTCTATATCTATCCATACATTTTTATTTTGCTGACTATTATCGGTGTCTTAATATTTTACGCAGGTAATACAAACAGCGGTGCTTCAACCGTTGCAAAAATCTTAGGGTTACTAATGGTTCTAATATTTTTACCTATAGGGATTCAGTCGCTCCGTGCAAAAAAGCCATATAGTGAGTTGTCCAAACTTGCAAAATTAATTACAGCGATCTTCCTTGTGGTCTTAATAGCTATATTTATTTACTCTATGTACGCATTAGCAAACTTTTCGGTTTCCTTTTAGGACTGTCTGTAACCTCGAGCTCTGGACTCGAGACTCTGTACTCTGTACTCTATTGGTATGTTTGTGGATGTAGCCAAGGTTAAAATCAAAGCCGGCGATGGCGGTAACGGTATAGTTAGTTTTCGGCATGAAATTTATGTAGACAAAGGCGGTCCTGATGGTGGTGATGGTGGCAAGGGTGGCGATGTTGTCTTGCTGGCTAGTAACAACCAAAACACATTGGCTAATTTCCGCTATCAGAAAGAATTAAAAGCCGAGCCTGGCCAAGCCGGCAGTAAACGCCGTAAACACGGTAAAAATGGCGAAGATCTAACTATCAAAGTGCCGGTCGGCACCAGTGTTTTGTCTGAAGATGGGCAAGTTATAGAAGATTTGATCACTGACGGCCAGCAGGCTGTTATAGCTCAGGGCGGCAAGGGCGGTTTTGGCAATGCGCACTTCGTATCTAGCACTCGTCAAACACCACGTATTGCTGAAAAGGGCGAAAAAGGTGATGAGCTAAGCGTAACCCTAGAACTAAAAATGATTGCTGATGTTGGTCTAGTGGGACTGCCGAACGCAGGCAAATCTACGCTGCTGGGTGCGGTCAGCAATGCTAAGCCCGAAATTGCCAACTACCCATTTACAACCTTGACACCGAATCTGGGTGTAGTTGATGTTGGTGACACGTCGCTACTTTTGGCCGATATACCAGGCTTGATTGAAGGCGCTGCTCATGGCAAAGGCTTAGGTGACGAGTTTCTGCGCCACGTGGAGCGTACTCAGGTGTTAGTGCATTTAGTTGACGCTTATACAGAAAACATCGCCGAGGCTTATCAAACTATTCAAAATGAGCTTAAAGAATATGTTATTGATCTGAGCAAGCGTCCACAAATAGTGGCCCTAAATAAAATCGATGGCATGGATCAGGAGCTGATTGATGACCGTTTGGCTGAACTTAAAAAAGTTGTGCTAGCTAGGACTAAGCTGTGTGCTATTTCGGCTCAGAGTGGTCAAGGCGTTAAGGAACTACTGTTTATGCTCAGCAAACTGGTACAAGCTGGTCGCTCAAAACAGGCCAAAAAAACCAACAAAATATCTTTGCCAATTATTAGATTGCTTAATGATGACTCTTGGCAAGTTAGCAAAACCAAAGATGGATTTTTGGTAACAGGTAAAAAGATTGAGCGCTTTGCTGAAAGAACAGACTTTGACAATACGCACGCCG
>CAZRYT010000018.1:0-11372 GCA_964604415.1 uncultured Candidatus Saccharibacteria bacterium
CACAATCTAGCCTAGCTAGCTCTGGTAATGACCTTATCTACGGTGGTTTTGCCAATCGTGATCAAGCGGTATTACATTGCCTAGACGGAGCAGAAGATTACAACAGGATATTGGCTAATTTTGGCATTACCTGCACCAATGTCCATGACGCTACCCAAGTAACACTGCGTTCAACTGACTTTAATCGTCAACTGTTCTCGATGGGTCGTTTCCCTTACGGCCTGGCTGGTGAGCAACCAGTTAACGTCAATGGTGTTGGTACCTTGTGGTTGAGATATCTCTGGGGTTGGGACAAAGGTTTCACCTCTACCTATACCGCTTTGTCAGGCACCAGCACTACCGGCATACAGTTTTTCATACTATTCAACTGTGGCAACTTAGTGTTCATTGGTGTACCGCCGCCTCCACCGCCGCCAACGCCGCCGCCTCCACCGCCGCCACCTCCTCCACCAGTAGTTTTACCTAAGGTTATCAGTTGTTCCAACTTGGTTATGAATGTAGCTGATAAAGCCAAAGTTAAAATCAACACTACTTTGACGGTACGCGGCCAAGCAGCTGGTCAAAACATACCTGCCGGACAGAAAGTTGACATGACCTACGACCTGGTTGAAGCCTCCACAAATAAAGTTATATCTACTGCCAAGTCCTTGGGGGTGGCTTTCAAGGGTAATGCGGCCGATGACACCCAGACGCATGACTTTGGCTTAACCCAAGCCGGGCAATACATCGTAAAGCTAACTGTTAAATACGATTCAACCAAAACTGCTGCTGGTAGTGCCACTGGTGACTGCATAAAGTCGGTAACCGTCCAGAAACCTTGTGAGGAAGTAACTAGCAGCAAAGATATCATTAACTGCCTAGTCCCCCATAAAACTGCCCGCAATGTTACGCAAAACCTGCTAGATGCCCAAACCAAAGTTGCCAACGCTGGTGATACCATCGAGTACACTCTGGCGGTTGCTAATTCTGGCAACGTCACCATCAAAAAATTCTTGATCCAGGAAAGTATCAGTGATGTTCTCGACTACGCCGATGTAGTCAGTCTGGGTGGTGGTGCCTTGGATAAGAACGGTCTAGTAACTTGGCCAGCAATTGATATTGGCGCTAAACAGACTGTCAAAAAGATCATCACCGTCAAAGTTAAAAACCCGATCCCTTCTACGCCAGCTTCGTCCTCAGACCCTGGGCACTTTGACTGCAAGATGACCAACGTTTACGGCGATACCGTCAATATTAAGGTCAACTGCGTTGCTATAAAGACAATTGAAAGAACTGGTCAACTGCCTAATACCGGTCCGGGTGAAAGTCTAGCAGTTGGTTTTGGCATCGCTTTAGTTGTAGGTTACTTCTTTGCTCGCAGTAGATTGTTTGCTGAGGAACTAACCGTTGTCCGTAACGAATACGGCAATTCAGGAGGTATCTAATGGCTGAACGTCTAGAACATAAAGAACAAGCTACGTCGCATGAACAAGTAGTTTCGCATGAACAACATCGTAAATTAGAACATGACAAACAACTCCAAGCCGAAAGGGCTAAAGCCGAAGAAGGCCCTGACAAGCTTGAAGAACTCCGGGAAACAGTCAGCGAAACCGCCAAACAAAGTAGCGAAACTACTGTCAGTAACCCAGCAGAGATGGATGTCCAGAGTAATACCTCGCAACGAGAGCTAAAAGCCGAAGCTTACAAGCGCGTCATGGGTCAAGTCAGACGCCATTTAAAGCGCCCAGCTCGCTCTTTTAGCAAGCTTGTTCATAGTCCGGCAGTTGATTCAATCAGCAACGTCAGCGCTAAAACCATTGCCCGTCCATCAGGTCTCTTGGGTGGTAGCATTTTTGCTTTTCTAGGCAGTGTGGTGCTGCTGTACAGCGCCAAGCATTACGGCTTTAAGTATAATTATGGCTTCTTTTTGATCTGTTTTGTAACCGGTTTCTTAGTTGGTGCGCTGATTGAACTGCTGCTCTGGTTTACCTGGTCCAAACGACGACGTAATCTAGCTTAAGTCTTGGTTTTTAAGTTGCCGTCACGGTCAATGTAGATAGTATCGCCCTCCTCGGCTTCACTACCGACCGCGGTGCCATCTGGATTTAGTTTGAGCTCACCGTGTTTTTTGGCTGGTTCAGCTGGTTTAGTAACCGGTTTTGCTGGCAAAGGTATAGCTGACGGAGCGGCTGGCGGTGCGGCTGGCGGTGCTGGTGTTGGTGGCAGTGATGGCGTGGATAACGAAGCCGGCGGCTGAGCCGGCGGCACACCAGCTGTTCCAGCCGGTGCTGTTTTGCGCTTTGCCAACCATTCATCTAAGAAAGACGAGCCTCCAGGGGCTCCGGCTGGGGCAACCGGGCGTGGTCCAGTAGGTGGCGGGCCAAAAGGACTGGCTGCACCTGCAGGTTGGCCGAACGGACTACTGCCAAAAGCTGGTTTAGGTGGTTCCTTGGTCTTCATACGCTCGGTTATTTCAGCGTCAACAATAGCCCTGGGTCGGCCAAATTTAGCATTAGATAATTGCATCAGTGCTTGAGCTAATTTGGGGTTTAGGGTACCGAGCCTAGGTAGTGCCGCCATGCTGAAAGGCTGGGTTGGTACGCCGTTTATTAGCGTACGCACAATGGCGTTATAGTTGGGTACTCTCAGTAAGTCATCAGGTTCAAATATTGGCTTAAAGTAGCGGCTGAGGGCCTCTACATCGTTCTGACCTACCCTAAAGGCAATGATGGTACCCATGTTACCAAAGACAGCATCGCGGATTTCCTCGGACAACTGGGTGGTGAACTGGTTAGCTACAATTAGGTTTAGGTGGTACTTGCGAGCCTCGGACATGATGGTAGCAAAAGAGTCGGTTGAGAAGTTTTGGAACTCGTCGACATACAGGCAGAAATCTGTTCGATCTTTTTCATCGACGGTTGCTCTACTCATGGCAGCCGCCTGGAATTTCATCACAAAAATCATACCGAGCAACTTGGAGTTGAGTTCACCGGTGCGACCTTTGCTGAGGTTAACTAGCAAGATTTTTTTGTTATCCATAATGTCGCGCAGATCAAAGGCACTTTTAGTTTGACCAATGATATTACGCATCATGTTGTTACTTAAGAAAGCACCGAACTTACTAACAAACCAGCTGACAACCTCACCAAACTCATTGGAACGTTGCGATTGAGGCATTTCTTTTTCCCAGAACTCAAGCACGGTTGGATCGGTTACATGTTGCAATTTTTGCTTAACAAAACTGGGGTCGCGGAATAGTTTAGGGATGTCTATGAAGGTACCGCCGTCAGGATCAGCCATAACTGTTAGAGCCGCATTCCTGAACAAGTGCTCATACCTAGGACCAATGATGCCCTGGTGAGTTGGATCATAAAGCTTGTAGAGCATGTTGATTGATTCCTGGATCAAAAAGTCACGTTGGTCAGCAGTGTCAGCTTCGAACAGGTTTAGGCCCAGCGGGTAATCAGTTTCTGCCGGGCAGAAATATATAACATCTTCAGTGCGCTCTCTTGGCACCATAGATAGCAAAGCTTCAGCGGTATCACCGTGCGGGTCAATAAAGGCAAAGCCATTGCCATTTAACATGTCTTGCAGCGCCATGTTTTCTAAGAACCAGGACTTACCAACACCAGTTTGACCGACGACATACATGTGCCGTCGCCTGTCTTCATCAGCTAGCCTAATGGCCTTTTTGGCACCACGAAAGATGTTATACCCGAGTAATAAGCCTTGGTCGGGCATGTTGCGTGGGCCATCGACTTGCTTGCTAGCTTGGCGCTCCAGCTGAGACGTCGGGATATTTTTCTGATCAGGAAAGTGAAACAAAGTAGCCAACTCAACTGCGTTTAGGACATTCTGATTATTTTCCTGCGGGAAAAAGCGCAGGATATAGCCGGTTACAAAACGCTCTATATCCTTAGCTGGTACATATTTGAAGCCATTTTTGCCTGCCGAATCAAACAAGGCAAAGGTAGCTACAATATTGTTTAGGATTGCTTGCGCACGGTGAGAAATGTTGGACGAAGCGACCACTCGAATCAAAACCTCATAGCCTGGGTGGCGAGTTTTGTCATCAATCGCATCCAAGATAGCTTGATCTAAACCGGATAATTCTGGCTTATCACCACCTTTATCGCCTTTGGCTTCCGGCGGTTTAACAGTGGCGGTTGCCAAGGTTTTGACTAAGTTACCGGCTAGGGCCGCGCCCTTCTTTTTGTCGCCCTGGCCTTTGCGCTTTTTACTCGCGACGGACTGGGCGAATTTACGCCACGATGCTGGCGCCGGGCGCAGCAAAATCTGAATACCAGCACCGTCTTCTTTTTCTAGTGTAGACAGCGCATTTAGAATAGATTGGATGCCGTCGCGTTTTAGTTCTTGGAAAGTAGCAATTGGATAGGCGTAGGATTCTTTCAGAACCAGTTCGCCCCCAACTGTTCCGCTGATTTTACCGACCGGACTAAAGATATTATGCTCGGCTACTTCTTCGACGCGGGCGGTTGGGTAGGCACTGACTATGGCCTGACGTACGACGTCTACTAAAACCACTGGTACGGCCGCGTAGAAGTTCACAAAACCGCGCGCACCAACTATTTCAAGGGATATGTGCCGCTGACCATAAAAGCGGCTCTTAAAGCCTTTCTGAAGCGTACTGGCAATAATGTCGTACATAACTTGGGCTTTAGAAATATTCTCATCCATCAAATCGCGAACATCACGGCCAGCCGTGTCGGCGTCTTCACTTAACGGCGGCAGGTGTATTAGTAGCGGAACCATCTTGAGACCCCGTTCATAGTTTTTCTGCTCACGGAAAATTCGTCTGACCTGGACGAAAATAATCGGCGCAGCCACCATAACGATGACCAGTACTACCCCTAAAGCTATGATTAATCCATTCATAATAATCGCTACGTCAGCCTATTTATCAACCAGTTTAATGTCTTTGTTGTAGCGCTTCTTAAGATAGTCAGTTTTTACCTTTGTTATTTCTTGGTTTTGTAGATGCGGATCGTCCTTCGTCTGGGCTACAATTGCTTTGGCTTTATCAACCCATTCCTTCTCTATAAGATCAGTATCATCAGCGATTAAATCATCTGTCTGACTGTTTGATAACGGAGCTGCTGGTGCGGTCGGCTGAGTTGGGTTATTGGGTTGAGATTGCGACTGACCACTGACCGGTAAAACTGGAGCTGCTGTGTTAGCAGATGGCTTGGTCTCAGGTGTTGCTGCAACTTTCTCTTGCACCTGTTCTTCATTAGGTACGGGTTGCGGCAACTCACTGGGTATAATATTGTTATTCTCTGACTCCATATCGGTTTACAGTATAGCGCAAACATCCCTGTTAAGACCATATCCATTTTAGATTCGCTGTGTTTACTATTTTAAAAAGTCAGCTCGGACTATATATAAGGCAAACAAAACGCCAAACACTAGAATAAGAACCGTGTCCTTCCAAGTCAGTTGATGCAACGAGCTCAAAACCATAACCGCGACCACGCTAAAAGCTAGTAAAATTGGTATTAAACGGCTAGCTGTACTCTGTTTAATGTTTGCAAATTTAATGACTAGTTTAGCAGTTTGATTAACCAAAAAACCAATTAACAAAAACGGCAGCAGTAAAATTGGCAGTGCTACGTGGCTTGGATCGGTAAAAAGCATTAACAGTAGTAGACAGATTAGAGAGATTGAAATGATAAATAATTTACTCGATTTCATTTGGTACTTAGCATAAACGATAAAACAAAATAATGCACCCCACGTTCGTGGAGTGCATTTCAATTGCTGGAGCCCGGACGACAAATCCGCCCATTTTAGTAAAATATTTAGCGCTTATCGTCCTAAGGCTGTGACTGACCGCTCTTTTTTGGAGCGATATCGGATCGTGTAAATCCGTAGTTTTGTAAGTGTTTATTTTCGACTTACTGAGTAGAATACTACTACTTTTTATGGAGTTAGTCAATAAGCATAAGTAGTTAAATTTACATTGATACATCTCTATTAACTTTTAAAATAATTAAATAGATGTTAGAAAGAGTGTTGTGATGATAACTTGACTATTTTTAGCGTTAGAAGTTTTCATTTATAAGTATCTGATCTGTAGACTAGTCATACCCCTCACTTCATGAAACTTTTCTAGACTCGTGATCAAACATACCGTTTTTGACTAATTTTGACTAAAAAATGCTTCAAAATCATCATACCTAAAGTTCCTTAGTAGCGTTTTTTGAGTCTATTTAGTCGTTCCTAATTACTTACTGGTTCAAATTACATAGAAAAGCATTTGAATTAGCTGGATGGCTGATGCTTCATGCTTAACGGGCGGGTTATCTAACTAACTGTGGACACAGAAATGTGGATGCTGGTGATACTAACCTTAGGCAAATGGAGGCAAGATTATCAAAACTCGACTGTGTGCTGAGTGTTGTAGCTAAAACGATGCAAATTATCATCATTTACAATGTTGTTTTTGAGTCTGATTTAGTTAAAATTTGGTTAATTTACTGTAAAAGTTATACACAGGCCCGAAAAAATAATCATAAACGTGTTGACAGGGCAAAAACAAGCCGCTAATATTAGCTCAGCACTTTGAACAAATAAAGTGCTCAAAAACAAAAAGACATCTGTAACAACGGCTTCTCGCAAGCCGTTGTTCCATAAAAAAACAAGATACAAAAAACGTTCAAAATCACAAAAAAATCCTCAAAACTTTAATCAAAAAACGGCTATCGTAAGGCCGTTTTTTGATGTTTAAGCACTAGCAATTGCCGCAATGATTCGCGTTGTTTACGATACAAGTACATCTATGGCGAGTAGAGTGCACAGCATAGTAGAGACTGGTGGGCTCGCAACTTTAGTGACAGTTGAATGTCATGTTACAGCTGGATTTCCCAAAGAAACGTATAGTCATAAACTTGGCACCTGCCGATATACCTAAGGATAGTAGTAGTTTTGATTTGGCTATGGCGGTTTCCAGACAAATTCAATACTTGAGGAATGGCAGTAAGACTAAAACCAACGCGAGTTTATCTAATCGTGAAGTCAAAAACCTTGCTAACTTAACAACTGAGGCTGAGCAGTTACTAAACCAAGCAGCCGAGCGTTTACAGATCTCTGCCCGTAGTTATATGCGCTTGATTAAAGTCGCCAGAACCATCGCTGATCTGGATGAGAGTCCGCACATAGAAGCTCCTCATATCTCTGAAGCTATTCAATATCGCCGCATCACCTCTCAGTAGCTACCCACTTATATCTGAACGAGTATTTTTCACGAAAGAGACTCAGGCAAAGCGCAGCCAGAGTAGTTTTACTACCCTGAGCGAAAGCGGTCTCTTGAGGAAAAATACGAGTGACCGTTGACCTCTGTTAATTAATTTGCTACTATTTAGCCCGACCAGTTAACGTTTTTTAAGGAGTGATCATTACTGAACAAACACGCCTGAATGAGCAAATTCGGGCACCTGAGCTTCGCGTTATAGATGAAGATGGCCGACAGTTAGGCGTTTTATCACGTAGTGAAGCCTTGCAGACAGCCAAGGATCAGGAGTTAGATTTAGTAGAGGTTTCACCTAATGCCAACCCACCGGTTGCTAAAATAGTTGATTGGGGTAAATACAATTACCAGCGTACCAAACAGGTCCAGAAACAACGTCGCAATGCTAAAAATCCTGATATCAAGCAAATGCGTTTTGGGCTCAAGATTGGTGAACACGATTTAGGCGTAAAGCTTAGAAAAGTAACTAGCTTTTTAGAGGCTGGTCATAAGGTCAAAATTACGCTATTCTATAGAGGACGAGAGATGGCGCACAAAGACATTGGCTTTAATTTGGCCAACAGCGTCATTGAGCGGTTCGGAGATAGTGTGGTAGTTGAGCAAACGCCTCAACTAAACGGCAAACAATTATCGTTTGTTATCAGGCACAATCCAAGTCACAAGAAGGAATTAAAGGAAGAAGATAATGCCCAAACTGAAGAATCATAGTGGTACCAAAGACCGCGTCAGAATTACCAAAAACGGTAAGGTTCTACGTCGTCATTCCACCAAGAGCCACAATTTATCGAAGAAAAGCGCAGCTAGAAAGCGTCAGTTTGCTGGACTACACGAGATAACAGGACGCGTTGCCAAGAATATAAAGTTGAAAATCGGAGCATAAGATGAGAGTTAAAAGAGGCGTTGCCGCGCACAAACGGCACACTAAAGTTCGACGTGCTACTAAAGGTTTTAGCCACTCTAACCGTGTAAGCGTTAAACGTGGCCGACAAGCTTTGGTCAAAGGTCTGGAGAACGCTACCAGAGACCGTAAAGACCGCAAGCGTACTTTTAGACAATTATGGAATGCTCGTATTAACGCTGGAGCTAGACTGCACGGTACCACTTATAGCCGACTGATTGCAGGGCTCAAGAAAGCGAATGTTATCTTAGATCGTAAGATATTGGCCGAACTAGCCGTCAACGAACCCAAGGCTTTTGAGGCCGTCGTTAAAACCGCTAAGAAATAAGAAAACTTAAGCAAATAAAAAACCGCCATCAGGCGGTTTTTTAGTGTCAGACTATCTGTAAGCCGGGTTTTGTCGAGGCTAATCATCTATCTAGACTCAGGATTGCTCCTAAGTTCAAGCGGTTCTTGTAACAAACCTGGGCGGGTACCTTGATCAGGTTTGTCTCCTTGCAGCCGGCAGGGTTTACCACCTTTGTGCGTCACCACACATAGTTGTGGGCTCTTACCCCACTCGTTTCACCCTTGCTCCAGCCTTTAGGGCTGGGGCGGTATCGTTTCTGTGGCACTTTCCCTAGGGTCGCCCCCGGTTGCCGTTAGCAACTGCCGTTCCCTGTGCTGCCCGGACTTTCCTCGTGCATTAAGCACGCGATTAGCCGATAATCTGACTCAATTATTATACCATAATCGTTATTGATTACTAGTTTTTAAGCTATTTCAATTCAGATCGGTTGCGTCTAAAACTTCATTAACCATGGCATCAGCAAGTTTATTGAGTGCTCTTGGCACGTGCGTAAATGTAACTTTCTCGAACTTAGTCGCTTGTTGCTTTATGGCCTGATACAGAGGTAAGAGATCTTGATTTTTAACTTTGTAAATTCCTGTCATTTGCCTAACAACCAGCTCGCTATCCATATATACCTGGATTATCTTGGCGCCTCGTTGGTAGGCTTCTTCTAAGCCAATTTTTAGGGCTGTGTACTCGGCTTGATTGTTTGTAGTAAGACCTAAGTACAACCCGCCTTGAGCAATTATGCCGTCGTCCATGGTCATCAATACATAACCAGAAGCTGCTGGACCAGGGTTTCCGCGTGATCCCCCGTCAGCATAAAGCTTCAATTCTGTAAGCTTAGTAGTGTTTTTGTCCTCGATGGTGGTAAGTGGCTGCGGCGTGGTCGGTGTAAAATCAAAATGTATGATTTTTACTGATGTTTTCTCGTTGATATCCCGACCATAATACTGTCTGAATGCTGCCACCATATCTTGCTTTGTGGCATATTCCTCTTCCCCGCCTAATTCACCAGGCTCGATCTCACCAAGACGTTTGGCTAGGATTTCGTTGATGCGAGCTGTTCCGATAGCCTGCCATGAATCGGGATTTTTTTTATCAACCTTATCGATGATCCATACCTCATCATCAACATTCAAATTTTTCTCATCATTCACGCGCCAGGTGACAGTTTTCTGGCCTTGGCGAATTAACTCAGCCATTTGATGGTTAAATTTAAGTGTTTTCACTGATCATTTTCTCCTAGCGCATCTATAGCTGTGGCTAGTTGTTCGTCTTTATCGGTGACGATATCACCAGCGTCATGTGTGCTCAACCATAATTCCACAGTGTTATAGGTATTTTTAAGTGTTGGGTGATGATTAGCTTTAGTGGCGAGTTCTGCAACTTTATTGATAAAGACAACGGCTTGGGCAAAGTCTTTGAAAATAAATTTCTTATACAGTTTGTTGTTTTGGTTTTGCCACATGCATCAATGGTATCATGAGGGCCATGCGAATCGACGATTTTAACTATTCTTTTCCAGCTGAGCTAATTGCCAAACAGCCACCCAAAGTCCGTGGACAGAGCCGTTTGTTAGTGCTTGATCATTCAAATGGAGACTTAAAGCACAAACAATATGAAGATTTGCTAGACTACGTTTCACCCGGTGATTTGGTGGTCTTAAATGATACCAAAGTTATAAAAGCACGGTTAATAGCAGCTAACTCAAAGGGTCAAAAGCGAGAGCTTTTGTTGTTGGAAAAACATAAAAACGACAATGATTGGCATCAGCACCAGGCTTTGTATCGGGGTCAAATAACACCTTCGGAAAGCTTAGAAATTCAAGGCATAAGGATTTTGGTACAACGTTTAGAACCGGATGGGATAGCATACCTGAAGAGTCCTGTTGATCTGCTCGAACTGGCAAATAGCTATGGTAGTGTGCCCTTGCCACCATACATGAAACGTAGGGCAACAAAAGCCGACATTGAACGTTATCAGACGGTTTTTGCACATGAGCCCGGGTCGGTTGCCGCTCCGACTGCCTCACTCAACTTTACTAAAGCTTTGCAACAAAAACTGGAAGCCAAAGGCGCCAAAATTGCCTACCTTACCCTCCATGTTGGTTTGGGTACATTTTTGCCTATCCGCTCCGTGGAGCTAGAAAAGCACCAAATGCATAGTGAATATATTGAGATTCCCGAAACGACAGTTGAAGCTATTCAAGTTGCAAAACAAAACAATAACAAGGTTCTGGCAGTCGGTACTACCGTAGCTCGCACTCTTGAATACACCGCAAATGATATATTAACAGGTACGCCAAGTGCCTTAACGGGAGAGGCTGACATCTTTATCTATCCTGGTTATGAATTTAAGGTAGTGGATCGTCTTTTAACCAACTTTCATGCACCTAAAAGCACAGTATTGATGTTAGCCGCAGCATTTGCCGGTTGGGATAATCTACAAAAAGCTTACAAAGAAGCTGTGAAGCAAAAATACTCCCTACTCAGCTACGGCGACTCAATGTTAATAATTTAGTTAAGTAGTAATTACGGCTCAAGGAAGCCAAGGACTGCTCTGGCTGCTAATTCTTGTGCTACTTCCGGTCTTTCGTTAGCAATAACTTCCAAAGGTGACCTATCACATATGAATGGACAAGAAGTCCGCAAGAATGTAGCTGCCACTTCTTCATCGTAAGCCGAAGTTATAACTCTGTTAACTCGAGCAAGTAACTGTAGTTGATCACGATTTGCCGTCGCCAATCCTGCATTTTTTTCTATGTCTGCCATGTCATACCTCTTTTCAATACGTAGTTTATATATCGAATAGAGACAACTTGCAAGCATGAGCAAAAAGCTTGGTCAGGGTGAGAGGACTTGAACCTCCGCTCTCCGGACCCCCAGCCCGGCGCT
>CAZRYT010000019.1:0-10020 GCA_964604415.1 uncultured Candidatus Saccharibacteria bacterium
TGCTGATCTACAACACCAAAAGCAAGGCCGACACCGCTCTTTATCAGCGCAGTGGCTTAACTGCAGTTGTTGGCTGGTTGAGTAACTCAACCCTGGTCTACAGGGTGGCTAACGACCAAGAGACGGCTGATTATGCCGTCAGTCTTGATGGCGGCGACCCAGTCAAAATCACTGATGTTAGCAACAGCTCTGGTGTCAGACAGTACCGGTATTAAACACTTGGAGAGGGATGGCCATCCCCAGACAAGAATCATTAGGTATAATTGAGCTATGAGTAAACAGAAACCTTGGTTTGTTAAGGTGCGCTGGAGTTATCTTCCCAGTTCTTGGCAGGGTTGGTTAACTTACTTGCCGATGCTGGTATTTCTGATAGCGGTATTTGTATTAATTCATCATCAGAACCGTTCGTGGCTGAATACAATAATCTTGTACCTGCCTTACATGGTCATTACCGGCGTGGTTATGACTTGGCTAGCTAACCATAAATCTTAATAATCTGTCTTATAGTCGCTTATGGTAAAATTAGACTGAATTTAATAACTAGGATCTAAGAGTAAATGAAGAAATTTTTTGCAACGCTTGGCCTAAGCCTGCTGTTGGTTGTGCCTTCTATTTCAACTGCGGTGGCCGTGGCCGAAACTACTTCAACAGACAGTAGCTCCAGCTCAAACGACTCAACTACTTTAACCGAAGCTCAAAAAACAGAGATGAATGATCGCTTGGAAAAACAAAAGACCGAGTTCAAGGTCAAGTTAGCAGCCGCTGACAAACTGAGGATCGAACTAAAATGCACCGCTGCCCAAGGACTTATTAGTAGCGTAAAAGGACGTATTAAAGGCATTGAGACTAGTCGTGGTGAAGTCTACAAGAACGTCGTTGATCACCTAACCGACCTATCGGCCAAACTAAAAGCCAAGAAAGTCGATACTACTGCCTTAGATGCAGACATCGCCGTGCTGAAAACCAAGATAGCCACCTTTAATACTGATCTAGCTAGCTACAAACAGGCTGTTACTGATCTGGTAGCGGTTGGTTGCAAGCAAGATCCTGAAGGTTTTAAAGCGGCTCTACTAGCCGCTAGGGCAGATCTTGATAAAGTTAGAAAAGACGCCGAAGACGTTCATACTTACATAACTGGCACCATCAAGCCGTTGTTGGTTCAAATTCGCAGTCAAGTTGAAAAGGATGACACAGCAACTACTAATCAAGGGAGCACAAACTAACCATGGACGACCAACAACCTAACCCCACACCATCTCTAGACGGCATAACCCCACCAGCCAAACCAACCGAAGCTCAACCCTCAACTGGCCTTTCGCCAGACAACATTGTTCAAGCACCGGCCAACGAACCGGTCACCCCTCCTGACAATGCCAATGTTCCAGCCATAGGTGGTAATGATACAACCGACCCAGTTCCTAGTCCTGTCACACCAGCTTCAGCTGCACCCAGCACCGCTACTCCACCCTCGGCCAAAAAGAAAAAACCAGTCCTGGCCATAATTGTGGCCATCGTGATTGCGCTTGGACTTGCAGCTGCCACCGTCTTTTTGTACATGAAATACTACCGAACCAGTAGCAAAACTAGCAATACCTCACAACAAGCTAGTGCTGTCACACCAGCCACCACCAGCGATGTTGACCAAGCCTCGAAGCAACTCGATACTAGTCTGGCGCAAGCCGATGACAGCAAAGATTTTGCGACTACAGCTATCAGCGACCAAAGCCTAGGTCTTTAGGAGTTTTGACGAACCCATTCGTCCAGACTACCACCGCCACCACCAGATATACAGACCACTAAGTCACCAGCTGCACGGTGCTGGTCGATATGTTTCTTCAGTTCTTCATTAAGTTCGGCCGGCTGGGCGATCTGTTTATTATCCATAAACTCAATTAACTTGGCAGGAGATAATATCTCTTGGCTTTGGTCTTCACGGGCCAGATAACTTGGCACCCAATACAACTTTTTGATACCCGTAAACAAATCTTTGTACTCGTCTTTAATAAAATGTTGGCGCCGGTTGGTTAAAGGTTCATAAACGACCACAACATCTGGTGAAACTTCCAGAGCCGTCTGAATACAACCGCGAATTTTAGCAGGTGTGTGCGCATAGTCGGTGTACAGGTTGTCGGCTAACTTCTCAAAACGACGTGAGAGGCCAGGGAAACGGTTCATGATATCAATTAAAGCCGGTAAATCTTCTTTAACAATCCCTTGGTTTTGCAGGCTAACAATCACTTGCCAGGCGTCCTGACGATTAACTGCACCGACCAGCTTTAGCTTAGTGCCATGAGAACTAATTACACAGTCATCCGAGCGTGGTTTGAAACCAATAGTTTGGGCATCATCCAACCAAATGGCCGCGTGCTTAGAGCTGTGAATAAAATCAGTAAAAGCCTGCTGGTAATTCGCGCGACTAGGAAATATTTCGTGGTGATCCCAATCTATGCCAGTAATGAGGCTTAAATAGGGGTGAAAGGCCAAAAAATTCCGGTCAAATTCATCAGCTTCTAATACAAAATACTCTGAATCCGGATTAAATTCACCCATGTCACCGTAAGGAATCTTGGCGCCGACTGAATAGCTTACGGGTATACCCAGCTGTTTTAGTAGCCACACCACCATAGCGGTGGTAGTGGTTTTGCCGTGAGTGCCAGCCACGGCAATTAATTTTAGGTTTTGCTCATCGATAAAATGGTTCAAAAACTCGTCGCGTTTGCTGGTTTTGATACCGCTAGCCTGACAATATTGTAGTTCAGGGGCATCGGGGTTCTCGATAGCTACGGCCGAGGAATAGACATACCAATCAATCGGTGAACGCTGATTGACAGCCTCGATCTGCTGCTGACTCTGGCTAATATGGATATTGTCTAGTCCGTGGCTCTTTAGGTAGTGAATATACTGGGAATCTTGCTTGTCGGAGCCCGATACTTCATAACCAGCCTGTTTAGCGATCATTGCCAGCGGCCCAATAGCCGTACCACCAATACCGGAAAAGAAAATGTGCATGAATATAGTCTAAAGTAAAAACTTTAAAGTCTAAAGAGGCCGAAGGCTATATAATCATAAGCAATGAATCGATCTCGTCTGCATCACATCTGGAAAAAGCTGCGAGCCATTAGTTTTGTGTATCTGTTGGTGGCCTTTGTGGTCAGTCTAACGGTAGCTATTGTAGCGCTGCGTCAAAATAATCTGACAGCCATTAAGCTACGTGATGAAGTGCTGCAAGTTGACAAAGACAACGGCAATGTCGAAGCCGCTCTTACCAAACTCAGGACTTTTGTCTATAGCCACATGAACACTGATTTAGCTAGTGGCACTTCAGTTTATCCTCCCATCCAGCTCAAATACCGCTACGATCGGTTAGTCCAGGCCGAGCAAGACAAAGCCGCCTCGGCTAGTCCGCAGATTTACACAGACGCTCAACACTTTTGTGAAGCTCAGAACTCAACCGACTTCTCCGGCCGCAACCGTGTGCCGTGCATTCAAGATTACGTTACCTCACATGGAGCACCTACCCCACAGCCAATACCTGACGGTCTTTATAAGTTTGATTTTGCTAGTCCAACATGGTCACCCGATCTAGCTGGTTGGAGTTTACTTATCAGTGGGCTACTAGGCTTTATTGTCTTAGTCCGTCTAACTCTAGAGCTTTGGCTTAGACACCAATTAAAAAACACCCCGTAAACCGGGGTGTTTTAAAGACAAGCTATTTTTATTGCTTGGCTGGAGTAGTACTAGTCGGAGTACTGTTTGAGGTAGAAGTACTACACTTCTGGCCATTTGGATTTTGCTTAACAAAGTCGGCAACGGCTTTGGCAACCTGACCATCAGACTTCAGGTTTTCCCAGAAGACAACTTGATCTCGGTTGATGAGCATTTCATCGGTTGGACCGTGTAACTCACAACCAAGTTTTACTAATGAGATGTCATTAGCTTGGGAGCTTGTCTGGCCTGGCTGAACTTGCTGGTTAACACGCAGGTAATAAATATTACCCAACCTGACATACTTGTCGTTCAGATTTGAAACATTACCAAAGTAAACTTGGCCACCATTTAGGAAGACAGCCTGCAGTTTAGACTTATCAACATAACTGCCTTCTGGCTTTGCGCCGCCAAGGGCTAGCAAGCCAACAATAGCCACGATTAGAACAGTTATACAGAATAGCAAAACTACACTAACGGTTCTTAGGCTTAATATTGATGGTCGTCCTTTGCTGTGATGTGGAGCAGCGTGATTAACAGGTGTGCCTGCCGGTTGAGCAGGGGCTGTGTTGCGATTATTCCATTCCATTTACTTTATCTACCTCTACCTTTTTAGATTTCTTATACTAAGAAAGTGTACTGCATAAGCGGTTTGTAACGCAAGAGCCAAGAGAACGTTCGGTGTTTAACTACCCCAAGCTTTACCATTAACACCTTAGTTATTGTAAAAAACACCCATCAAAAACACCTTGTCAGGGTTGACAAGCCTAAACCCACCAGAGTATGGTAAGGGGTACTATCAGTTAATAAGAGAGGGAGAGCTAATATAATGGCTTACAAGCACACAAATTCTAAAGGAGTTACTTACTACCTGAACTCAAAAACTGTCACACTACGTGGCGGCAAACAACAAGTTATCTACTACTTCAGCAAAGATCAGCGCCCTGAGGCATCTGACCTTCCAGACACAATGACAGTTAACGAAAACCCACGCAACGGTTTCTTGACTGTAAAGCGAAAATAATCCCGATCGTTAGGGAAATTAGCCGCCCGGGGTCCACCCGGGCGGTTTTTTTATTCTGAACATCAGCTATCTTTGCTATAGTAGCTTGGTATGGCTGAAATAATCGTCAAAGTCGAGAACCTAACAAAAAGCTACGACAAGAAAAAAGCTGTCGATAACATCAGTTTTGATATTAAAAAAGGCGAAATATTCGGAATCTTGGGTCCAAACGGGGCTGGTAAGACCACAACCCTAGAAGCCATCGAAACACTTCGGGAGATCGATAGCGGCACTATAAAAGTTGATGGTCTCGATGTTTCCAAAGATCCACAGAAAGTTAAATACATCATCGGCGTCCAGCCACAAAGTCCAGCTTTTATGGATAAGGTCAAACTAACAGAGCAGCTGGAGCAACTGGCATCGGCATACGGCGCCAAAGTTGACACCAAAGCTCTTTTGGAAGAAGTCGGCCTCATCGATAGAGCTAGCAGTTATGTCGAGCATTTATCTGGCGGTCAAAAACAGCGCTTTAGCATTGTGGCGTCGTTAGTTCACAAACCAAAAGTCTTTTTTATGGATGAACCAACCACTGGACTTGATCCCCAAGCCAGGCGTAATCTGTGGGATTTGATCAAGCAGACACGTGACAAAGGTGTGACGGTGTTACTCACGACTCATTATATGGAAGAAGCCGAACTACTTTGTGACCGCGTAGCTATTATGGACAACGGCAAGATTATTGCTCTGGATACGCCAAAGAATCTGGTCAAACAACTGCTCAGTAAAGGTTTTAAAAAAGCTCAGCACGTTGAGCAGGCCAATCTAGAAGACGTTTTTATTGATCTAACCGGCAAGGAGCTAAGAGATTAATATGCCAAAAAGTTTACTGCCGGTTAAAGTTTTTGCCAAAATTGGTATTCGCCGCGCCTTTAGGGACAAGACCGCCATCTTCTTTATCTTTTTGTTCCCGCTAATTTTCTTATTTATCTTCGGCGGCATTTTTGGCAAAACCAACGGCATTTCATTCAAACTTGCGCTAGTAAACCAGGCTGACAACGACTTTGCCAAACAGTTTGTTGATCAACTAGGCAAGGACAAGGTTTTCAAGATAGATGCCTCAGCCACCTCACTCGATCAGGCCAAAGAGAAAATGACCCGTGGACAATTGGATGCCACCGTGGTGTTACCAGCTGACTTTGGCACTGTTAAAAACGCTCAATACCCATCTGGCCAGGCCAAGATCTATTACACCCAGAACAGTCAAAGTGCGGCGACGACGCTTGAGGCTGTGCTGAACTCGGTCTTTGCCGGTGTTAACAAGGGGCTAACCAAGGCCGATCAGCCCTTTAGTGTTAGTTCCCAACAACTCAATGACAGGAGCTTAAAACAGTTCGATTACACCTTTGCGGGACTACTAGGCTTCAGTATCATTGGCCTGGGTATCTTCGGGCCAGTCAACGTTTTCCCTGAGCTTAAAAAACAAGGCATCTTGCGTCGACTGCACACGACACCGCTAAAAGTCTGGCAATATTTTGTGGCCAACGTCATTTCACAGGCCGTAGTCGGCATATGTTCCATAGCCATCCAGTTTGCTGTTGCCATCGGCGTATTCCACCTCAAGCTAACCGGTAATATCTTGGAACTCGTCATATTTATAATGCTGGGTATTGTCACTATTTTTGGTATTGGCATGGCGCTAGGTGGCTGGGCCAAAGACCAAAACCAAGCTGCGCCATTGTCTAATATTGTGGTTTTTCCGATGATTTTCCTGTCTGGCACATTCTTCCCACGCTTTCTAATGCCACAGTGGCTACAAAAAGTTTCCGCTTTTCTGCCGCTTACGCCTGTAATTGACGGCATTCGTTTAATAGAAACCGAAGGTAAACATCTCACTCAGATTGGGCCACAGCTAGGCCTGATGGGTGTTTGGATTGTGGTTATATATTTGATTGCTTTCCGCGTCTTCCGCTGGGAGTAAAGAACCATGAGGGAACCGAGATAGGTTCCCTCATCGCGCCGGGCAAAAAATGTGATTTTTGCTCGGGCTACTCCTTCCTGAAAAGCAAAACTGCACTTCGCCTAACTACTCTGAGTTCAAAATATTCGCTAAATGAAACGAACAGGGGTTGCTTTATTGGCATAAGCGTGTTATAATAACAGGTATGGCAAATACACGTCATGACCCGGAAAACGATTTAGGCTATATAGCACGGACTTATCCGAGTGGTCCTGATGTGCCAAGAAAATCTAGCAAACCTCTTACGAGTTCCCAGCAAAATTATCGAGCCCGGCGCATAGAAGCTGAAAATGCTCGAGTAATGGATCAACCTATATTAGAGCCAACTGCCGATGAATTAGCGGCCATGACACCCGAAGAAGTAATCAACGTCAAAGAAGGTCTGCAAGGTGTCAGGGATTTTCTAAAAGCTGGTAAAGTACCAACTAGCCAGACTGTTGAAATTGAACCAGTTCAGACGGAACTGTTTCCAGACAGTAAGTAAGGAGAGCTATGTCAAGCAAACGTGGTCCAGGTCAACAAGGCTTTGAAGTGACAAATCAAATTCCTATCGAACCTGTTGATTTTAAAGAGCGCCATGGTGTAGCCAGTGCCTTAGACGAGCGTCACCTAGGCAGAGTGGCCACTGAAGCTTTTGTAGAAACTGATTTAGCATTAATTGCTCCTGAAATTTTCCAGGAAGTATTATTTACAGCTGGCCGTCGATCTGAAAGCCGTTTTATTAATGGACTAGCCATCAATGCAGCTGAAGCCGAATCGGTACCCGGCTCAGTCAATCATTTAACTAAACGGGTTGCTCAGCGCACTGATGCTAGCCGCAAGCGGCGCGGTGATACTAATGCTGAGCGCCGAGCTGAAAAGGCAGGTAAATCCAAAACCGAGACTTTGCAAGGATATTTAGACAAAAGAGAAGGCGTTCTAAGTGGTTTGGATTACGATCTGGAGCAGCTTGAGGGGTTACATGAATCGCTTCAGCATCGGAACTTAAACCGTGGCTATCAAGGCAAACTCTTAACAAGGCTTAACTACGTTATAGAATTTGTGTTTGGCAATATGTTTGAAGTCATGGCTGATGAACTAGGCTGGGATAATGCCACTCGCGAGAGCGCTAAACAAGCTATGCGCTATCAAGTTATTTTATCGCCTCACCGGCTTAGCTATACCCAAGCTCTAACCAAGGTGGGTATTAAATACACCAAAGCTCGTAGCAATATTTTTAAATCTAAATACGATTGGGCTGATAAGGGACTCAAGAAACTCGACAAAACCGGACAAATAGATCTGTTACAATCTAGCAAGTGAATATCTGGGACAAATTACCAAAGCCATTTTTTGTGTTGGCGCCGATGGACGATGTGACCGACACAGTTTTCCGGCAAGTTGTCGCAGGTACGGCTGCGCCTGATATATTCTTTACTGAGTTTATTAACGTCGACGCTTTGCAGAGTAAGGGCAGAGAAGCCACCTTGCCGCGCCTCAAATTCACTAAGCAAGAAAAACCATTAATTGCTCAGATATGGGGGTTAAATCCCGAAAATTTTTACAAATCGGCCAAGGACATCCAGAAGCTGGGCTTTGATGGCGTTGACCTTAATTTTGGCTGTCCAGATAAAAGTGTTACCAGAAACGGGGCCTGTTCAGCCTTTATCCTGCCTGAAAATCGGGGCAGGGCAGTAGAAATTATTAACGCCACCAGGGCAGGGGCACCTGCACTGCCCTTGTCAGTCAAAACTCGGCTGGGTTTTAGTGAGGTTGACTACAGTTGGCATGAACTACTCCTACAACAGAAACTTAACGCGTTAAGTATACACGGCAGGACTAAATCTCAGATGAGCAAAGTCCCAGCCAATTGGGGAGCTATAGCTCATATTCGTGAAATCCGTGATCAACTCTCCCCTACCACTAAAATAATTGGTAATGGTGATGTATTGACGCGTCAAAAAGGCGAAGCGCTAGCTAAAACCCATGGTTTGGACGGCATTATGATTGGCCGCGGGATTTTTAACGATCCGTTTGTTTTTGCCAAAAAATCACCTTGGCACGACTACAGTAGACAACAGAAAATAGACCTGTATCGTCGCCACGTAGAGCTGTTTGCTAAAACATGGCAACATAATGAACGCAAAATCTACACCCTCAACAAGTTCTGCAAGATCTACATAAACGGCTTCGACGGCGCCAAAGAACTCCGCGAACAGTTGATGTTAGCTAAAACCACAACAGAGCTTATTACGCCGCTTTCTTAAATTCTTAACACCTTTTTATTACTGGCAGTTTGTGTGTGAGTTGTTGTATCCTGTTGCGCCTGAATCCTGACCAACCGCACCATCATTAGAGCCGGGTGCACCACCCCCAGTACCGAAGCCACTGCTGTCACCTTTTGACCCATTTCCGGGGCCACTTGTAGAACCATAGACACTGTTCTGGTAGTTGAAGGCACCGTGCGCTGCGCCGCAACTTGAGGCGTTGCTGCCAGCGGCTGCCATTGCTGGTAAAGTCATGCCACCGGCCATAACAAGAACCGCTATTATCCCTGTAACATATTTTTTCGTATTTGTTTTGATGCGTGTTGTACCTGTTTGGACGCTATAACGGTATTTCATAAACCCTCCTTATTTGTACTTTAAGTATACCACCAAATCAAAAAACAATTTTTGCAAATACTACCCTTATGCTTGCAACTCAAAAGTGAACTTGCATAATAGGACTACTATGTCTGGCAATATTTTGGATAGAGTGTTCTTTCGGCCGATAAAAGAACCTAATTACATTAAACCTTTGGCTTTTGATGACATGCGAGACATGTATCCAGAGAGACTTGATGCGCCAAGAACATTTCTAGAACAAGCCCAAATATTCTGGCAGCATAACCAAGACGATAAGGATTGGCGGACTAGCCTTGCCTTTAAGACACTGTTTGAAAAAGTAGCTGAGGTTTTCCCAGCAGGAATACCTATTTATTATGAAGATGAAACAACACAGATGAGTGTTTACGAGGTACGAGCTATAGATTCTCAGGGGGAGGGATATTCACGGATAATAGTCAGTCAGTTCGTTAAAACCGAAGGTCAGCAAGAATGGTATCGGGCTGAATACCAAGGTCCGGCTAAAACAAGCCGTAGTTACGATGATTGGTAAGATTTTAGTGAGGCAATAGAATTAGCAACACCTATTCCAAAAGCGCACCTGTTTGAAGCCATGGCTAACGTCTTTGATATTGCACGCTAACTCTAGTGGGCGTGCCTGTATTTTTAGTAACAACACCTTACTTTCCATTCTCGATCTGCTATAATCA
>CAZRYT010000020.1:0-9540 GCA_964604415.1 uncultured Candidatus Saccharibacteria bacterium
ATAATTCCGCCAAACGTTCGGCAGAAATTATCGGGTTAGCAAAGAAAGAGCCGTTATTGGCCACTTTGGCGGGATCAGGTAATTTGGCAGTTCTGATTGCTACTACAGCTTCACGAATGGCCTGTGGTGTATAGGCTTCTACCTTGTGTTCACGCAAATATTGCTCAACCGAGTCATAAAAGGGCGGCTTTGGCGGATCTTTACTCAGCAGAAGAGTGATAGCGGTGATAAAAAACCGACCTTTGTCGGTAGTTTTAAAACGACTAGTCCTGTAGCCAAAGCCGCAGTCACTAGCCGGAATAGACATGAACTGGCCGGTATTAGTATCCAGTGCTTCAACGGTCACTAATGATTCACTTATCTCTCGCCCATAGGCACCAACATTCTGTACCGGTGTTGCTCCGGCTGTGCCAGGTATCAATGACAGTTCAGCTACGCCGTTCAAGCCTTTGGCGACAATTCGTTCAACCACGCTATCCCAACGTTCGCCAGCTCCAATTGTTATGTAGACGCTGTGGTCATCTTCTTGGGAAACTTCAAAACCACTTATGCGGTTAACTAGAACTAGTCCTTTAAAACCTTCATCGCGCCAAACTATGTTACTACCCTCGCCAATCATAATGATCTTTTGGCCATGATCAACAGCCCATTTGACGGCTTCTTTTACTTCATTTCTGTCACTTAGCTCTGTTAAATAAGCGGCCGGGCCGCCCAAGCGCATGGTCGAATATCCCGAAAGAGATACGTTATCTTGGATAAACATAACCTAAGTTTCGCATCACCTTTGCCGGCTGTCCAGCACACTTGCATATTGAACATGGCGGGCGTAAGATGATCATCAGCACATGAATATGGGAAACAAAGACACGCACAAGCAGCCTTTCCGCCAGCTTGGCAGCCAGCTCAAGAAACTCCGCGAACTCAAGCGTGAGTCTATGGCTGAGGTTTCAGGCGCGGTTGAGATAGATAGCGACACGTTAGGTGCGTTTGAGTCCGGTTCTGAACGTCCCACAGAGGATATTTTGCTGTTATTAATCAGTCATTTCGCGGCCAAAGAAGATATAGCTAGCAAGCTCTGGGAATTAGCCGGTTATTTTTCTGACCAATCTGACCAAGTCAACGACAGTCAGACGGTAGCGTTTATGCCCAGCGACAATCGTGTAATTTATACCGATATGTTACACGTCATGGTTAATGACTACGGTCTGGTTATGAATTTTATGCAAGGCACTGGCGCAAATAATCAAAACATAATTGTGGCGCGCGTTGGTATGAGCAAAGAACACGCTAAAAGCGTAATTGAAGTTCTGCAGAAAACTCTTGAACAACAAAAACCCAAATCACTGCCTGCTAACACTCAACGATCCCATTCTAAGAAACAGTCAAAAGAATAGTTTTTTGTATAGCATTGTTTACGAAGTTAGAACTAAATTAGCTTTGCCTTAAGAAAAGTTAGTAGTTCAGGAAATTCAAGATAAGGGTTCTCTCGGCTGGAGAAATGGCCCCGATCTGTAAACTCAAAATATTCACTGCCAAGCTTATCGTGAATAAAACGTGGTTCAGAAATAGGGATATAAGGATCGTCAGTTGAGGCAAAAATAGCAGTCCACTTTTGATTTGTTTTTATTTTTTTCCAGTCCCATGGGGTATCAAAATAACCGCTCGTGCGTTCATCTTCATAGCCCAAGTCCGTATAGTATGTACCGACCAAGACACTTGCTCCGATTTGATGATCTTCGGCATATTTCAATATTGCCAGCGCCCCAGATGAGGCACCGATAACTATATCGTCTGGACCTAGTTTGAGAGTATTCGTAAAATACGGGAACCAATATTTTTTTCGAGCAAGTTTATTGTCTGGAAGATCGGGTGTGAGACATTCTATATTCATGTCTGCTAGATTAGATTTAATGTAGGGATACCAGTCGTCGGTTCCGTGACTGTCTCCATTACCGTGCAGTATTACAACTCTATTCACACCATTATCATAACAAACAAAAAGACCTCTTAATTGAAGTCTTTATTCCGCTTATGTTTGGTGCGCCCGGACGGATTCGAACCGCCGACCCCTTCGTCCGAAGCGAAGTGCTCTAATCCGCTGAGCTACGGGCGCGAACAAATACAAGTTTAACATTTTCCCTGTAAAATACGTATTTATGAGACAGATTAAGAACATCTTAGAGGCTGAAGCTGAGCTGGCCAAATATATTCCCAAAATTAGGGAACTTCTAGGTAAGGACATTACTCTGGAGCGGATGCAACCATTGATGAAAGCATTAGGCAACCCACAAGACAAGCTAAAAATTATTCATGTGGCTGGCACGTCTGGCAAAACCTCGACCGCTTATTACATTACTAGCTTGCTAAAACAAGCTTGCCAAAAGGTTGGGCTAACTGTTTCGCCGCACATAGATTCAGTTACGGAACGCGTGCAGGTAGACTTAAAACCAATCTCAGAAACTGAATTTTGCTCGGCTCTCAACGAATTCCTAGAACTAATCAAAAACGTTGATCCTGAGCCGACTTATTTTGAGCTACTGATTGCTTTTGTGTATTGGTACTTTGCTAAGACCAAGGTTGGTTACGCTGTTATTGAGACTGGCTTGGGTGGTCTACATGACGCCACAAATATAGCTCAGCAGTCTGATAAAGTTTGCGTGATCACGGACATTGGTTTTGACCATGTGCATGTACTGGGAAAAACCTTGGCTGAAATTGCGGCTCAGAAAGCTGGCATTATTCATCCGGGCAATCAAGTTTTTGCATACAGCCAAACAAAAGAAGTTGACGACACCTTAAGCGAAAGGGCAAAACAACAAGAAGCAATGCTAAACATGTTAAGTTTGTCTGACCAAAGAGCTTGTGGCGATCAGCTACCTGATTTTCAAAAACGTAACTGGTGTTTGGCTGCACGGGTTTATAAATACATTGCTGAGCGTGATAGTTTGCCTGAACTCTATGATGCGCAATTACTAGCTAGCCAAAACGTAGTTATACCAGGTCGTATGGAAGCCCACCGAATTGGCTCAAGAACTATTGTCATGGATGGGGCGCACAATTCTCAGAAAATGCGGGCTTTTACAGACAGTTTCAAGCATAAGTACCCCGGGCAAAAAGTGCCAATTCTCCTGAGTCTTAAGAGCGACAAAGAACACCAGGAGGTCTTGAGGGAGCTGTTACCGATTTGCTCCGAGCTAATAATTACTAGTTTTCAAACTTCTGAGGATTTACCGGCAACGCCGAATGACCCAAATGTTTTGGCTGAAGAAGCAAAAAGAATTGGCTTACAATATATAAAAACTGAACCTAATCCGTTCAAGGCTTATAAACTATTACTAGACACCAAGAGCAAGCTAGCCGTAGTTACTGGCTCTTTTTACCTGATTGCCGACCTGCACCGTGATATTCTAAAAAGCATATGATTAGAATGATCGCTGCCGTAGACAGCAAACTGGGCATCGCTAACGATCATGGCATTCCGTGGCAAGGCAAAGTTCCCTCGGATGTTAAGTACTACGAAACAAAAATTAAAAATGGTATTAAACTGATGGGCTATGGTCTCTATAAAGAGCTCAGTAAACCCATGCCGGACGGCATCAACTATGTCGCAACTCTAAACAAGCAAGAAAAGCTAAAGCCTGGCTTTGAGCCAGTCTATGACGCCCGCGAATTTCTGAAAAATACCAAGGGGGAAGTCTGGAACTTGGGTGGCGCCTTGCTTTTTTCTAGCACGTTGGATCTAGCGGATGAACTTTATCTGACCAGACTTGATGCTGATTTTAACTGTACTAAGTTTTTCCCGGAATTTGAGAAAGACTTTAAGCGCATAGAACAATCTAAGCCGATTACCGAGAATGGCATTACGCTCGTCTTTGAAAAATGGGTTAGACGCTAAAGGTTTTTCTTGGCTTTGGTAATCAGCTTGCCAATCTGATTGTGGTATATGTCCACGCACCAAGTAGTGCGGGCGTAGTTGATCAGCAAGATAACAATTCCGACAATTATTAAACTATGATCAGATAGATTTAAGGCCTTCAGTATCAAATAAAACATGCCACCGAACAAAACTAAAATTGAAGAATGTAGAATAACTGTTTTCAGCTTGTTATTAACATTGATTGGCCACTTGCCGTGCATCTGTCCGTTTTGGACAATACTCAACCAACCTACTTTCTGGCGCATTCCCCAAATTTCAATATTGTTATGTACAAACTCAGCCCCACATAGAGCTACCAAGACGAGTAACAGATTATTCATTGGTTTTATCATACCAGACCCTGATTGATATAACAGATGTAATCTGTTAAGATAGCGGAGTTTCGGGCCAGTAGCTCAGCTGGTTAGAGCACCTGCCTCTTAAGCAGGGTGTCCGGGGTTCAAGTCCCCGCTGGCCCTCCAAATTTATCAATATTCATGCCTGTTTATCTTCAATAAAAGCAAGAGTATAGTTATTAAAATAATAAGGGGGTAAGTTATGGCAGAAGTTGAAAAAACAGTTACAACCAGTCAAGACCAAGGAGTAACCGATACAGGTGCTAAAGTCCAACAAAAAACACAAAAAGTCGACACCAAAGTCTCAGGTGATGACAAGACCGTAGTAGCGAACATAGTTTGGTACATTGTTGGCTTTATTGAAATATTGTTAGCCTTCCGCTTTGTATTAAAATTGCTTGGCGCCAATCCAGCCAGTGGGTTTGTTGATTTTATCTACAATGTTACCGGCGTATTAACGGCTCCTTTTGATAGTATTTTTGGCGTCACAAAAGTGGCTACACAAGATGTCCGTTCTGTATTTGAACCATCTATATTGGTTGCCGCCGCCGTATATGTGCTTATCGGTTGGGGAATTGTAAAATTAATAAATCTAAACAAGCCCCAATAATAAAACTAAAACAAAACCATAGTTGTATTTAGTCGTTCTCTGAAGAGTTTTGGTAGAATACACTGGTATGAAACTCCTAAACGGATCAGATTTAGCTGAATTTATCAAAGAACGCCAAGTTGGTGAAGTGCGTGCTCTTCGTCAAGCTCATAATATCCAACCCAAACTAGCCATCATTCGGACCAATCCTGATCCGGTAGTCGATAGCTATATGCGGCTCAAACAAACGTACGGTGATGATATCGGCATTGAAGTTGATGTACGCACCATTCAGCAAGAAGATGCTCTCAAGACAATAAAACTACTAAACGCTAACCCAGCTGTGCATGGCATAATTGTCCAGATCCCATTGCCCAATCCTGATCAGACCACCGAAATTCTCAATTCAGTAGCAAAAGAAAAAGACGTCGATGGGCTGGCTGAGAAAACTAATTTTGATCCGGCTACGCCGATGGCAATCAATTGGCTACTAGCCGGCTACAACATCCAACTTTTTGGCAAAAATTTGTTGCTTGTCGGCCACGGTCGTTTGGTCGGCAAACCTCTAGCTAAAATTTGGCAAAACTCTGACTATAAAGTCACTATTGCCGATCGTAAAACCAAAGATTTAACCAAACTAACTCAAGAAGCTGATGTGATAATTAGCGCCGTTGGGGTACCAAGCTTAATCCATAGAGACATGGTCAAGCCAGATGCGGTTATTGTTGATGCTGGCGTAGCTACAGATAAAAACGGTCTGATAGGTGATGTGGCCGAAGATGTGCGTGTATTACCAAACATAACTATTACCCCAGTCAAAGGCGGAGTTGGCCCATTGACTGTCTGTGCTTTGTTTGAAAACATCATCCGCTCCGCCAAGGCAAAAGCATAATGAAAATCGGTGTGTTTGATTCGGGTGTTGGCGGCCTGAGCCTAGTCAAAGCTATTGAAAAAACTTTACCTGAACATGAAGTGCTTTACCGTGAAGATAAAAAGAATCTTCCTTACGGTAGCAAGACTCCTGAACAATTACTACTGCTCGTAAAACCAATCCTGGAACAGATGGTAGGTGAGGGCTGCAAGGTCATTTTAGTGGCCTGCAACACTGTCACGACGACTATAATTGACCAGCTAAGACAGCAGATCAAAGTGCCACTTGTAGGCATGGAGCCAATGGTAAAGCCGGCAGCTGAACAAACAAAGTCCGGTGTTATTGCCGTTTGCGCCACTCCGACTACACTTGCCTCAAAGCGCTACGCTTGGCTCAAAGATACCTACGCTAAAGACGTAAAAGTACTTGAGCCGGATTGTGCAGACTGGACCTCAATGATCGAGGATGACAAAGTTGACCAAGAACAGATCAAGCAACGGATCGATAAAGTTTGCGATCACGGCGCGGACATCATTCTACTGGGATGCACGCATTATCACTGGATAGAGGAAATCATTCGAGAGATAGCTGCCGGCCGAGCCGAAGTTATACAGCCAATTGAGCCCGTCATTTCTCAACTTAAACGAGTGATTGAACAACTTGCTTAAATTGTTCACCACGATCTTTGTAGTTCTTGAATAAACCAAAGCTGGCGCAGCCCGTAGACAGCAACACGATATCACCTGACCAAGTTTTTTTACGGGCAATACCTACTATTTCCTGCATTGTGGCCCCACCTTCGACGATATTTTTATAATCGGCTTTGCGTAGAGCAGCAGCTATGGCCGGACCGGTTGCACCGATGGTGACTACATAGCGCACGTTGTTATCTACAACTGCTTGAGCCAGTTTCTCATAAGTCGCCCCTTTATCTGACCCACCCAAAATAACCACCTTGGGTTCTTCGAAAGCTTCGATGGCCACAATAGCTGTTTCTGGGGTTGTACCAAAGGAATCATCGTAATATTTTACGGCCTCAAGCTCACGTACAAACTCTAAGCGGTGTTCCAGACCTTTAAAACTGGTCAAAACTGAGCGCATGGCTTCGGTGTTCTGGATAATCTGCCAAACAGCAGTTACGGCCGCACAAACATTCTGCCAGTTGTGTTTGCCCAGCAGCTTGATTTCGTTAACGTTGCAGATTGCCTGGCCGTCTACAGTCACAATGTTTTCAATCACGTCGGCACCAGGATATTTCATATAGGGGATTTTATGGCCAGCTGTGACACTAGCAATGTGTTGGGAGTTAGGGTTTTGGCTGTAATAAACGGCGATGTCATTGGTTGATTGGAATTTGAACATCTGCTGCTTGGCGCTGATGTATTCATCCATGTCAGCGTGCCAATCCATATGTTCGGGCTCTACCATCAACACGACTGCAATGTGCGGTGAATGCTTTAGGTCAATTAATTGAAAATTGGCTAGTTCCAAGACCACCCAGTCATCAGGCTGGATGCCGGCTTTGAGCATCTCTAGTGGTGGTGTGCCGATGTTGCCGCCCAGGTGAACTTTCTTACCAGCGGCTTCCAGCATCTTGGCGATGAGTGTGCTGGTGGTACCTTTGCCTTTAGTACCAGTTACACCGATGATATTACGACTAGGGCAAACCTTGATGAATTCATCAGTTACGGTGGTTACTTTTTCTAGAATTTGCGGCGAGTTAGCGGCAACTATGTCTTTTGGATGGAGGGCCGGGGTACGCACCAACAGATCAAAAGTGTCTAGATTTTTCATATAATCTTCCCCTAATTGTGACTTAGCACCTTGCGGTAAATCGATGCTTTCAGACTCATCACAGATGGTTAGCTCGTTGCCGTCGTGATTCCAATATTCGTAGGCGGCCTGACCCTGGCTGCCATATCCAAGAAGTGCGATTTTCATAAACCTAATTTTAACAGGTTAGCCACTAATTGAGGTGTAGCCATATTTTTTAAGCTCTGCGGCAATATTGGCGTAAGATTGACCAGCTAACAGACCACCAGCCGTAAATGCCTCTTGTGTCACGTCTGCCAAGCAAATATCCGGGGCTTTAAACGCCGCTTTCTCTTTCTGGCTAGCAAATTCAAAATCAATTAAGACTAGACCCTCAAGCTTGTCCCGAAAGACGTCGACTTCAGCAGGCCGACTAGCTATGATCACTTTATAGCGATCTTTTACTACGCTGCGCTTACTACTGGTCGCTAAAGTGTCAAACTCTTCTTTTTTGAGTGGTATGGTGATTTCAACTTGGGTTGAAGAATCACCATCAGCCACTGGTTGCTTTTTTGTTATCTCGTAACTATTGCCCTTTTGTCGCAGACGCAGGTGAGGATGCACCGACATGTCCTCCGGTACATAAATATCAATCAGACGTTTTGGTTTGAGCCCAGAAATTTCTAGAGGCAGGGCACGAGCCAAGAACGTTAACTCGTACTCAATTTCATGTCCACTTTGCATAAACTAAGTGGCTAGTTCTTTTTTGACCATTTCGGCAACTTGGCGCGGTGTCATCTCCGCCTTAACTATGAAGCGCCTGACACCCAGTTCCTTAAGAATAGGGGGAGCTTCTTGCTCCCCCATGTTTGTCAGAATAATCACTTTGATATCCTTGCCCCAGCCAGTAGCCCGTATTTTCTTGAGCGTCTGGTCGCCGGTCATTTCCGGCATCATGAGATCCAGTAGGATGATGTCTGGCTTCATCTTCTCGGCCAGTTCCAAGCCCAATTTGCCGTTTTCAGCGGTCTCAACTTCAAATCCTTCTGATTCAAACTTGATACGGTACATCTGGGCTATAGCCAGATCGTCTTCGACAATTGCAACTTTGGCCATAAATCTAATCCTACCTCTTGATGAGAGTTAACACAAACGTTTTAAGCTGGTTTTGCTCCTAGAGCTTGGTTAACAAACTCTATAACTTGGCTTGGGGTATTGTTGGCTTTCACCAAATATCTCTCAATACCTAGTTTGCGGAGTTCGTCTGGGGCTTCGGCTTCACTAACGTTTGTAAGCACTATAACCTTGATATTTTTACCCCACTGGCTGCCGCGCATGTGTTTCAAAACATCACCACCAGTCATCTGGGGTAGCATCAGGTCTAGCAGTACCAAGTCTGGCTTAGAGTTTTTGATAAGTTCAAGTCCAGCGGCACCATCAAGCGCAATTTCACAGACAAAACCGGCTCCGTCCAACTTGAACTTATACATTTCAGCCAGAGGAATATCGTCTTCGACAATAACTACTTTACTCATCAGTTCTCCTAGCCCAATTGTAACTGTTTGTAACCAGTTAGGCAAAAGGACTATACTCAGATAAATGCTGTTTCATAACAACTGGCTTTTGCTGGCCCTAATAGCACCATTGCTGTGGGCCTTAGTTGTTCTGATTGACGATAATTTACTACGCAAAGTTTACCGTAGCGCTGGTTTTGGAGCCATGGTCGCTGGCTTATTTGGCATTTTCCCATTCTTGTATCTGTCTATAACTAACGAGACCTACACTTTGCCGCCTAAAGTTATGGCAGCCGCCATTACTTCAGGGGTTCTGACTATTGTTTTTTATTACTGTTATTTCAAAGCCCTTTCTAGCGAAGAGCCGTCTACCACAATAGCTTTACTGAATTTAATGCCGGTATTTGTAGTTATTCTGGCAGCATTATTCTTGCACGAAAGTTTACTGACCAAACAATACATCGGTATTGGCGTCATAGTCTTGTCTTCAACCTATTTAGGGCTTATGGATGCCCGCAAATTCAAACTCAACAGCGCTATAA
>CAZRYT010000021.1:0-9470 GCA_964604415.1 uncultured Candidatus Saccharibacteria bacterium
CCGTTCTAACTCGGCAACAAAAGGAATCAGGCTGTTTATTAATTGACATTGGTGCTGGTACAACCAACTTGGTGGTAGTAGAGGATGGTGAAATCCAACACGTAGCCGTTTTACCGGTAGGCGGCATCAACATAACTAATGATCTGGCCATTGGGCTTAAAACTGATCTAGACATTGCCGAGATTGTAAAATTACGTCACGCTTCACTGAAACCACCAAAAGCCGATAGTATCAGCCTGGAACACGAAGGTCAGACATACAGCTATGATACCGACGACATACTAATGATAACCGAAGCTCGGGTGGAAGAGTTGTTAGAACTAGTAGACAAAGAGCTACGCAAAGTTGGCAAGTCACGTAAATTACCTGGTGGTGTCATTATAGTCGGTGGCACAGCTAATTTGCCCGGTATTGCCGAGTTTACTAGGGAGAAATTACAGTTAGCAGCCCGGATTGGCAAACTCCAACCGCTAAATGGCTTGGTAGATGTTGTTGAGAATCCATCATTTGTTACTGCCATAGGTCTAATGCAACTTGATATGCTGCTTAGCCCAGATAATGCACCGGCTGAAAGAGGTTCACCCAGTAAAAAATTGATGGGCTTAGTAGAGGGCTTAATCCGTCGAGTAAAACGTTAGAATAGCAGCTGTTGTAGAACTTCGGTGACTGACGTATACTACAACACATTAAGTGAGGAAGATTAGTTAAGATGCCACAAGTCAATCCAGATATTGAAACGTTTGCCCGAATAAAAGTAGTTGGTGTTGGAGGTGCAGGTGGAGCAGCTATTAACCGCATGATAGAAGCTGGTGTTGATGGTGTCGAGTTCATAGTTATAAACACCGACGCACAAGCTTTGCATCACTCCAAAGCTAACACCAAAATCCACATCGGCAAGGATAAGACTCGTGGTCTTGGTGCGGGTGCTGATCCAAGTGTCGGACAACACGCTGCCCTAGAATCGATTGATGATATAAAGAAAGCCGTCAGTGGCGCCGACATGGTGTTTGTAACCCTTGGTGCTGGTGGTGGTACTGGTAGTGGAGCCGGCCACATAGTCGCTCAGGCGGCCAAAGATGACGGGGCTCTAGTTGTAGGTTTTGCAACTAAACCGTTTGCCTTTGAAGGTGATAAAAGACGTCGCAATGCCGACTCGGCTATTGCCAACTTACGTCAATCCGTCGATACATTGATTATCATTCCTAATGATCGCTTATTGCAAACCATTGATCGTCAGACGCCATTACTAGAAGCTTTCAAAGTAGCTGATGATGTTCTGCGTCAGGGCGTACAGGGCATATCTGATCTGATCACCGTCCATGGTCTTATTAACCTTGATTTTGCCGATGTTAAAACTGTCATGGCCGATGCTGGCTCAGCTCTTATGGGCATTGGTCGTGCTGGTGGTGAAGATCGAGCCCTACGCGCTGCTCAACAGGCCATTGAATCACCACTGCTCGAAGTTTCAATTGATGGCGCTAGAGGCATTCTGTTCAATGCTATTGGTGGCAACGATATGTCGATGCATGAAATCAACCAAGCTGCCGAAGCCATTACAGCTGCCGCTGACCCTGAAGCCAATATAATTTTCGGTGCAACTATCAACCCAGACCTAGATGGTGAAATAATCATAACCGTTGTGGCCACTGGCTTTGACGATGCTTACTTTAGCGGTCGTGGTGTTGCCAAAGGCCTCGAAGAAACCCCCAAATCAATTACGCATGAGGCAGAAAAAGAAGATATAACTGATCTCAATATGGATCTGCCGGAGCATGAAGAAGACGATCACGATAAGAAACTTAAAGAAGATTCTACACCTATGCCAAATATTTGGTCGCTTGATAATCAAGAAGAGTCAGATACTACCCATGATGATTCAAGCTCTAGTCAAGAAGAAAGCACGGGTCTCGTCGATGATGATGAGGAACTTGAAAAACCTTCGTTTTTGCGTCGTCTGCGCAAGCGAAAACATGGCTCCAAAGATCAAGACGATAGTGATAATGAGCCTTTCACCGAAGATAAATAAGCCACTATTGGCCTAAATTTAGGAGCTAATCCACCTCTATCTGTCAGCTGCAAACCAAGGTTCACCACTTTTAATTTATTTTTTGCGCGCAAATGTACCAATTGAGGTACGTTTCCTCACAAGAAAATAAATTAAAAATCATGTCGAATGCTTGGTTTTCGCTTTTAACAGATAGAAATGGATTAACTCCAGGTAAATAATACACCACATTTTGTATTGTCAGGCACTGCATGTAGGCTTATTATTAGGGCATAGACGCTATATATAGTGATATGTATAGGTAAATAGTACATTTAAGCTGAATACAAAATTTGTTTTCAATCAGTTATGATAGAAAACATAAGGAGGTGTAACAGATGAAATGCAGCCAATGCTCGTTCGCCGACACCAAGGTTATCGAGTCCAGAGACGCCGAGGAAGGAGAAGCTATTCGCCGCCGCCGAGCTTGCCCGGAGTGTGGTTATCGCTTCACTACCTATGAACGCCTGGAAAAACCCCAGATAATCGTTATCAAAAATAACGGTACCAGGGAACTCTTTAACCGAGAAAAGTTGTTAGCCGGTCTGTACCGAGCCTGCGAGAAAACACCTGTTACCAGCTTGCAATTGGAACATCTCGTTGCTGACATAGAGCACAATATCTATGACTGCGGCGATCAAGAGGTTCCATCTGCCAAAGTCGGTGACATGGTAATGGAGCGCTTAGCTCAGCTCAACGAAGTTGCTTACGTCCGTTTCGCTAGTGTTTACAGGCGGTTTAAAGACATCGCTGGTTTTGAAAAAGAATTGCTTCAAATTAAAGAAGGCAAAGTCAAAACTAAGCACTAACAACTCTGTTAGCCGCCCTGGGTTCGGAAAATACTTGCACACGGCCACGACCGGGTATATAAAGTAAGTATAGTTATGAACCAAGGGGAGCTAACAGCGTTAAGAGAGACGAACGCAGTTTACTCAACTAACAAAAACTATAAAACTAAAATAATTTAATAAATGGTTCCTTGGATGAAAAGAGCAAACCTTTCAGCAAGGACATAAAAGTGAGGGTAAAAAAAATGGGACAAACAACTATCCTGGGGCGCAGGCGACTATTCACGCCCGCTAAAAGCCAGGCCTACGACACTATAAAGTGGGTCAAAAGAGACTCGCTCATCACCAATCCAGCCACTAACACGCCTGTCTTTGAACAGAAAGGCGTTGATTTTCCAGAGGGCTGGTCACTAAATGCTATCAATATCGTAGCTCAGAAGTACTTTACTGGTACGCCAGGGACTGATGAGCGTGAGAGTAGCCTAAAGCACTTAGTTGACCGCGTAGCTGATACTATCACTAGGACTGGTTTGCAAGAAGGTTACTTCGAAAGTGAAGACGAAGCCGAAGATTTTCGCCAGGAACTCAAATACATTTTAGCTACTCAAAAAGCTGCCTTTAACTCACCGGTTTGGTTTAATATCGGCGCCCAAGGCAGGTCACAACAGGCTAGCGCCTGCTTTATTTTGGCGGTAGAAGACACTATGCCCTCTATCCTAAACTGGTATAAAGAAGAAGGCATGATATTCAAAGGTGGTTCCGGTTCCGGGATTAACCTTAGTACTATTCGCTCATCAGTTGAAAAACTTGGTAAGAGTGCTGGTACCGCTTCTGGTCCACTATCATTCATGCGTGGTGCTGACTCTTCAGCCGGCGCTATCAAGAGCGGTGGCAAGACCCGCCGAGCAGCCAAGATGGTTATATTAAACTCAGATCACCCAGACGTTGAAGAGTTCATCTGGTGCAAAGCCATAGAAGAGCGCAAGGCTCGCGTTTTGCAGCAAGCTGGTTACGACATGGATCTAGACGGTAAAGACATTTTCTCGGTCCAATACCAAAACGCAAACAACTCCGTTCGTGTAACTGATGAGTTTATGGAAGCTGTCGAACAAGACGCCAACTGGAGTCTAGTATCTGTTAAAACTGGCAAAGTGCTCCGAACCGTCAAAGCCCGCGATCTTTTCCGCCAAATCTCTGAAGCCGCTTGGGAGTGCGCTGATCCGGGCATGCAGTTTGATACTACTATCAATCGTTGGCACACTACGCCTAATGCTGGTCGTATTAACGCCAGTAACCCCTGTTCTGAATACATGCACCTAGATAATTCGGCCTGTAACCTAGCTAGCATAAACTTGCTGAAATATTTGCGAGATGACAATACCATTGATATTGAAGCCTTCAAGCATACTGTAGAGATTATATTTACTGCCCAAGAAATTCTAGTTGGTTACAGTGAATATCCAACCGAGAGTATTGCCAAAAATGCTCGAGCTTACCGAGAGCTGGGCATGGGTTACGCCAATCTAGGAGCTCTTTTAATGGCCATGGGCTTACCGTATGACTCTGATGAGGGTCGTGCTATAGCTGCCGCCATTACTGCTCTCATGACTGGCCATGCCTATGCTACGAGTGCAAAAATAGCCAACCGAGTAGGGCCTTTCACAGGTTTTCACAAAGATCGTGACGGCATGCTAAATGTTCTGAAAATGCACCGCCAAGAAGTGTCAAAGATAGATGCTGGCCTCGTGTCAGAAGAACTCTTAAGTGCGGCGGCTAGTGCTTGGGATGAAGCCGTAGAACTTGGTGGGCTTTACGGTGTTAGAAATTCTCAAGCCAGTGTTTTAGCGCCAACCGGTACCATCGGATTAATGATGGATTGTGATACTACTGGTATTGAGCCTGACTTAGGCCTAGTTAAGTTCAAGAAATTAGTTGGTGGTGGCTCTATGAACATAGTGAATCAAACTGTACCCCGAGCACTAAAAGTACTCGGCTACAGCAAGACCCAAGTTGATGATATTATCAGCTATATTGATGTTGAAAAGACTATAATTGGAGCACCTCACCTCAAGGAAGAACATAAAAATGTTTTTGCTTGTTCTATGGGTGATAACTCAATTCACTACATGGGTCATGTAAAAATGATGTCTGCTGTACAACCTTTCTTATCTGGAGCCATCAGTAAAACTGTTAATATGCCAGAAGAAGCCACAGTCGAAGAAATTGAACAACTTCATTTAGAGGCTTGGAAGTTAGGTCTCAAGGCCGTAGCAATCTACCGTGACAACTGCAAGGTTGGCCAACCACTATCTATGGCTAAAAAGGATGGTGATCAAAAATCAGAACCTGCCAGTGTTCAATCTATCAGTGAGAAGTTCATTGTTAAAGGAGCTGTACGTCGTGAACTACCAAAGGTACGTAATTCCAAAACCTTCTCCTTTACCGTTGCCGGTAGCCATGGCTACCTAACGGTTGGTGAATACGACGATGGCGCACCCGGTGAACTCTTCATGCGCTTAGCCAAACAGGGTTCAACCTTAGCGGGCTTCATGGACGCCTTAGCTATATCTATCAGTCACGGTTTGCAGTTTGGAGTGCCGCTTAAAGATTACGTTAAATCCTTCACCAGCATGTCATTTGCCCCATCAGGTATAACTGATGACACAGAAATCAGAACCGCTACTTCGATCATTGACTACATAGCTCGCAGACTGGCTAGCACTTATCTGTCGTTTGACGATAGGCTGGAGCTCGGTCTAGCTGATATCGACGATATGCCCGAAGCCCAAACTAGTTTACTGGAACAACCCCTGGTAGAAGCCGAAATTAAACCAGTTGAAAAGATAATTGAAAGACCAGCGGAAGCAAAAATTACTAGTCCACCAGTGCAGACAGCTGCAGCTAAGACTAAGGCTGATGCCAAGACTGACAATTCAGCACCGATGTGCTTCAACTGTGGTAATCAGACCCAAAAAGCCGGCAGCTGTTATGTCTGTACCAGCTGTGGCTCAACTACTGGTTGTAGCTAGCCCTATCCGACAAAAATCAAACTTGATATAGTAGTAACATGAAAGTGCTACTGCTTTACCGACCAAACTCCGAATACGCTCGCATGGCCGAGGAGTTCGTGCATGAATTTGAACGTCGCGAAGCCAGCCGCAAGGTGGAACTAGTTGATGTTGATAGCAGAGAGGGCTCAGCTACAGCTAGCCTATATGACATCATGCAACACCCAGCTATTTTGGTTCTGTCAGACGACGGACAGATAATACAAATGTGGTCTGGTTCTCAATTACCGCTAATGGATGAAGTCGCTGCTTATGCTAGTGCAGGTGGCAACTTCTTTGTTGCAGCTCAACAGTAGTTGGGCTATAGTAAATGTATCCGTTCGCCAGACGGCGAAGAGCAGCTATCAACTGCAAGGTGTGAGAAGAAAGCTTTAAGTTAGTAGAACTCACCGGGAAGGCCCGTAATCGTCCTAAATTAAGTCCCAAGCAGGATGGTACCGTCTCAATTGAGGCTCCTGTGATCAAGGGGCTTTTTGTTTTTAAAGGAGAGTTATGAAGTTCAAGCAAGGCACCAGACGCAAGGCAATTGACTACGAGAAAGACCTCGTAGCCTATTGGAAAAAGAACAAGACTTTCGAGAAGTCAGTTTCGTCACGCCCTAAGGACAATGCTTACGTTTTCTATGATGGGCCGCCTTTCATAACTGGGGTGCCACACACTGGGACGCTACTGAGCAGCATCGCTAAGGACGTGGTACCACGCTATTGGACTATGAAAGGCAAGCGAGTCGAGCGGGTTTGGGGCTGGGACTGTCACGGTTTGCCGGCCGAAGTCTACACCGAGAAAAAGCTAGGCATAAAAGACAGGAATGAAATCGGTACTACCATTAGCTTGGAGGACTACATCAAGGCTTGTCGTGCCAACATGGTACAGACGGGTAGTGAATGGGAAGACACGATTGACCGCATTGGCCGCTGGGTGGACTTCAACGGTGCCTACAAAACCATGGACAAAGAGTTCATGGAAAGCGTCTGGTGGGCCTTTAAGAAGCTCTATGACGCCGGCAAGATCTATGAAGGCGAAAAGGTATTGCTTTATTGCACTAGGGACGCTACGCCGCTTTCTAAGGCCGAAGTCGCCATGGACAATAGCTACCAGGATGACACTGACCCAAGTGTCTATGTGAAATTCAAACTAAAAGGTGAGAAAAGTTATCTGTTGGCTTGGACAACTACACCCTGGACACTGCCATCTAACACCGCTTTGGCAGTCAATAAAGACGTCGTTTATGCTGAGGTTGAACTAGCCGGGGAGCATTTGATTTTGGCCGAGACTCTGCTCGAGAAAGCTCTAACAGACGAAAAGCATCAAAAGCTTGACTATAAAGTTTTGCGAAAGTTTAAAGGCAGCGAATTAGTCGGTAAGTCGTATGAACCTTTGTTCAAGGACCGTGGCAACAACGCTCACAAAATTTGGCACGCCAGTTTCGTCCATACCGAGGAAGGCACCGGCATTGCCCACGAGTCACCAGCTTACGGAGAGGACGATTATACCTTAGCCAAGAAGAATAAAATTCCTATGGCTCTAGATACTGACGAAGAAGGTTTTTACACCGAGGGCGAGTGGCAAGGCAAACAAATTTGGGAGATAAATAAAGACATAGCTAAGACATTGTTTGAGCGCGGTGTGGTCTGGAAAATCGAATACATCACGCACCCCTATCCACACTGCCACCGTTGTGGTACACGCCTGATGTACCGGGCTCACCCCAGTTGGTTCATGGATATTGATAATCAACGTACAGACATGCTAGAACAAAACGGTAATATCAATTGGTTTCCGGAGCACATCAAACATGGTCGGTTTGAAAAAACTGTTGAGAGCGCTCCAGACTGGAACCTCAGTCGCGACCGTTTCTGGGCCACAGCTATGCCAGTCTGGAAGGGCAAGGACAAGAGTGGTAAAGAGCACATCAAAGTTGTTGGCAGTTATGCTGAACTCAAGGAGTTATCGGGCGTTGAACTGGATGATTATCATCGACCATGGATAGATGATGTAGAGTTTACAATAGATAATGTCAAATATAAGCGTATAGACAAGGTTATGGACTCCTGGTTTGAGGCTGGCAGTATGCCGTTTGCCCAGTTCCATTATCCGTTCGAAAATACGGAAAAATTTGAACAAAATTTTCCAGGTGACTTCATCGTAGAATACATTGCTCAAGTCAGGGCCTGGTTCTATTACCTACACGCCGTTGGGGTAGGGTTGTTTGGCAAAAACGTCTTTCGCAATGTTATTACCACCGGTACTGTCGCTGGAAATGATGGTAGAAAAATGAGCAAAAGCTTTGGGAACTTTACCGACCCAAACCTACTGATGGATGAATATTCGGCTGACGCCCTGCGCTTTTTGCTTATGAGCTCAACACTGATGAACGGCGAAGATTACTCCTTGGTAGATAAGGACGTGGCCGACGTCAATCGTAAGCTGTCGATGATTTGGAATATGTACGACTTCTTTACTATGTACGCTGAGGTAGATGGCTGGGAGTGGAATGGTAAGCTGGAAGATCCAATCAATGAAAACAGTAACTTACTCGACCAGTGGATTGTTTCCAGAGTTCACCAGCTTATTGAAGAAGTTGATGCTAATATGCAGCGCTATGATATACCAAATGCCCTCAAACCAGTATTGCCCTTCATTGATGACGCCAGTAACTGGTACGTGCGCCGTAGTCGTCGGCGTTTCTGGAAATCAGGTGATGACACAGATAAACAACAAGCCTATCAGACGTTGCATTACGTACTAGTGCGGCTCAGCCAGGTCTTAGCACCTTTCACTCCGTTCTTGGCAGAAGAATTATTCTTGAAATTGACCGACAATAAGCTCGGCGAAAGTGTGCATTTAACTGATTGGCCGGAGGTAGGCCACATAAATGAATTGCTAGTCCAGAAAATGCAAATACTGCGCAACCTGATAACAATCGGTTTAAGTGTACGTGCTGAACACAGCATTAAAGTCAGACAACCGTTGGCCAAAGTCACACTTCAAAGATTCTATGAAGCTTATTTACTGCCAGAGTTAACCGAAATCCTGAAAGAGGAATTGAACGTAAAAGAGGTGTTATTCGATAAAAGTGTACTCAAACCTGACGAGACGTTCCTAAAAAACCTGAAAGAGGGGAACTTTACGCAACACTATCGAGTGCAGCTTGATACCAAACTCAACCCAGAACTCAAACGAGAAGGATTAATGCGTGAGGTTGTGCGTCAGATTCAAAGTGCTCGTAAAACAGCTGGCTTGAATGTTGATGACCGGATAAGTTTGGTATTGCAAACAGATAGCAAAGACCTGGAGAAGGCCATCGAGGAGCATGAACATACTATTAAGCAAGAAACACTGGCGACTCACCTGACAAAAGAGGGCAGCAGTACATACTCAGCAGAAGTAAAAGTAGAAGATAGTGATCTGTCTATTGGTCTGAAAAAGGCGTCTTAACTTCTTTGACACCCAGAGCTATCTCTGATACTATCTCTTGGTCTATGAAAAAAGCAGTCATATCTACCGGTGGTAAGCAATATCTCGTTTCAGAAGGCGAGACTATTGAAGTTGAACTGCTAAAACAAGAAG
>CAZRYT010000022.1:0-8726 GCA_964604415.1 uncultured Candidatus Saccharibacteria bacterium
GAAAGCACAAAGCGCAAACGTTGATAGTTTGGTTCCAGCTTGATGAAGAAACGGCTTTTACGAGAGTCGCTAAGCGTAATAAGCGTAAAATTGATGACAAATATAGCCGACCACTAGACCGTACCAGTTTTGATGCCCTTATAACCTATATGCAAAACCCGCTGGCAACAGAAGACTTTGTGGTAGTTAGCGGCAAGCACACCTACCAAACGCAGCGCAGTGCTGTTATTAAAAAACTCTATGACATGGGCATGCTCCACGCTGACCAAGCCCAAGCCGGATTGGCCAAGCCAGAGTTAGTCAATCTGATTCCGAACCCTCTGGCCGGACGAGTCGACCCATCACGCCGCAATATAGCTATAAGATAAATAAATGTCATCAAAACAAACAATTATACCTGGCATCGGGCCTGTTAATTTGGTCCGCCGTCGTAACAGCAAAAGCTTACGTCTGAGCATTGACCACGAGGGCAAAATCAGAGTAAGCATGCCAATTTGGACACCGTACAAAGTCGGTATTGCGTTTGCCCGTAGTAAGGCAGGTTGGTTACTAGAACAAAAGAACAAATCACCCCAACAAATAATCAGACATGGTCACCGCATAGGTAAGGCACATCGTCTTGAAATACGTCGTAGCCTACACACCAAACCCTCCACACTCGTAAACGACACCTTAATTACCGTCAGTTTACCAGCACATTTGGAAACTCATCATCCAGAAAGCCAAAAACTCATCCACACCGCTAGTATCAGAGCGCTCAAACTAGAATCAAACAAGCTCATATTGATACGACTCGGCCAACTCGCCAAACAACACGGCTTTAGCTACCGTTCGGCTCGCATCAAGCAACTAAAAAGCCGTTGGGGTAGTTGTGGGCCACAAAAAGATATTGTTATCAATTGCTACCTCATACAACTGCCTTGGGATTTGATAGATTACGTTTTACTCCATGAACTCATGCACACTAGGATAATGGCGCATGGCCCCAAGTTTTGGGCCGAGCTAGACAAATATATAGTAGACCTCAAAGATAAAAGGCAACGTATCCGAGTCCACCGACCAAGCCTGATGCCACAACCCATCTCTTCGTAATCTGTGGCATAATAGTGCTTATGCCTGATGATACCTCCGAGGCAACTATTGCCCCACAGACTCCGACAACACCTGCTCAACCTAACTTTGCCAATACAGTTCATGGTGGTATGACAGCCGGTGCCGAGCTGGAGCGCGAACGCCTGACCAGCTTAATTAACAGCATGGCAGATGGTGTCATCGCCACTGATGAAAACACCAAAATCATTCTCTATAACGGTGAGGCCTTAAACCTACTTGACCTCAACAGCTCGATGGTTGGTCAAAGGTTGGTTGATGCTCTTAAGATCATAGACCGCAATAACCAGCCAATAGATGTCCAGCGCATGGTCTTGGCAACCAAGACTCAGTTTACTAACCGTGATTGGCGTCTGATTTATCCTGACGGCGGTACGATCAATCTCTATATCAGCGTTGCGCCAGTTAAGCTTGGCTATGGCCACGAGGGTATGCGTGGTTATGTCATATTGCTGCGCGACATCACGCGTGAGAAATCGTTAGAAGAAGAACGGGATGAGTTCATTAGCGTAGTTAGCCATGAACTACGCACACCAATCGCCATTGCTGAGGGTAACATTGGTAATTCGCAGTATATTTTTGATAAATCCGGATTAGAAAATGCACAAATCAAAGACGCCCTCAAACAAGCTCATGACCAGATAAACTTCTTAAGCAGTATGATCAATGACCTAGCGACTCTGTCTAGGGCTGAACGCGGCAAACTAACGGTTGAGGTTGAGGCAATCAACGCCCACGAACTCCTAAATGACCTGGTCAACAACTATAAGCCGCAGGCTGAGGCTAAAAAGTTAGAGATAATTTTAGTCGTCGACCCAGCCCTAGAAGTGCTAAAGTCCAGCAAGTTGTATGTGCGTGAAATCCTACAAAACTTTATAACCAACGCTATTAAATACACTCAGACCGGCAATGTAACACTGTTTGCCAAGGCTCGGCCAGACGGCGTCGAGTTTGCAGTTAGTGATACAGGTATAGGTATCAGCAAATCAGACCAAGAAAAAGTGTTTGATAAGTTTTTCCGCTCTGAGGATTACCGAACCCGGCAGAATAACGGCACCGGCCTAGGATTATACGTAACTATGAAGCTAGCCAGGTTAATTCACGCCAATATCAGCATGCAAAGTGAGCTCAACAAGGGCTCAACTTTTACTATATTTGTTCCGAACCTGAAGTAGTAGATTCCTGAGAATCAAACTGAGCTTTGGCTGTTTCACGTAACGAAGCTAGCTGATTATATTGTGCTACGTTAGCTTCAATCTTTTGACGAGCTTCTGAGGCTCGCCTGTCAGACGTCTTGTGGTAAGGCCCACGTGACCAGACTACGGAAGCTATACCCAAGGCGACAGAGCCAAAACCAACCACCTTAAACCCAACAAGTTCATCTGTTAACAAGACGACACCCAAGACCTCCAGCATACCTGACGTCATACCGATCTGCATTAAATAATCAGTTTTATAACCTTTACGCGCTCTTTGCTCAGCCGCATCAGTATCAAGATAGTTAGGATCACTTTCTCGCCATTCTAGTTCTTCATTTATATCTTTGATAACTTTTTGTAATTCATCGTTATTAAATGGTCGCCTCTCGACTTCAATCGGATCGGACTTAGACAGACGAGGGTGCGGAAAGTAAATTTCATTATCTGGAGCCACGCGTTGGTAGGTGACCTGTTCGGTTATTACAAAGAACGGACCATCTTGAGTTGATTCAATCTCTGACATAAAAATACAATAGTACCAAACTCAGCTTTTGGCAAATATTACTCCGGAGATTCAGTAGGAGGCCTAAATCGAGGAAGTAGCATATTTGAAACCGCGTGCATCGCTACCCCAGTACCTAAAAGTAAAAAACCTGTGATTATTTCCGTATTATCTATGGTTACTGCTCCTAATACTTCTTCGATGCCACCCGTAGCTATTGTTATTTTTCCGCATATTTTCATCGTCTTTAACACAGTGCGTTCGGCGCGTCCATTTTCAGAATACCAACTTTCAAAGCTCATCATAATAATAATGCGATTAAACTAAATTTCTTTCAAGTTTGGAGCTTCAACAAACGTGCGATTTTTACTATATTTGTTCCGAACCTGGAGTTGCTTCTGTGTCGCTCTGTTTGTGCAGTCGGCCAAGTTTTTCGGTCGTAGCGGCCCACAGCATGCCACCTGCAGTAGCCATAGCTAGCCCACCTAACCTACCAACGATTTCTGGCTGCAAGACTAGAAATACTGCGCTAGTCTCTAAGGCTAGACCTACGAATGCACTTACAGGCCAATTGTGCGGATCATCATCTACCTGACCCTGGTTTGATTCAACAGATTGATTTTGACTCATAATTAATCTTCTTCTACCTAAGTGCTTATTATAACATTCGAAGTATTTTCTACCAGCTATTGGCTACCGACTACTTGTGTGCTATATTGACACCCAGCGAACTACTGTAATAGGTAGTTTTTTAATTTAAGAGGTTATTGATGGCTCAACCAAAGAAGCGCCAGCTCAAAAAGCCAGTTGAATCTGTCCGTGAAAAGGCAGCTAAGGCTAGCGTACCCAAAAAACCGCGCAAACTTAGCAAAGTTCGTAACACTGCTGCTAAACCTTTTGGCATGGCTGGCAAAGCCTTAGCCAAAGTCTTAAGACCATTTGGTTTCTTGCTGACACCGTTTAAAACCCGACCAATGCGTTTTATCGGCAACATTTTAGCCACAGTCTTGCTGCTGCGATATTTCCTAAATAGCTGGCGTGAACTTAGGCAAGTCAACTGGCCAGACCGCAAACAAACTGCTCAGTTAACCCTGGCAGTATTCATTTTTGCTATCTTCTTTGGGCTGTTGATAGCCGTCACGGATTACGGTCTAGATAAAGTATTTAAGAAATTGATTATAAAGTAGGAGTTGTATAGTGAACAAACGTTATGATGAGTCCAAACAGTGGTATGCCATCCATACCTACAGTGGTTATGAAGAAAAAGTAGCTGAATCTATCCGCCAGCGCGCTGAGAGTCTTGAGATGAAAGACAAGATCATCCAGGTGCTAGTGCCAAAAGAGAAGATGATTGAGGTTAAGAACGGCAAACGCAAAGTGGTAGAAAAGCGTATTTTCCAGGGTTACGTACTGGTACAGATGAAAATGAGTGAAGACGCTTGGTATATTGTGCGTAATACTCCGTCTGTCACTGGCTTTGTCGGTAGTGGCACCGACCCAACACCAATTGGTGAGGACGAAATCGAAAAGATCATGAAACGTATGGGCCGCGCCGAGCCTAAGCACAAGATTGACTTCAAACTGGGCGAAGTCGTCAATATCATTGACGGACCATTCAAAGGCTTTGACGGTAGTATCAACGAAGTTGATGCGACCAAAGGCAAGTTAAAAGTCTTGGTTAACATGTTTGGCCGCGAAACCCCAGTCGAGCTTGATAGCCTCCAAGTAAAACGAGTATAGTTAACGCATGACGAATCCTGCAACGACGGAATCAAGCTCTAATGCTGATATAGGCTGGGAAAATTTTGACAAACATTTAGTACGAAACAGCTTTCTTGGCGGCGGCGCATTAATGGGAGGTATCCTCGGTTTTGTGGCAAGTCTAGAAGCTACCTTGCCTCTGTTGGAAAAAATACCTTTGGCTGCGTCGGCTGGAGCTGCTGCGCTAGGGGGATTTATGGTTATTGGTTTTGCCCTCGAGGCTCCTGAATGGCGATATCTGCGCAATCACCCATCCAGTAACACTATTAGAGTTTGGAAACTAGAAGGTAAAAAACATGACGACATGGCTTAAGCCAGTAGAGAGCACACTTGATTGGCTAGGCGAACACCCTGTCTTATCTTTTGCTGCTTTTGTTGGCGGGGTCGCATTGATGGGTGTGGATGTTGTCCAGTCTCAACCTGAATTACTAAACGTAGCCGAACTTGTTGGCGGTAGTGGCTTAATACTAACAGCCTCAGCCGGTTTGGCTGTAACCATGAGCCGTGAAGATTATGACCACTAAGATGTTGAGGGATATTTGACAGATGAGTAATCGAGAGCAAGAAAATAGAGAAGGTAATATTGAGATTACTGTTGGCGCGCTGGCTTTAATAGCCGGCGGTCTGGGCATTGAGCGTAGCCAAATGCCTGACGCTCCGGTGCTGGTAGTTATTGGGATGTTGGCTGTCGGGCTTGGTATTTACAACAAATTTAGTTCTAGATCTAGACAACAGGGGTAAGGTGTAGTACAATCTACCGGTTACAGAGGAAATTATGGCAGAAAAGAAAGTTACAGCAAATCTAAAGATGAAAATCAAAGGCGGCCAAGCCAACGCGGCTCCGCCGGTTGGTAGCACCCTAGGTCAATACGGCGTAAATATGATGGATTTTATCAATCCGTTTAATGAAGAGACCAAAGACCGTATGGGCCAAGATGTGACTGTTCATATTGCTATTTATGAAGACCGCTCTATGACTTTTAGAGTTGTTGGCACGCCTACTGACGACCTAATCCGAAAAGCTCTGGGTATTCAAAAAGGTTCAGGCAAGCCAAACTCTGAGAAGATAGCCAAAAAGCTCAGCCAAGCTCAAGTCAGAGAAATTGCCGAAGCCAAGGCAATTGATATGAACACTGACAAGGTTGAATCAGTTATGAAAACCGTTGCCGGTACCGCCCGCAGCATGGGTGTAGAGGTAGAGTAATGGCTATTTTACATACCGAAACCGCTGCCGAAGAGTCAGCTCGTGTCACCGCCTATTTTTCAGCTTCACCCGATGAACAAGCCCAGATGAGGCAGCTAGGTAGAATTAATGATGCATATGACGCAGTTGTTGCCGCACGCGAAGCCAGTGATTCAACAAGACACGCTGAAAGCTTAAGCGCTATGCTCGCGGTCTCTCAAGAGTATCCTGAAGCACATGCTGAATGGATCCGCTTGCGAATGCAGGCTGAATAATATGTCTGAAATTACCCAAGAAAGACTGGTTACACACCAATACGTTACGGGATTGATTGGTTATTTAACTTTGCAGCAGGAAATCATGACGACTGCCGAGAAGGCTCATTCTGCAGGTATCTTGGCCAACACATTTTTGACACATAACGTTACCAATCGAGTCGGTGATACTTACGCAGTAGATCTAGAGGCTCTGTCAAGCGATGAGCAAGAAACAGTTGCCGAGTTGTTTGAAGCTGCTGAGTGGGGAGAAGTCTTTCATAGCTCAGGAATGCGGCGCATTTCCGATAATTTACACCAAGCTTTTGATAAACTACACCAGACTGAATAACAATTAATTTGTGGGAGGCTGAATGCCGCTAACACCACGAGGAGATAATATGGCAGAAGCAAGTAAGGCGAAGTCTAGCACTAAGACGGCAAAAAGCGTATCTAGTGCTGTGGTCAAGAAACCAGTTAAGAAAGCAACTAAAAAAGTTGAGTCAAAAACCTCACAGACTAAAATAAAAAAACCAGCTAAAGTCAGTGCCGTTAAAGCTAAGGAGATCAAAGATGGGACTATTCAAGAAACTGATAAAGATGCGAGTCAGACAAGCAGTCAAAGAGAACAAGTAAAAGAAAAGACTGCCAAGGCCGGTAAGCGCAGTGAAAAAGCTCTAAAAGAAGTAGCTGAAAAAGCAGCCAAAGAAGCCCGCAAAACCACTGCCAAAGAAGAGACTGCAGAAGAAGCACCCAGACAAGCTGTTAAAATTGTTCGCTCAAAGCTAGAGCGCCGCAGTAAGAAGTACCGCAAACAAATTGAGCAGATTGATAAAACTAAGCAGTACAGCTTGGCGGAAGCCGCTGAATTAGCCTGCAAGACTAGCCCAGTAAAGTTTGACGCCAGCGTTGAGCTGCACGTGCGCTTGGGCGTTGACCCAAAGCAAGCCGACCAGAATCTGCGTGATACTGTAGTTCTACCCGCTGGTACCGGTAAAACTGTCCGCGTGGCTGTCTTTGCCGAACCAGAAGCAGTCGAAAAAGCCAAAAAAGCCGGCGCAGACATTGCTCAAGGCGATGAATTCTTGCAAAGTCTAGACAAGGGTGTGATCAATTTTGATATTTTGATCGCCACACCTAGCCAAATGGCCAAGTTGGGTAAATACGCCCGCGTACTGGGGCCTAAAGGCCTAATGCCGAACCCTAAGAGCGGTACTGTGACTAACGACGTAGCTAAGGCAGTTATGCAAGCCAAAGCCGGCCAGGTTGAATACCGCGTAGACTCAACTGGCATCGTCCATGTGGCGGCTGGCAAGGTTAGTTTTGGTGGGGAAAAGATCACAAGTAATCTAAAGGCAATCTTAGAAAGTCTCAAAACCAACAAACCGGCAAGCCTAAAGGCTGCCTACGTTAGATCTATCTATCTGACAACGTCCATGGGACCAAGTATTCAAGTCAACGTCTCAGAATTAAACGCCTAAGCTGCTACAATTAGTGGATGATAATTCTTGGTATGACTGGGCCGATTGGGCACGGCAAGACTACCTTTGCTGATGCGCTGTCCAAGCTTGTATCTCCAACTGTACATCTTGAGTCTAGCAATATCGTTATTGAGGTCGCCAACAAGCTACAACAGGCTACCAGTAGTCTGCCCGATCCAACCCAAGTCGACAGTCTTAACAACTGGCTACACCCCTTGCCAGGCATACTAAAAGAAACAGTTCATGCTGACTGCAAGTTTGAAGATATACGACTTAACAAAAAACTGATGGAAAGCCACCCAGTTGAGTATCAAAAATTGATTTTGCATATCGAGAATCTGCACCGCTACCCGGAAATGTTAGAGGCAGAAATCACACCAGAGAACAAAGAAGGCTACCGGCCACTTTTGCAGTTTTTGGGTGGTTATTTGGTTAGTCGGATAGACAGCGGCATCTGGTTCAAGGAAATTGCTAGGCGCATACAGTTGGTTGAGAAAGCTGGCTGTGCGCTATGTATTGTCGGTGGTCTGCGCTACCCAACTGACGCCGTAATCCTGCGTAGTGTTGGCGGTATTATATTGGAAATCCACCGACCCGGTTTCTTGCAAAGCGACCTGATGGATCCGACTGAACGAGAACGCCAAAGCATAGCTGTGGACTGCACCATATCGAGTGATGGCAGCGTCGAAGACATTCAAAATTTTGCTGAGCTGTTCTTGCAGGATCTGCACGCTGATCAGTTACAAAGGGTCTATCACACCAAATCTTAGTTGTAATATTGTGCTTATGCTTGCAACATGGTTTTGACAAAACGTACAATATAGATATCTAAGGAGGGTAAGTTGGCGGTCTACAGTAATCTGCAGATTAGGAAGGCAATAGACGAGGGGCACATTGTTTGCGTCCCCTTTAACCCGAAACATGTCGCTCATGCTAGCCTGGATGTAACGCTGGGTTATTACTACTATAGAACCGAACGCGACGGCGATCACACCATTTATAACCCCTTCGACGAGCAAGATGTCCGCCGTTATTTTAGCGGCCCACATCAAGCCATGACTCATCAAGATTGGTGCCACAAAAATGGTGTTGAACCCTTAAAAGGCATACCCTTAGACCATCCCGTCATACCAGTCAGGCCGGGCGAGCGCATATTAGCCCATACACATGAATTCTTTGGTATTAGCCCGCCTGGTGCCTACGAACTAAAATCACGCTCAAGTTGGGGTCGCAACG
>CAZRYT010000023.1:0-7213 GCA_964604415.1 uncultured Candidatus Saccharibacteria bacterium
CTGGTGGCTTTTTTGCCAACCGTGAATTAGCCCGCATTGCCGGTGCTAAAGGCGGCCGAATTAGCCGTCGCACTAAGAAGTCTGTTTAATTAACTGATTTCTTGCATGAACACCGCTTGAGGAGACTCAAGCGGTGTTTTTTGTTGCCGGCTTTGCATGCGGTACGGCCGGCAAAAACGCGATGATGAAACTTGCCAGGATGCCTGACAGTTCAGACAAACGTAAGTAGTCGGTAAGGTTTGTAATCCATTCAGGTAGCATTTTGGGCAAGTACTACGGAAATGCAGCCAATCACGGTAGGTATTAAGGCACTCTTCGACGTGATCTTCAGATATATCAACACTGTAGTTTTTGGCCAAATCCAGTGCTTTATGCCAAGCCGCCACTTCAAATTGCAACAACTCGATGTCGCTACCATACGAAAGGTGACCAAGATCAGAGTGAGCTACCTCATGGAGCAGAGCCCATTGGCCGCTGTCTGACTCAACCGTAGCTAAGCGGTAGTGGATGGTTTTGTCTACCGGAGACCAATAGAAATTTTCAGCCGGCACAAAACCGAGCATCGTATATGTCGTCTTCAGTCTATCGAGGAAGCTATTGGTTTTGCTTGGCATATTCATAACATCCATATATAACCGCATCAACCGGTCTTTTTGCTGATATTATGGGAGGGATCAGATATGATGCGGATGATTCATTAAGTTGTCTGGCTAATATCTTGCCGAACTTATCAAAGTTTTTACTAACTCCGCCACCTAAAACTATACAGTCGGGCGTAATAACTGATAGCAGTTCAAGAATTCCAACCGTCAAATCCAAACATATGCTTTCCCAAATTTTGGGATCATCGATTTCACTAGCTTTTTTACCATAATGTTTAAAAATCGCTTTGCCGGATGCGAATGAATCCCATGAAACTAACTTACCGTCGTGCATTAACTTTATTGTATTGCCGCCGAGATCATTAATACTGGTATCAATTTGGCTATCTGCTGTAAATGCGACACCAATTCCGGTTCCAATAGTCAGGTACAAAACCTTTTGAAACTTGTCTTTTATTGCCATTGCTTCACCAAACCCACCGAGCTTGGCGTCGTTCTCAACCAGGACGGTATTTTTTACAATTGCTTTGACATCAGATTGGATTGGCACATTTTTCCAGGGCAGATTACCGAACACTAAGCCAATTCCTGTGGCGCGGTCAAGCCTGCCAGGAATTGCTACAACGGTCTTGTCTATGCTCATAGTGTCTAAAGATTTGAATTCGTCCGAAAAGGTTGCCAGAAAATCTTCATAATTCTGCGAGGTAGGGAACTTCCGCTGTTTGATAATTTTGCCGGCTTTATCAAACAAAGCAACCAGCGTCTTAGTACCCCCAATATCAACGGCCAAAATCATATTATGAGTTTATCACAGGCTAAATACTTGCTTTGACAGATATCAACAGATATAATAATGCCTAACCCATTAATATCTTTAACGGGTCGGTAGGACCGGCCACCGGTATTAAAGCGGAAATATGTGGAAAAGGAGGCATGTAAACACATGTCAAAAAGTTCTGTGACTATGGATGATCTACTGGCTTCTCAAGATGTTGCCCAAATAAAATCAGGCGATGTTGTTGAAGGCACAGTTACATCCGTTAAAAAGCACGAGGTTTGGATAGATTTAGGCGCCAATGGTATTGGCGTTGTTTTGCGCCGAGAAATCGGCCATAACAAGCAGTTAGAAGAGGGAGAAAAAGTTACCACCAGCGTGGTTGATCCAGAGATAGAAGATGGTTACGCGCTGCTGAGTATGCGCCGAGCCGACAAAAGTCGAGGCTGGGATGAATTACAGCAACTTATGGACACTCAAGAAGTTATAGAAATTATGCCCTATGATGCTAACAGAGGTGGTTTATTGGTAGAGCTAGAAGGTATTCGCGGCTTTTTACCGGTTTCTCAGCTGGCGGCTGGCCATTACCCAAGAGTAACTGGTGCCGATAAAGACGAGATACTGCAGAAGCTTAATCAATTAGTAAACCAACCCATCAAGGTTCGTGTTCTAGACGTGAGCGCCAAAGACAACAAACTAATTTTCTCTGAAAAAGAAGCTGTCAAAGACGCTACCGCCGAACACTTTTCTAAGCTCAAAGTTGGTGACGTCGTAGAAGGCATTGTAACCGGCGTAATCGACTTCGGTGCTTTTGTGAACGTTGATGGCATTGAGGGTTTAATCCACATCTCAGAGATATCGTGGGAGAGAGTCGAAGAACCCCGAAAATACGTCAAGACCGGTGAGAAGATCAAAGCCAAAATCATCGCTATTGATAAAGACCGCTTGTCTTTGAGCCTCAAGCAAATGTCTGAAGACCCATGGCTACAAGAAGTTAAGAAGTACAAAAAAGGTGATATGGTTGATGGTAAAGTTACCCGCATCACACCGTTTGGCGCCTTTGTTCAACTGAGTCCAGCTGTCGAAGCACTGGTTCATGTATCAGAGATGAGTAATGAAGAAGGCGTTGACCCAGAAAAAATCTTCCAACTCAACGAGAAGAAGAAGTTCAAAGTTCTTGAAGTTGATATCCCGAACCGCAAGATAGCCCTAAGTCTTAAAGACGCTAAGTAAGATGAGTTAAACAGGCCTTAAGCAGCCAGAAAGGAGTGATCTATGGCAACCAATCTAGAAATCAATGACATGATCACTGTAGGCGAGCTGGCTGAGAAGCTAATGATACCGGTCTCTCAACTCATCACTGAGTTGATGAAAAACGGTGTTATGGCAACTGTTAACGAACGAATTGATTTTGATACCGCTCAGATAATAGTTGGTGAACTCGGGTTAGAGATTGAGCTGACCAAAAAATCAGCCGACGATGTCCAAATAAGTCACAAGAAACCCAAAGCAAGTGCTAAGGCAGAAGATCGACCACCAGTGGTGGCCGTTATGGGCCACGTTGACCATGGCAAGACCAGCTTGCTCGACGCTATCCGTGGTGCCAAAGTTGCCAGTGGTGAATCGGGTGGCATTACCCAGCACATATCGGCCTATCAGATAGTCCACAATAAACGACCAATTACACTGCTTGATACACCTGGTCATGAGGCCTTTGCGGCCCTACGTGAACACGGTGCTCAACTAACTGACTTAGTAATCATAGTCGTGGCGGCTGATGATGGTGTCAAACCGCAAACCATTGAAGCTATCCGTTTTGCCCGTAAAGCTGGCGTTAAGATCATTGTAGCCATCAACAAGATGGACAAAGAGGGCGCTGACGCTAACCGCGTCAAGCAACAGCTAGCTGAGCAAAAGCTGATGGTTGAAGACTACGGTGGTGATATTGTGGCTGTGCCAGTTTCGGCTAAGACAGGCAATGGCGTAGACCAGCTGCTAGAGATGATTTTGCTGGTAGCCGATGTTGAGGAGCTCAAAGCCGATCGTAACGTGCCAGCCGAAGGCTTGATCATTGAATCACATATGGAAGTTGGCCGCGGGCCAGTGGCGGTTGCGCTTATAGAGGCTGGCGTGTTAGAACCCGGCCAATTTATTGTTTCCGGCTCGACCTATGCGCGTATACGTAATCTCGACTCAACTGACAATACGCCTGTCAAAGAAGCTGGCCCATCAACGCCAGTAATCATCAGTGGTTTTAAAGAATTGCCTGAGTTTGGCGATCGTTTTGAAACCATAAAAACTGAGAAAGAGGCTAGAGCTAAAGCTGAAACTGGCACTGACGCTTCAAATAATCGCAAAACCTCGGACATAAACAGTAGCGAGCTAATACGGATTATCAATCGTACCAACAAAGTTAATGAGCTAAACATTATAGTCAAAGCTGACGTTAAAGGCTCACTGACATCTGTAATTGACAGCTTAAAAGCGCTTGATACCGAGGAAGTTGCTATCAGAATGGTTGGTTCTGGCGTTGGTCCAATCAGCGAAAATGACGTTAATCATGCTCGTTCATCGGAGGCAACTATCTATGGTTTTAACACGCCTATTGCCGTTAACGTAAAGCGCCTGGCTGCCCGCGATAAAGTTCCAGTCAAGCTGTTCAGCATCATTTATGAGTTAGTCGATGATGCTAAGGCCGAGCTAGAAAAGTTGCTAGTGCCCGAGGTTGTCGAGACCGAGTTAGGTCGATTAATAGTTAAAGGTATATTCAAGACTACTAAGACGGAAGTAATTTGTGGAGGTGAAGTCACCAAGGGCAAACTAAGCTTGCCAGCCAAGGCAGCAATCTACAGAGACAAAGTAAAGTTAGCCGAGGCTGAGGTAACCAATCTCAAGAAAGGTCCGCAAGACGCCAAAGAAGTTTTTGAAGGTGAAATGTGTGGCTTGAGCCTGAAAACTTCTTCTAGATTACAGATTGAAGAAGGTGATCGCATAGAATTGTTTACTAGAAACGAAGTAGCCCGTAAGCTATAGGTATCAACTATGGAAAATCCGCCCCTAGGACCCCTAGAACAAGCCTTACCACCCGACAGCCCGGAATATCTTACCACTAAGGCTGAGACCCGCCGTCCACCACTGGTTAGTCCGGAACAATTACAGCAACTGGGCAAAGAGGCTTACCAAGCCGTAGTTGACAAAGATGGCGAACAAGCTCAAAAAAGCCGGTTTGAAGAATTATCAGAAAACTATTTTGAAAAACGTCACGAGAAGTTAAATGAACCTAAAGAGCAAACCTATAGTGGCGAACTGACCCCAGTAGGGGAAATCTTGTCAAAACGCACCGAAATAAGAGCTACTGATAATCTAGAGGCTCAATCAGAACCTTCCGACTTATCTGCCCATCATGGTGCTAGGGTTCACAGTCTAGCTACAGACTACAAAAGAATCCTAGCAGCTGCTATTATTACGGGTGTTATTCTAGCTATAGTGGCCATTATTTGGTTGGCTAGATGATACTATAGAACCATAGGAGACATATGTTTAAGCTCAATAATGAACTTTTGGATGAACTTGGTCTAGGTAGCCTACCCCCAGACGAAAAGAACAAAATGCTCAAGCACATTTATGAGACGCTTGAGATGCGAGTTGGTATGAAGCTAGCTGAACAGATGAGTAACCAACAGCTTGATGAATTTGAAGCTTTTATTGATGGCAATGACGAGCCAGGCGCACTCAAATGGCTAGAAACAAATTTCCCGAACTACAAGCAAGTTGTGGCCGATGAACTCGATAAGCTTAAGGGCGAAATCAAACAAAACGCTCCACAAATTGTTGCCATGAGCCAACAGGCCAGTTCAGACCAACCGCCTGCTGCCTAGAGAGTTATTATGTTTAGACGAAACAAACCAAAGGTCAATATTCTTTTTGCCGACGATCGCGGACGTATAATTCACTTTGAGGGTGGTGCAATTCCACGGCAGCAGCGCGCCTATCTCCCTAATCGCGTAAACCTGGAGTGGATCATTCCTGACGAACTAAGGGATCAGACTGGCGCTGAAACTTTCCAGCTAACCAATGACCAGTTCATACCACTCATGACAGCCGAACATCATCCAATTGCTGCTAATTTGGCTAACTTAACTCGTTTTATACTACGTAACCACGAATAAATTCGGCACTGCTCATTTCTTTTTTGCCAACTGGCTTTAATCTTTCAATGTATAAAGTGCCCTTACCGCATTCCACCAATATGGTACCGGCTTCAGGTACGGTCTCTGCCTCACCAGGCTTGGTATCTTGCTGGTTAACGGGCACGTCGTAGGCTTTAGTAATGATAATTTCTTTGCCAAACAGTGTGGTTCTAGATTTTGGCCATAGCGCATATGCTCTGATCTCACGTTGTAGTGCCTCGGCTGGTTTGCGCCAATCAATCAAACCGTCAGTTTTGCTAATCTTATGAGAATACGTAGCTCTATCGGGGTGAGGTTGTTGTCTAGCTTTTAGTCTGCCGCTGAAGATGCTTGGCAAAATTTCCACCAACATATCAGCACCAAGCTTTTGTAGTTTTTCGACCAGTTCTGGTTTTGATTCATGGCCGTTCAAGTGCAGCGTCTTCTGTTTGTAGATTGGCCCTTCATCCATCCCGGCCGTCAGCTGCATGATAGATACTCCAGTTTTAGTTGCGCCATCCAAAATTGCTTGCTCAATTGGTGTCGGGCCACGATAAGCCGGTAACAAAGAGGGATGGACATTAATAATGCCTAAAGGGAATTGGTCTAAAACCGACTGCGGAACAATATGGCCATAGGCTGCCAGCACTGCCATTCGTGACACATGACTACCTAGTTCGCTAATTGGGCCAGTCACAATTTTTTCCAACTTGAACCCAGCCTTTTTTACAGCCTCTTTTATCAAGGGCTTGACGTCCAAAATGCCGGTAGCGAGCTTTTCGTTACCAAAAAATACTATCGCTTGATCAGCTAGCTTTTTCATAATTAACGGGGAATAATGCCTTATTGTCTTTAATTTGTTCGTCATAATTGAGTGGTTCTAACTTACCGTCGGACAATAAACGGAAAAAAGCTTCTGGCTTATCTTTGATATGATCAACAAATACTATTCCGTTAGTGTGATCTATTTCATGCTGGAAAACCCTGGCTAAAAAGCCATCAACCTTCAACCTAACTTCATTGCCGTTGATATCGAGTGCTTTGATCCGAGCTTTTTCATGACGTGGCACTAAACCATAAATTGTGCGTACACTCAGGCAACCTTCATAATCTTCGGTGACCTTGCCCTCTAACTTTACGACCTTTGGATTTATAAAAACCTGGAAACTTCGATCTTCTTTGTTGTCAAAATTGTTACGTATAACTATGATTCTCAGAGGCTTATTGATCTGTATTGCCGCTAAAGCTACACCAACTTCATGCTTACGACTGTCCTCCCAATCAAGCGTAGCTGTCTCCATATCCTGAATAATTTTTTTAACCTCCTCGTCTACGACAGACACTTTTTTAGAGGTCTGACGTAAATGTTTGTTAGGAAGATAGATGATATCTTTTCTGGTGGCTGACATTGAAAATAGTATAACTTATCTATAACAAATCAGTTGGATCAATGTCATATTGGGTGTTGCTGGGCAGGGATCTTATGATATTCACTAGCTCGCCTCTGCTACTTGATCTGACGATTATTTGCCAACGGTATTTACCGTTGGCCTTTTCAATATACTTTGGTGATGGACCCCAAATATGCACTTTCTTTCTGTTTATTTCATTGGCTAACTTTTGGATAGCTGCCTGAGCGCTAGAGCGACTAGCCCGGGCACAACTGA
>CAZRYT010000024.1:0-7058 GCA_964604415.1 uncultured Candidatus Saccharibacteria bacterium
CGACCAACCAAAAAATTAGTCAGGTGGTCACCATGGGCGGCGGCGCTAATATGCCCGGTCTCTCAGAATTATTGACTGATATCTTACGTCAACCAGTAAGGATGTGTGAACCATGGCAACATCTGGATTTCCACCGCATTGAAGCTCCTAACACCGTCGAGAAATCACTCTACGTAACTGCAGCCGGTCTGGCGCTGATCAAACCTGGGGAAATTTTTGCATGATCAATCTACTGCCACCCGAAGTTAAATCAAACTACGGTTACGCTCGGCGTAATACCAAACTGCTCAAATGGTCATTTGTGTTGCTGGCAAGTATAGCTTTGCTGGGGAGTGTTGGCTTGGCCGGGCAACTGTATTTGCAACGAACAACTAAGTCTCTCGCCGATCAAGTAGAAAAAGGTAATGCAGATCTCCAGGCTCAAAAACTAGATGAAACCCAAAAACAGGTTGAAGGTATTAGTAATGATTTGAAATTAGTGGTTCAGGTTCTATCCAAAGAGGTGTTGTTCTCCAGTATGCTCAAGCAGATTGGTAGTGTTATGCCACCTGGTGCCGTTTTGACGGAATTAAATATTAGCAAGTTGCAGGGTGGCTTGGATCTCCAGGCAGCTGCCACCGATTATCAAACCGCTACCCAAGTCCAGGTTAATATAGCTGACCCCAAAAATAAGTTGTTTGCCAGCGCTGATATTGTCAATATTCAATGTGGGGCAACCAGCGATGCTGCTAAAAGCCAATACCCTTGTACTGTGCAAATCCGTGCCTTGTTTGCTAAACAAAACCCTTTTCTTTTCATAACTAAACCGGCGGCCACCCCATGAGTAAAAGCAAGAAACTGTATTTTGTGATGTTGGGCGTAGTCTTGGCTCTGTGTTTAGGTGTGGGCGCGATTGTTTACCTGGGTAATGCAATGCTTAGTAGCCAATCTAAAAAAGTGGTCAGTCTTAAACTTGATAATGAGGTTATAGAATCGCAGCAAACCGCTCTTGGAAAAGCCAAGCAGGACGTTCAAAGATACACGGCCTTAGATCAGATTGCCAAACAAATCGTTCCCCAAGACAAAGATCAAGCCAAAGTCACTAGGGAAATAGTCAGTATTGCAACCGATCTAGGAATCAAGATTTCTAATGTTACTTTTCCGGCTTCAAGTTTGGGCACAATTGTACCTAAACAGCCTAGCAGCTCGACAACACCGGCACCAGTACCAACAACACCAACCACTCAGTTAAAAGCTGTCGATGGTATAAGCAATCTCTACCAGCTAGATATAACCATTACATCTGACACTGCCAAGCCGATTTCTTATAATAATCTAATCGCTTTCTTGGATCGCATGGAACAAAATCGGCGCACTTCCCAGGTTACACAGATAACCATCACACCAGATTCCAAGAATCGTTCACTACTTAACTTTTCTATAACCTTAACGGTCTATACAAAACCATGAAAATAGATGTCAAAAAATACCTAGACCAATTAACCAAGCTGGCTAATCAAGCCAAGAAGTATTTAGGCTTTATGTTTGTTCTGGTGCTACTTGGACTCTGTGGCTTCCTAGTATTTAGGATCAATCAATTTAGTCATTCAGAACCTAGTCAGGATGCTATTGACGAAAAGCTAAACGCTTCACAGCGCCCTAAATTTGACCAAGCCACACTGGACAAAATTCAACAACTTCAGGATCAAAACGTCCAAGTTCAAACTCTGTTCCAACAGGCACGCGATAATCCATTTGCTGAGTAACTAGGTTCTTGGGACGTTCAATAAATCGTTGGCGCGTTTAGCAACGTCTGGATTTTCATTAATAAAACGCTCACGGGCATCCAAGACTATTTTGGCATAGGTATTTGGACGTGGACAATAAATAAAATGAAAGTTGGAGCGCTCACCAGCCGTTTCAGCCTTTAGGGTACCAAAGCCAAAAACTGTCGCCAGTAGACCGTTCTGAACCGCCGTGACGTCTTCGATATTGGCCATCGATAGCTCTGACATTTGTCTTTTGAATAGGCCATTTTGGGTAATTTGCGTAATGCTGTCATCGGTCACAATCCAACGGTTTTGTAAGTACACGAAGGTGGCAATTATCAGAAAAATTACTGCGATTCCAGCTATTAGTATTAATACTAGATTCAGCCAGGGTAAGATCGAAGCACGATTATCGGCGCTAATTAGTTGATTTACCAAAAAATCTATTAAGCCAGCGGCAACACCCAGGCCAACAATAACTTGCAGATATAACGCTACCAAACCAAAAGGATGGCGCTTTATGACAACCACTTCATGATTGCCGGCCGGGATAGTCGGATCAACTATCTCCTCATTGTTTAGGACTGGATTTGGTACGTCTGGTACAGGTTCTGGCTGGTTTTCATTTGGATTCATATAGCAAAATTATACCAGTTTGGATTGATTGTCTTCGGCTTTTTTTGGCTTTCCCATGTGCTTATAGCCTTTGGCTGTAACTTTGCGCCCACGTTGGGTGCGTTCGAGCATGCCGATTTGCATTAGATAAGGTTCAAAATAGTCTTCTATGGTACTGCGTTCATCGGCCAGTAGAGCTGCTAGCGTTTCAACGCCAACTGGCCCACCTTGGTGATTATCAATAATGGCAGCTAACAAGCGCCGATCAACGTTATCAAGGCCAAGTTCATCAATCTGTAACATATCCATAGCACTGACAGCAGTTTTTTCATCAATAATGCCATCGCCATTAACATCGGCGTAATCACGCACGCGTTTAAGCATACGGTTAGCAATACGCGGGGTTAAGCGCGAACGCTCGGCCAAAAGTTTTATAGCATTTGGGTTAATTTTGGATTTTAGAATCTTAGCCGAACGCTTGATGATGTCTTCGATTTCCTCTGGAGCATAAAAATCCAGCCGGTAGATGTGCCCAAAACGGTCGCGCAAAGGCGCTGCTAATGCACCGGCTCTGGTAGTCGCGCCAATCAAAGTAAATTTGGGTATATCAAGGCGCAAACTCTTAGCGCTAGGGCCTTTGCCCAGCATAATATCAATAGCGTAATCTTCCATGGCGCTGTATAGCACTTCCTCAACCTGCCGACTGAGACGGTGGATTTCGTCAATGAACAGCACGTCACCGTCCTGCAGGTTAGTCAACATACTGGCTAGATCGGCGGCACGGGCAATGGCTGGACCGCTGCTAACCCGGATACTGGTATTCATTTCCCTGGCAATTACATTAGCCAGAGTTGTCTTGCCTAGCCCAGGTGGACCGTGCAAAAGTATGTGCTCCAGCGGCTCACCACGTTTTTTGGCAGCTTTAATAGCTAGCAGCAAATTCTGCTTGATCCGGCCTTGGCCAATGTAGCCACTAAAATCATGTGGTCGCAGCGTTTGTTCAAGCTCTTGTTCAACTTCGTCGATTTCTTCATCTGGATTAACAATGCGCTCAATCATGTCTTGGCCTTTAGCGCTTGCTTAACCCGCTCCCCAGTTGGTAGTTTGATGTCAATGCCTTCCAGAGCCTCAGCAGCATCATTTGGCTTAAGGCCAAGCGCTATCAAGGCTTGAGCTGCCTCATCCTTTTCTATGTTTGTTCCAGCTTTGAGTAAATTACCTAGATTGTCTGTGGTGGCTAGCCCAACTTTATCTTTGAGGTCAACCACAACGCGCTCGGCTACCCGTTTACCAACTCCTGGCGCAGCTTGCAAAGACTTAGTATCAGCAGCTGCAATGCTGCTACGAACTTCTTCACTTGTACCAGTACTTAAAATAGCTAGAGCCATCTTAGGACCAACACCATTGACGTCAAGTAGCTGCTCAAAAAGTTGTTTGGTTTGAATCTGGCTAAAACCATAGAGATCATAGGCATTCTCACGGATATGTTCATGAACGTATAGCTTGGCTTCGGCACCAACCTTCAGCTGGCCGTGATCTTCCGGTGCAACATAGAAACCGTAGCCAATACCGCCGGCTTGAATAACCACTAAGCCATTTAGCTTTTCGCTAACCGTTCCCTCAATAGTTGCAATCATTAGACATTATTATCTCATAAAAGACTTGCGCAAGACATGTGCTTGGATGGCATGCAAGGAAGAAATGAGCAACGGAGAGAAGTGTACAGATGGTACATTGAGCGAGTAGCGGAATTTCTGACGTCGCAGGCCGCCAAGAGCGATGACAGTGTTCCGAACTCTGTTCGGGAGCAGGTCATCGCGGCATATGGTTTGCGTGACAGATAGCGGCTGCTAATGCATCGGCGCAATCATCCGGTTTTGGCACTTCTTTAAGTTCTAAAACTACCCGTACCATTTCCTGCATCTGTTTTTTGTCGGCTCGGCCATAGCCAGTCAAGGCTTGTTTGATTTGCAGCGGTGTATATTCATGGATTTCCAGGCCGGCTTGCTTGCCACAAAGTAGTACCACGCCGCGGGCCTGAGCAACCGTCATGGCCGTAGTTACATTTTGTGCAAAAAATAACTTCTCGACTGACATTACTTGTGGCTTAGTGCTGGCGATTATGTCTGTTAATTCCTCAAAAATTGTTTGCAGTCGCACGGCATCATCTTCCTTAACAGGCGTTCGTATCACTCCACCATCAATCAAATGTGCTTTGTTCTTTGCATCAACCTCAATAATGCCAAAACCCAAAATGCCAGTGCCCGGATCAATGCCTAGTATACGCATTAGCTTGCCAGCAGTTCTTCGGGGATATCAAAATTTACGTGCGTGGCTGACACATCATCTAAATCTTCCAGGGCGTCCATTAAGCGCATGATTTTGCCGGCGGTTTCTTTATCGGAAATTTCTACGGTGTTATTGGGCACATAAGTCAGTTCGGCTTCTAGGATTTCCACGCTAGCGTCTTGTAAACTTTGACGGACTTTGGCCAACTGTCTTGGATCTGTGTAGACAACTGACTCTTCACCTTCCTCCTGAACGTCTTCAGCTCCGGCATCTAGTGCTTGCAATATCAAATCATCGCCGCTACCCATTACTCTTATCAAACCTTTGTGGTCAAACTGGAAGGCCACAGCGCCTTTTTCGGCTATATTGCCACCGTGTTTAGAAAAGGCTAGTTTAACCTCCGGATAAGTGCGATTTATGTTATCTGTGGCACATTCCACCATAATAGCTACACCACCCGGACCATAACCTTCGTAGACAACTTCTTGCAGTTGAGCAGCCGATTTATCGGCGACGCGGTCAATTGAACGTTGGATATTTGCCTGCGGCATGTTAGCAGCTTTAGCCTTATCAATAGCTAGTCTTAGGGCAAAGTTTGTATCTGGGTCAGAACCAGCCCGGGCCGCCACGGCAATGGTATTACCCAGCTTGGTAAAGACAGCGCCACGGGCAGCATCTTTGGCACCCTTTTGGCGTTTGATGGTTGACCATTTACTGTGCCCTGACATTAAAATATCGCTTTCATATCTGTTATTTTAGCATATATGCGCTTACTTCTGAGACTCAGTATGCTCACAAATAGCAATATGCTTGCATAGAAAATAATCATACCGGCCAAAGATAAAGTTCGGTGAGCCAAGGCATGCGGCACTCGTGACAATAACTGCACCACGTCTAGCATAAATGTCATGAGCATCGTGGCTGGCCAAGGTCATCTGTAAGGATAAATTGGGAGGCTGGAGGGACTCACTGCAAAATGCAAGAAACTCAAAACTCTTATCCTTGCAGGCCAAGACATATCAACGCTAAACTTAAGTCATGAGTGTAGCAGTAGATTATATTGAAGCAGTTCATATTTTCCCGATAAAGTCCTGTCAGGAAGCTACGGCAAATGGCCAGACTATAACGGAACTGGAAGCTGGACCTACTGGCTTAATGTATGGTCAGACTCTTGACAGAGCCTGGGTAGTTGCTAACCCTGATAACTTATTTGTGTCACAACGTGGATGGGATGAAAATCAGGCGCGCAAACATAGAGAAGATCGTTTACTTGCGACTGTAGCCGTAGACATTCAGGCAGATTACTTGCGGGTCAGTAATGCTAGCCATGGGATAATAAATATTCCGCTGGGAGAAACCAGTGGAGAAAAATCTACGGTACGCATTTTTGGTCCTGAATTGCCAGTTGTAGCCGAGAACGATGAAGCTGGTGAATTTTTTGCAAGTTTACTTGGTCGGTCAGTGAAGCTTTGGCGGGCTGACGCTAGTCGGCCGCGCCTACTACCAGATAAATATCAAAGGCCCGATGCTGTAAATCAGTCAGCTGCAGCCGATGGACGGCCGCTTTCACTAGCCAGCCAAGCGTCACTAGACTACCTCCATGATTTAGCAGAATTACCAAGAGATAGCGTTCCGTTAATCAATTTCAGAGCCAATGTCGACATTGCCGGCGCTGAAATAGGCCCATTTGGTGAAGATGCTTTGCGTCAGGTTCGTATAGGTAATGTAGCGGCCTACATAGTAAAAGCGCTTACGCGCTGTCCAATGCCAAATTTTGATCAGCTAACCGGTGATGACTCACAAAGATTAGCTACTAAAATTTTAAGACCGCGGATGGGCTGGGCCTTAGATGATGACACCTCTAGGAAGGCAGAGCCTTTATTTGCGCAGAGCTTGAATCACAGCTATATCCCAGGGGTTAGCCAGACCGTAAAAGCCGGTGATTTATTGACTGTTATAGAGTCGGGTGAACCAAACGTAAAACTAAAATCAGATGGGTGAATTGGAGACTGCTGTATCCGGCAGTTTTAAATTTAAACCTGAGATTGACCAGTTACATGAAGAGTTTGCTGACCATGGCGTCACAGTGCTTGAACCAAGCAAGGGCTGGTTGTGGACACCTAACCGGGTTTATGAACCCGGGGAGACAAGACCGCTACCAACAGAAGTGGGGCTAACCGCACAGGAAATTGAGGATCGTTTTTTACGAGCTATAGATAGATCAAATTTTTTATATGTGAATAATCTGGAGGGCTATATGGGGCTGATGTCTGCGTTTGAAATCGGGTATGCCCTACGCGCCGAAAAGCCAATTTATGCTAGAGAGCCACTTAATTGTTTGGAACTCGCCAATGGGGATCTAGAAGAAAAAGCATTTTTAGAAGCCAGGATTGTCGTGGCCAGTAT
>CAZRYT010000025.1:0-6668 GCA_964604415.1 uncultured Candidatus Saccharibacteria bacterium
TCCAATAGCATTAGATGTGTTTGCGTGCCGTCACCAACCAGTTTTAGTTTGTGTGCTATTAGAGCAGCCGCTAGAGCATCGGCGTTTTTGCGAATTTGTTTGATGTAAGCTTTGTAGCCTGGCTGAGCAGCTTCCTTGGCGGCGATGGCAATTGCCGCAGTCGTGGCATTGTGTGGGCCACCCTGCAAGCCCGGTATGATAGCTGAATCAATCTTAGCGCCCAGCTTTGGATCTTTTTCTAGCCCGCGTTTTGTAACTAGGATCATCGCCCCGCGTGGACCCCGAAACGTTTTGTGAGTAGTACTCATAATGACATCAGCATACGGCACCGGTGACGGATGTTCATTGGCTAATATCAGACCTGTAATATGTGATACATCGGCCACCAGCCAGGCTCCGACTTCATCGGCGATTTCTCTAAATTTCTTAAAATCTAATTCAAACGGGTAAGCTGTGTTGCCAGCAACAATTACTTTTGGACGGTGTTGTGTTGCCAAACGACGTACTTCGTCAAAATCAATCCGAGCAGACTCATCAACCCCGTACTGAACCGGATTGAAATACTTGCCCGAAAACGTTACTTTAGGATGTCCATGGGTTAGATGGCCGCCCATAGCTAGCTTTAGTCCCATCAATGTGTCCCCTGGTTCCATCAGCGCAAAATAGATAGCGCTGTTAGCTGGAGAACCCGAATAGGGCTGGACATTCACATAGGGCACGTCGAAAAGCACTTTGATACGGTCTTGGGCCAGTAGTTCAATCTTGTCAATTATCTGATTGCCTTCGTAATAACGATGATTAGCGTAGCCTTCAGAGTATTTGCTGTTCAAAGAACTAGATAGAACCCCGCGGACTTCGTCTGATGAATTGTTTTCAGATGGAATCAAGCCAATCATCTCAATTTGGCGTTCTTCTTCGGCTTTAACCAAATCAGCAATTTGTTTGTCTGCCATAGATTCCCTTTTCTATCCTAATTTTAACAGTTTTTCTTGGGTTATATAAAGTATTGCAATTTATATCACCAGCAGTATAATAATCTGGCAATGTTATCCACCAACGAGAAGATTGGTCAATTAATTTACCAGATACGACAAGATAGAGGCCTGACGCAGGCTGAGTTTGCTCGCAAACTCAAAACCAGCCAGAGCGCTGTTAATCGTATAGAGCACGGCAAACAAAACCTGAGTCTGGAGACACTTGGACGTATTAGTGACGTATTACAAAAACCCTTGATAAGCATTGGTGGTAGCGCTGTTAATTTGAAAGTTGAGGGTGGTTATGAGCTACATGGCAGTATTGCTGTTAAGACTTCAAAGAACGCCGCCGTTTGTTTGTTAATGGCATCGCTTCTCAACAAAGGCACAACGCGTTTTAAGCAAATGCCTAGAATCGAAGAAGTAAACCGAATTATTGAAGTTCTGGTCAGTATTGGTGTCAAAGTTAAATGGCTAGCTAATAATGATCTAGAACTGAAGCCACCGGAAAAACTAAATCTTGAGCACATGGACGCCAGCGCCGCCCGCAAAACGCGTAGCGTGTTGATGTTGCTCGGACCGCTGATGCACTTGTTTGATGAGTTTAAGATCCCTTATGCCGGTGGTTGCAAACTAGGCACGCGTACCGTGCAGCCGCATTTGTTTGCTTTGGAAGAGTTAGGTGTCGACATTATCGCCACACGTGGCTCATATCATGTAAAAGTTGATAAACACCCGTCTAAGCAAATAGTACTTTATGAGTCCGGTGACACCACCACCGAGAATATCTTGATGGCAGCAGCCAAATTCGAGCAAGAAATCGTCATCAAAATGGCCAGCGCCAATTATATGGTGCAAGATTTGTGCTTTTTCCTAAAAAAACTTGGGGTCAAGATTGAAGGTATTGGTACTTCTACTCTAAAAGTAACTGGGATAAAGAACATTAAGAAAAACGTTGTTTACGCGCCCAGCGAGGATCCGATCGAGGCCATGACCTTTATCGCCGCCGCCGTTACAACCAATTCAAAAATTACCGTCAAGCGCAGCCCAATTGAATTCCTAGAATTAGAATTGCTGAAACTCAAAAAAATGGGTCTCAAGCTAGAGGTTAGCGATTATTATAAAGCCGAAAACAGCCAGACTAATTTGGCAGATATTACCGTGCACAAACACAACGGCGAGCTAGTCGCCCTGGAGGAAAAGATCTATGCCCGGCCTTACCCGGGGCTCAATATAGACAATTTGCCTTATTTTGTGCCGATCGCGGCCATGGCTAAAGGCCGCACTCTAATACATGATTGGGTCTACGAAGAACGCGCTCTTTACTACACCGAGCTTAAGAAGCTCAATGTCAACGTAACATTGGCTGATCCGCACCGAGCATTCGTGGATGGCCCAACAAAGTTCAGTGCCGCTGATATTGTCTGCCCACCTGCCCTGAGACCAGCCGTGCTGTTACTGATCGGCATGTTAGCTGCACCTGGTGTGTCAATACTTAGAAATGTTTATTCAATCAACCGTGGCTATGAAGATCTAGCTGAGCGATTGAATAGTCTTGGCGCTCACATAACAGTTCTCAACGAACTATAAATAAAACTTCCCCGAATTTCGGGGAAGTTTTAAGTACTTCAGAAATAGTAAAACTATTTCTTTGGTGACCAGCGGTCTACTACGCCCATTGTGACGTTGCCAACAACCATGTAGGCAACCATCGCAAACAGGGTAGTAAATTCCAGAACGTACTTGCTGCGGACAGCAACCGCCGGGAAAATCCCGCGGAATGGCTGAACCAATACGGCAGTATTGTCGTAAAGCCAGCTGACAAAACCATTGCCACTGCCTTCTGCTCCAAAGATGCGGAACACAAAGCGTAGTGCTAGTGCTACCAAAACAACGACCACGAACCACTCAACAGCAGTTCGCGCCATCTCTTTGGGCGATTTTAATTGTACATTCATGTGGTTTCTCCCTCCACTTATGTTTGTAACTTTAGAATAGTACTTGATTGCGTAAAATGCAAATACATGTGTGGACAAGTCTTTACGCTTATGTTTACCTGTTTAATGGACTTTTGAATAAAAACAGAGGTCATCTGATATAATAGCCATGGTTTTAAGATACGGGCTAGGCGGGATTCGTATATCGGCTAATATATCAGTTTTCCAAACTGAGGAGACCAGTTCGACTCTGGTATCCCGCACCAGCCCCGGTAGCTCAGCGGATAGAGCAGGACGGTTCTAACGTCAAGGTCGGGGGTTCGAATCCCTCCCGGGGTACCACGCATAAGCATTATGAAGAATGATAAATATAGTCAAGCCCGTGGTGGCTGGTCAAGAATTTTAGATATTAGCTGCGCAAATTGCAGACAGCACATTAGTTTTTACCAAAAAGATGGACCTGGTCCATTGAAACGAATGTACCTTGACAGAATTATTAAAGCCTTGCCGACGGAGAAAATATTTATTTGTAATAATTGTGGCCATAAACTTGGAACCAAAATGATCTATCAAAAAGAAAACCGCCCTGCTTATGAACTATTCCCAGGTTCGATCAATAAAAAAATCGTCAAGCAGTCTGCAATAAAATAGTTCTAACTTCATCTACGATGCTGTAACATAAAATCAACTTTAACAATAAGGACAGCAATGACTAGCAATTCAAATTCATGGGTGGAGACATTACCATATGCGACTGATACATCAAGAATTGAGAGATGGTTTCCGCAATACTCACTCAGACGATTTGGGGCCAAGGTTTTGCTTTTTTGTGCGATTGCGACTCCATTCGCGACAATTGGATCGGAGCATGTCGTTGACCATGAAAGAAAAAATGTAGCTAACAGTTTTGCAGAAAGTGCCAAGCCCATTATTAATGACCAAGGAGCACAATTGGGCGTTAAGCTCGATCAAAGATTTGATCGTTTGGCAAAAACTGTTGATAAAATAAGTGGCGAAGTTGATGGAGCGGTTGCAGACGTAAACCAATTTAAACAAAGTTTTAATGAAATACTGACCTTGCTTGGTTTCACAACACCGCAAAACTTATTGCCAAATGCAGATCCTTTGCAACAGGCAGCACCTGGCACGACAACCCCCACTACCAAGCCCTAGTCCTAAGGTGTTATTTGTGTTACTCTAACCCTTGTTTTAGGCAAGTGTTTATCAACGCGGTGGCTATAGCTCAGCTGGTTAGAGCGTCGGGTTGTGGTCCCGAAGGTCGTGGGTTCAAGTCCCATTAGCCACCCCAAATAATCAGAAATAAGGTTTTATGCTAAAAAGCGTTTTCCAGTTTCTAAAGAAGTATAAACAACTCCAGCTAGTGGTACTGAGTATTATAGTTGGTGGCGCACTGGATGTTACCTCACACCACACTGCGGCCCATTTGGTGCTGGGTATCAGCGCTATCGCCAATGTCTTCCCTTTGGCCTGGGGTATGATAGAAGACTTTCGTGGTGGCAGTTATGGCCTAGACATTTTGGCCATCACAGCCATAGTCAGCGCGGTTTTGTTGCACGAGTATTGGGCAGCCATGGTGGTAGTCCTAATGCTGACTGGTGGTGAAGCTCTGGAAGATTACGCCGAGGGTCGTGCCAAAAACGAGCTGAGCGAGCTACTTAAACGCAAGCCTAAAAAAGCTCATTTACTGCGCGGTACCACCCGAACGGACGTGCCGGTCAGTCAAATAAAGGCTGGCGACAAGCTAGTCATTTTGCCTGGAGAGGTAGTGCCAGTTGATGCCGAAGTTATAGAGGGCGCTTCTAGTTTTGATGAATCAAGCCTAACTGGTGAGAGTTTGCCGGTTGTCAAACAGATTGGCGACAAACTACTCAGCGGTTCGGTAAATATAGAGGGCGCTATCACTGTTAAAGCCCTGCACACTGCCGCCGACAGCCAGTACGAACAAATTATTAAGTTAGTCAAAGCGGCTGCCTCCAGCCAGTCACCCTTTGTACGCTTGGCAGACCGCTATAGCATCCCTTTCACGGCCACGGCGTTTATTATTGCTGGCTCAGTCTGGTTTATGACTGGTCATGCCATCAGATTCTTGGAGGTCATCGTTGTAGCTACGCCTTGCCCGCTACTATTGGGTGCGCCGATTGCTCTAATATCTGGTATGAGTCGGGCAGCCAAACATGGCATAATTGTCAAGAATGGTGCAGCTATGGAACGCTTAGCCGAAGTACAAACGGTAGCATTTGATAAAACCGGGACGCTAACACGCGGTGTGCCAGTCGTAGACAAGATCCAGACTTTTAATAATTTTAAAGCCGATGATGTCTTGGCCTGCGCCGCGGCTCTGGAAACTAACTCCAACCACGTACTAGCCAGGGCGATCTTGACGGTAGCCGACCAAAAGAAGATTGGCCATAAACCGGCCAAGCAAGTTAAAGAATCGTCTGGCCGCGGACTTAGTGGTAGGGTTGGTGGCAAAGTTGCCCTGCTTGGCCGTTTAAACTATTTGCAAGACGAAGGCGTTAGATTGCCAAAAGCCAATTTGTCGGTAGAAAAAACTGCTACTTACGTAGCTATCAACGGTGAGCTGGCCGGTATGATAACTTTTGTCGATGAGATCAGGCCGCAGACAAAACCAATGTTACAGCGCTTAAAAGCTGTTGGTATCAAGCAAATATTGATGGTAACTGGTGATAACAAAGCAGTTGCTCAGGCTATCGCTAAGAAGTTTGGTATTAACAATGTAGTTAGCGAAGCGCTGCCTGGCGATAAAATCCGGGCCATAGAAGAAGTCAGCGCCAAGCCAGTCGCCTTTGTCGGTGATGGCGTCAACGATGCGCCTGTCTTAACAGCTGCCGACGTGGGCATAGCCCTGGGTGCCCGTGGCTCGACAGCCGCTAGTGAATCAGCCGATGTTGTCATCATGCTGGATGATGTTGGCCGGGTAGCCAATGCTTTTGAGATTTCTAAAAGAACTTTCTTCATCGCCAAGCAAAGTATCTTGATAGGTATTTTCATTAGCCTTGGGTTGATGGGTGTGTTTGCCACCGGGCATTTCAAGCCAGTCCTAGGAGCCGCCCTACAAGAAGTGGTAGATGTAGCCGTTATTTTCAACGCCCTGAGAGCTCACGGTTCTTTTAGAAAAAGTGAAGTAGTCCAATAGTCAGAAGCGGCACGGCGATATTGTCAATGCCGCGTGGTGAGATGTTCTCGGCAATTGTTGTCGCCGCCGGAATAATAGCTAACACATATGGCATGACAGAGGCATGAAAACCAGCTGGGCTAAGGGCTACTAGCCAGATCATTATGCCAATAGAAGTAAATAAAAACACCGCCGTTCCTAGAATGCTTTTCGTATGTCCAAATACTTTGTATGGCCCTAGGTTGTAGTGCCTGCCGATTAGGCCTGCTAGGCCATCAGCCAGACCAATTTGCAGCATTGCGGCAGCAAAGACCCATTTGTTGGTAGTCAACAGGCTAGACAGGCCGATACCAACTGGAAATAGTAACGCACCCGAAGTTAGGCGATCAGTTGTATGGATAGATTTGCCCAGTTTGAATTTGTTAGTAAAAACTACGCCAGCCAGCAAAACAAACGATAAAAGCGTGATGGTTTTGAAGCCTAAGAAAAATGGCCAGCTTGCGACCCAAACGGCGCTCAAGATATGGGTAAATTTGCGGCCAGCTTCAACTCTCAGTAGCTTAATGTGCCACATTGCCTCTGACGAGACCACAATCAAAC
>CAZRYT010000026.1:0-6566 GCA_964604415.1 uncultured Candidatus Saccharibacteria bacterium
ACAACACGTCAGAAACTATTACCACAGAACAAATTGCTTTTCGATAATTTGTCGGAGCAAATAACGAAGCTATTATTAAGGCAATACAGCCAACGCTCCAAACTAAAGACATAGTAATACTCAAAGGTATCGTAGTGGAGAATATTTCAACATGACGCTCGGCGATCGCTAGCAAAAGTATGCCAATACCTAGTAGTATAGCTACGCTTATTAGAGCGTGTTTTTTATTGATTTTAGAATTAACTACACGGTCGAAACCAAAAGCCGCCAGCAATATGATGGCTAATTCAACTGTTGGCTGAACGTATCTATAGATCGCTATCTTACTCATCAACGGAATTACATTAAGTATGTGGGATAAAAACGGCAGGCTATAAACTCTAGCAATCATTATCACTGCCCAAGCTGCGAGAACTATCTTAATAGCTCGCTTATGCTTCTCAAACAGACTTGCAATCGCAAAGAACAACAAGGACAAAGTTATGTAGCCACCGCTAATACCCCAAATTGAAGGTAGGGTATTACTCGGACTAAAAGCAGTACTTTGATACAAAGTTCCGTATATATAGGGTAAGAAAAACATGGGCAAACCGGAGAGGGGTAAACCACTGTTGGCGATAGAAGAACCATGACTACCAATGAAGGCATATTGAAGGTAGCCCAGGAATGCAATCAATAATGGAGCCGCAATTAACAGACCCACCACAAAACCACATAGAAGTTTATATACAAATTGCCGCCAGGCACCGTGACGCAACTGCAGAAGACGAACAATTGCCCATAAGCCGGCTAATAGCCCTCCTAAATAGACTTCTTCTGGGAAGCCTGAATAAAGCGAAAGTGCTAGTGCCACCGCGAATACCAGCCAACCCCTTTTTTTATTTTTGACAGTGCTGTCAAAAGCAATTTCTACACCCAACAATAGAAGAGGTAAGAAAGCAATCGTATTAAAGTTAGGGCTACCAAACCAAGCAAAACTACCATTCAGGGCAAACGCAACACCAAAAACCACGCCAGTAAGCCTCTTCATGCCCAATTTTAGTATTAGATAGTAGGTGGCCAAGCCAGCTACGATTTCTAAAATTATTCGGAAAAACAAAAAGCCATTACTTAGGCTTAGAAGAAGGGTCGGGGGGAATAAGGCAGCCGATTGCATATCACCTGCCAATGGCGCACCCACTTGCTCATTGTAATTCCACCATGGCATGTGGCCGTGCAGTATTTGCTTGGCTGCTGTATAGCCTAAGGCCTGGGTTATTGTCCCGTCGTTAGGGTCTAGGGTGTATTGGCCGGCAATAATTTGCTTTGACCCAGTTGTATAAAGCTGAGTTCGAGTGTCTCTAGGGTTTCCATTAGTTAGCCCACTAATGAATATTATATTTGCCAATAGGACAACAAAAACTATTATTAATGGTCCGGCAAAGCGGCTTTTTACAAGTCTATGCATTATTGAAAGTGTAACTCAACTAATCTATAAGTTCATAAAAATAATGAGCGTAAGACATTTGGTTTGAGAGAGAATCTCACGTAAACTTAGCCTAATATGAAGATACAAAAAATCATTGAGAGGTTTAAAGGTCCGCTCTTAATCTTTGCAATAGTAGTGCTTGCGCATATTTTGTTTTTAACAGGCATTTTTAAAAATAATCCGATCGATCAATTCTCAGGCGCAGTTACCTTTACTCACGTTGGTCTCTACGGTGTCTATGAAACCATTGACCCTAACAATGCCTATGGCGTCCAAGCACTTGGTCATGCGGCTGTAGAACAAATATTGCACGGCCACATGCCATGGTGGAATTACAATGAGCAAGTGGGCGCTCCGCTGGCTGGCGGCATGCAATCCGCAGCTTTGTTCTTACCGTTTAACTTATTGTTAGCCCTATCAACTGGTGTTCTTTATTTCCACATGATCCTTGAGATAGTTGGAGGGGTAGCAACTTATTACTTACTAAAAAAGCTTAAGTGTTCTGATTTAGTATCTACTGTAGGCGGCAGTCTGTTTGCCCTCAACGGTACTTTCGCTTGGTTAACTTCGGCTAACGTTAACCCAATAGCATTTCTACCATTATTAATCTTAGGAGTTGAAATAGCTCTTGAGCGCACCAAAGCAAAAAAGAAAGGCGGTTGGATATTAATTGCTTTAGCTTTGGCATTCTCACTTTATTCGGGATTTCCAGAAGGGGCCTACCTTGATGGGATGCTTGTGGCAGTATGGTTTATTGTCAGGGCTATTCAGATGAGGCACGAAGATTGGCTCCAGTTTACAAAGAAGACAATAATGGGTGGCGTTGTAGGCCTATTATTAGCTGCTCCAATTATTGTAGCCTTCCTAGATTTTTTGCCATATGCGAATGTCGGTGCCCACACAGGAACAGGAGGTTTGTCTGTTTATCATATACCGCCCTCGGCTCTACCGGGTTTGGTGATGCCCTATATTTATGGCCCAATTTTCCAATTCGTTTCGTATGATCACACGGGCATAATACAGCAATTTTGGGCAAACACAGGCGGCTACCTAACACTGCCTGTAATCTTCCTTGCATTTATAGGTGTCCTTTCCCATGCCCGTAAAAATCGGGCACTTGTTTATATGCTGGGCATATTCTCAGCGGTGATTATAGCCAGAATTTATGGATTTCCGGGAACTACGACGATCATTAACTTTATTCCAGGTATGCGTCAGGTAGCAATTTACAGATATGTTAATCCGACTATAGAGCTCGCCATTATTATCCTGGCCATGATCGGTCTGGACGCTTTATTAAGCAAGAAAAAAGCTGACAAAGTCGCTGGTAAAAAAGTTATCTGGGCCGGTCTGATAGCGTTTGCTATCGTTTTGTTCTTGGTTCCTATCGCAATTAGTGTTGGTCATCATCTATATCTAGCGCCTCATCATCGCTTGTGGATAGCGCTTTCGGTCGCATGGAGTCTGGGTGGATTGGCCACGATGATTGTTTGCATTTTCTTCTTCAAAAAATACTTAAAGTTTCTGTTGCCTCTCATTATCTTAGGTGAAGCTTTAGTGATGTTTATCGCGCCTCAGCTGTCAGCACCAAGACAAACGGTGGTTGATCTCAAGCCAGTCAACTTTTTACAGGCAAACTTAGGCAATTCAAGGTTTTATAGCATGGGATATATAATGCCAAATTACGGTTCGTATTATGGCATTGCGTCCATAAACACCAATAACGAACCGATTGCTAAGAGTTGGCATACTTATATCAGCGAAAACTTAAATCCAAACGTAAATCCATCACAAGAATTTACGGGCATAGACAAACGTGACCCAAATGGTATTACTCCAATTCAGGCATTCTTTGCCAACCTGCCTGGTTATGAAAATGTGTCCGTGAAATACGTGGTTATCCGCAATACTTTGGTGCCGCCCGGCACACCCGAACAATATTCACTGAAGCTAGTGTACTCAGATGATTTTTACACAATATATCAACTTCCAAATCCAAAACCATTTTTCGAGGTCACAGACGGATCCTGCAGCGTCACTAGTTCAACCACATACTCTGCTTCAACCGACTGCTCTAAACCAAGCGAACTCACAAGAAGAGAAATCTATATGCCGGGATGGACTGCGCGGGTTAATGGTAAGGCGGTGCCCGTTGTCTCTAAATCTGATGGTCTTTTCCAGCAAGTGGACCTACCAAAAGGGCACTCATCAATTAAGTTCAATTACACGCCCCCTTACATATACTTTACATACGCAGCGTTTGGGCTCGGAGTTGTGTTAATAGGTTATTCTGTGGTGAGTAGAAAACTTACGGATAAAGCCAGTAAATAACTAGGTATTCTTTGTCTGTAGTCTTAGTTTTGGTACCAAGAAAAAGTTTTTGGTGAGAGTACTTTTAGGTATTTTCGATTTGCCATGTAACCTATCATGAAAGACAATCGGAATTTGATGGATAGACTTGGCTTTATTGGAGGCTTTGTATTTAAGTTCAATCAGAAAACCATAGCCGCTTGATTCAATATTATTTAAGTTTATCTCATGCAGAAGCTCGGCACTATATAAGTTAAATCCCCCGGTGTAATCAGATATAGCTCTGTTCAGAAATAACCTAGCGTAGAAGTTACCATATCTACTCAGCAGTTTCCTTAACAATGGCCAATCTGGCGTAGCGCCACCATGGACGTATCGTGATCCAACCACAAGCTGATTCTTCTTGGATGCAGCCACAAAGTCCTTTATATATTTGGGGTTGTGCGATAGGTCTGCGTCCATCGATAATACAAAATCAACTTTTTTAGAAAGGAGATAATTCATGCCTTCAACACAAGCTTTGCCATAGCCGTCTTTTTTAGTTCGATCTATGACTACGACCTTAAAGTTAGAGCCTGCTAGTTCTGTACCTAATTTGTTGGCAATTTTGCTGGTGCCATCAGGTGAATTATCATCAACGACTGTTACTAAAAACGATACATCAGGCAGCTTTGTTGCTTGTTTTTTCAGCGCTCTCAATAACAAAGCAATATTAATAGCCTCATTATAGGTCGGAACCACAACCCCAATATTCATTTACATTAAATCTAACACGTAAAGTACTTAGGAACAATTATGTTGAGAAAAATTTGGGAATACAAAAAGATTACTCTAGCGGAGGAACAGTTTTCGAATCAGTAAAGATAATGTTTTTGTAGATAAAATACGTCCAGCTTACTTGAATTATGACAGCTAGCGGTTTGGCTAAGGCGTAGCTGAAAACGTGGCTCACCAGACTAACAAAAACAATAGTAAATCCTAGGTTAAATAAAAATAGAACAGTATATGGGAAAATATGTTGGCGTAAGTTTTTGGTTTGCGAAGCGTTAAATGCCCACGAACGATTAAGCCAAAAATTATAAATAAACGCAGTTGTATAAGCTATCAATAGAGCTAAGGGTAGCCATAAATTAGCTTTGCCGTGCAACAGTATCAATAGGCCTTCATCGATAATGAAAGTGGTGCCACCGACAAACAAATATCGTATCAAACGGTGTCTATACAGATATAAAGACCAATCCTTAATTTTTTGCATTCAGTAATTCTAGCAAATACTGGCCATATCCACTTTTTATTAATCCTTCAGCTAAATTGGCCAATTGTTCGTCGTTAATAAATCCTTGGCGCCAGGCGGCTTCTTCGATTGCGCCAACTTTGAGACCCTGACGTTCTTCGATAACTTGGACAAATTGCGAGGCTTGATTCATGCTGGCAAAAGTACCGGTATCTAACCAGGCGGTGCCACGGTCTAGTAGACAAACCTTGAGCTTACCTTTTTTAAGATAAGCGTTTAAGACAGATGTAATTTCAATTTCCCCACGCTCACTAGGCTTAACAGATTTAGCGATCTCGACTACGTCGTTATCACAGAAATAAAGACCCGCATTAGCGTAATGTGACTTTGGCTTGGTCGGCTTTTCTTCAATAGAAAGCACCTTCATTTCTTTATCAAATTCATAAACACCGTAGCGCTCTGGATCCTTAACCTGGGCTGCAAAACCAACTGCACCATCCACATTATTGAATTGCTTTAGCTGTTCATCCATCTGAGAGCCATAAAAAATATTATCACCCAAAATCATGGCCACCTTATCTCTGCCAATAAAATCAGCACCGATAATGAAAGCATCGGCTAGACCACGAGGCTCGTCTTGTACCTTATATGTAAACTCGCAACCAATCTGTTTGCCACTACCAAGTAACTGTTCAAAGCGGGGTAAATCTAAGGGAGTAGAAATTATCAAAATGTCTTTAATCCCAGCATTTATTAATGTGCTCAACGGGTAATAAATCATTGGTTTGTCATAAATTGGCACCAGCTGTTTGGAGATGCCCTTGGTGATGGGATAGAGGCGCGTACCAGACCCGCCAGCTAGAATAATTCCTTTCATTCGGTATTCAGTATAGCAATCATTGGGCTATGAGCGCAGTTTTGAACACTTTATCCCAAGCCAATTCACGTACCTTTCACATATTTTCCACAAAAGTAGACGACCTAGACACAACATAGTCAAACAATTGTTTCAGGAAGTTTTTTGGGGAAAATTGCTGGGCTTGTTGGTTGATGGCTCGATGGTCAAATTTACCGGCATCAAAAGACTGTAAGGCTTGGGCTAATGATTCTACTGACTGCTTGGCAAAGAACAGGCCAGTCTTGCCTTCAGTTATATAGTCCAAGGCACCGCCGGCTTTGTAGGCAATCACTGGCGTGCCAGCGGCCAATGCCTCTACAGCTACGATGCCAAAATCATCGGTGGCAGGGAAGATAAAAGCCTGAGCACTGCGGAAATAATCAGCCATCTTACTATCTGAAGCACCGGTTACAAATTTGACGCTAGGTCCGGCCATTTTAACTAGTTTGTCATGATCCGGCCCATTGCCTATAACCGTCAAAGGCAAATTAAGCTTTGTGCAAGCTACCACGGCTAAATCAATGCGCTTATATGGTGTCTGGCGGCCAGCTACTACAAAACCCTCACGCTGCTCGTTGCCATTGGGTATAAAGCGCTCAACATCAACCGGCGGATGGATGACCGTGGCTTCGCGGTCATAGTATTTTTTGATTTGG
>CAZRYT010000027.1:0-6463 GCA_964604415.1 uncultured Candidatus Saccharibacteria bacterium
ACACCCAAGTGCAAACCGACAAAAACGGCCAGGCCAAACTAGTTCTACCGGCCGATAAAACGACGGTTTCAGCTGATATTTCATTGGACGGATTCAATCCTACCAAAGCAGACATTAAAGTTACCGACCAAGTTGTCAAAGACAATACCTTGAGCCTAACGCCGGCGGGCAAAGTCTATTTCTTGTCCAAGCGTACCGGCAAGATCAATGTCATGAAGTCTGACCTAGATGGCCAAAACGCGGCAGTTGTATTGGCTGCCCAAGGTACTGAAGAGGACGGCAACACGGTACTGCTGGCTTCACGTGACTGGCAACGGCTGGCGCTACTATCACGGCGTGGAACCACGACGGCTCATTTGTATCTGATTGATACTACCGACAGTGACAAACTGACTGAAATTGATGGTGGCGACAACGCGCAAGTTTCTATGACCGGTTGGACGGGGCATTACTTTGTCTACCAAGTAACTAGGAGTAACGTCCAAAACTGGCAACCCAATAAAACAGCTCTAAAAAGCTACAACTCAGATAACAAGCAACTGACAACGGCCGATCAGACAAGCGGCGAAGGCACCAGCGACAGCGACTATGCTGCAGAGATCTTCGGGAACACGTTTCTATTGAACGACCAGATCGTCTACAGCAAATATTGGTACGGTGTTTACGGTTCTAGCCACATGAGTGGCAAGCGCATGGGAATTTACAAGGTCGGATCTGGCGGTGCTGGCCGTACTCTACTCAAAGATTTTGATAACGGCGTGAGCGGGTACATAAGTGCTACCTTAAACAAACCGCAACAGATCTACTTCAGCATAAACTCGGGCGGTACAACCTTCTATGAATATAACGGCACTAACCTTAGCGTTGCCAGTGACATTAGCAGCGACAGCTTCAATCAACCCTACCCAACCTATCTACAATCACCTTCTGGCAACAAAACTTTCTGGTACGAATCGCGTGATGGCAAAAACTCACTATTTGTTGGTGATGGTAATGGCGTTGGCGGCAAAGAGATTGCCCGCCTTAGTGACTATGTAACCTACGGCTGGTTCACAGAAGATTATTTGCTGGTATCAAAGGGTGGTAGTGAACTATTCATCATGCCAGTAGCCGGGGCAGGTACAGATAATCATGTAATTAAGATTACGGATTATCATAAGCCAGATGCTTCGTTCTACGGTTATGGTGGTGGCTATGGCGGCATCTGATCTGGCATCAAAGCGCTTTTGGTTAGAAACTTTTTTGGCATTACAATGAGTCGTAATGCACGTACTAACAGCTGAACAGTTCGATTCCGAAACACTGCAGACTATCTTTGAATCGGCTGATCACTTTCGTCAACAAACCTCAGAAAGAGAGGGACGCCAGGATTTAGTTAAAAGGTATGCTGGCGAACTGCTAGTCAACCTCTTTTATGAGCCATCAACTCGCACTCGCCTAAGTTTTGGTATGGCGGCTAGGCAGCTTGGTATGGGTGTTGAAGGAACTGAAAATGCTAGGGAGTTTTCGTCAGCCGCCAAGGGCGAAACAATTGAGGACACCATAAGAGTTATAGCCGAATACAGCCCGGCAATCATAGTTCTACGTCACCACGAGACTGGTGGTGCTAATCGAGCAGCTGCTGTCAGCGAAGTGCCAATTATTAACGCCGGTGATGGCAAAGGTGAGCATCCAACCCAAGCTCTACTTGATCTCTATACTATACAACGCGAAAAGGGTAGGCTAACAGATTTAAATGTGGTTATTGGTGGCGACTTGGCAAATGGTCGCACCGCACGCTCTCTGTCAAAGATGCTGGCCAACTATCCAGACAATGAAATAACCTTTGTTTCTATACCCGAATTTCAAATTGGTGGAGATATAAAAGCCTACCTTGACTCACATAATACTAAGTCTCAAGAGAGCGTCGATGTGTTTCAGAGTCTGCGTGATGCTGATGTTGTTTATTGGACACGCTTACAAACAGAGCGTATTCCCAAGCCCGAAGTTGATGAAAAAAACCCAACGACTGAACAAATAGAGGAGCTCAGAAAATACCAGGAAATGATTGAGCGTTTACAAAGTAACTTTACGATTAATGAAGCAACCCTGAGCGTCATGCCCAAAGAAGCTATTATCATGCACCCTTTGCCTAGGGTAGGTGAGATTCACGCAGCAGTCGATAAAGATCCTCGGGCCGTCTATTTTTCTCAAGCCGGTAATGGTAAGTATGTACGCATGGCGCTAATCGACATGATATTGAAAGAATCTTCAGCTAACACTTGACGTGTTAAGCATCACGGGGTAGAGTGAAAAGATATGACAGAATTGGCATTTGAGGTTAGTAATGTTGCTAAATACTTTGGCGAGGTCAAGGCACTTGACGGTGTCAGCCTGAAGGCCGAAAACGGCAAGATATTTGGCTTGCTGGGACCCAATGGTGCTGGCAAAACTACTCTGGTCAACATGCTAGCCACTCTGTCCGAACCGACCAAGGGCAGCCTAAAGGTGCTAGGTGTGGACGTTATGAAACAACCAAACAAAGTCCGTAACTTGATTGGCCTAGCTGGCCAGTTTGCCGCCGTTGATGAGTATCTGACCGGCTTTGAAAACCTCTACATGGTTGGACGGCTGTATCACTTGAGCGCCAAAGAGGCCAAAGCCCGTAGCAAAGCCATCCTAGAACGGCTTAATCTAGCTGACGCCGCCGGTCGTCAAGCCCGCACCTATTCAGGCGGCATGCGTCGACGACTAGATCTAGGTGCCTGCCTGGTTGGCCACCCCAAGATCTTATTCCTGGACGAACCGACCACCGGCTTGGACCCGCGCACTAGGCTTGATTTGTGGAGTCTCATCCGCGAACTCGTCGAAGAAGGCACCAGCATACTATTAACTACCCAGTACCTGGAAGAAGCCGACGAACTGGCTGACCATATCGCCGTCATTGACCGTGGTAAGTTAATTGCCGAAGGTACCAGTAACCAGCTGAAAGCCAAACTGGGCGGTGATGTCATCGAATTTCAACTGACCAATGCGGCCAATAAAGACAAGGCCTTGCAGGCGGTCAGTAAACTCGGCCAAAAAAATCCTACCTACAACGATGATACGCAGACCATTACTGTCCCAGTCGGCAGCGGTGGTAACAAAAAGCTGGCCGAAGTGGTTCGAGCTCTGGATAGCGCCGGTGTGGCACCGCACACCTTGTCGTTGCATGAGCCATCCTTGGATGATGTCTTCCTAGCTCTGACTGGTGCTAAGGCCTCTGAGGTCGCTACTAACGGCAAGACCAAAAAACGAGGGCGCCATGCACAGTAGAATCTACTATGAACTGACCGATACCTGGGCGATTGCCAAGCGTAACCTGCTGCGCTACATTCGTTTGCCGCAACTCGTCTTCTTCAGCTCTATCCAACCGGTTATCTTCTTGACCCTTTTCAACTTTGTCTTTGGTGGTGCGCTCGGTCACGAAGGCGCGGCTCTGCACGGCAAATACATTAACTACCTGTTACCCGGCATCATGGTGCAAGTGACGCTGTTTGGCGGCTTGCAAACTGGTATTGGCTTGGCGAGGGATATCAATAGCGGGTTAGTGGACCGCTGGCGCAGCCTGCCGATGAGCCGAGCCGCTGTGCTGGCTGGCCGCACCTTTGCTGATACGCTTCGTAATATCGTAGTCGTCAGTATCATGCTGAGCGTCGGTTACTTTTATGGCTTCCGCTTTTCCAATGGATTTATAAACGGTGTGGCCATGGTTGCCATCCTGCTACTATTTGGTTTTGCCTTTTCTTGGATCGCCGCCTTTCTGGGTTTGGCGACCAGGGATGAGGAAACGGCCCAGTTAGCTGGCTTTGTGTTTGTCTTTCCATTGGTGTTTGCTAGCGCCGCCTTTGTACCTGTTAATAGCATGGCCAGCTGGCTGCAGCACTTTGCCAACAATCAGCCTATCACTTTTGCGGCCACAGCGGCTCGCAGCCTAGCATTAGGAATCCCTAGCAACGGTGCCATCTGGAAGATTCTGCTATGGTCTATCGGCATATTGGTCGTCTTTGTACCGCTATCAATAGCCAGATACAAACGCGCCACTAGTTAGGCTAACTCTGGCAAACCTGTGAAACCGGTGCCAATCAAAGCTATTTGACCTTTTCCCATGGCTTTTTCCATGAAGTCATCTGTGAAATGGAATCTTTCAACCACTTTTGGGGTGATATAAGCAGGGTGATCCACATAAAACTTGTCTGCATCAGCACATGCTTCGCTAATATTAGCGAATAATCCATTTAAAGCTTCTTTGCTGCCTAGACGATGTTCACTAGCCATATTAAACCCCTATAAAGCACAAACCTCCTCGGGTGATCCGGGGAGGTTTGCTTTTGCTTTTTGATTATTAGTTTTGGTTACTGCTAAAACAAAGCATGCGCCTCCCCGGCCGTCATAATGGCGGTTGTTGCGCACACGTTTTTGTTTAAGTTTATAACCACATTTTCAATTTACGCTTGTGTTTGGGGCTTGTCAATGGCTAGTCACCACTTGGGCCTGTGGTAAGCTAATTGGTAGATGGCAGACCAAGTTTACTCCGGCAACCAAGCTAGCGATTACCAACCACCGACCAGGAATCCACAGGACAATGCGGCTACCAATTTGCAACCAAATCAAACTGTTCTCCAGCCAGTTACTGGAACTCAGGTTAATCAACAAGCTTTACCGATAATTGCTAACTTGCAAGTTGTAAATAATGGCAGTAAACAAGAGGCCAGCGTTAGTCCAGCCAAATCCCATAGCCCGCCAATTACTCAAATCGGTTTTTTAACCCTGTTCATTGCTCTGGTTGCGGCAGTTGTCTATATGAGTAAATTTAAAAACAGAGTAAAAAGTCCAACTGCCGCTGACGCTGAGATACTGCTAGTGAACTCAGAAATCGACAAGCCTCATTCAAATAAAAAGAAACATCACCCACGGCCTGGCAAAAAACGCCGAAACCGTTCGGCAAAAAAATACCGTTAATGCTAAACTCCAACTAGATAAATAAGTGGGCACAATTAGATGGCAGAAGAAAAAGAACGCAAAGAGGATTTAAACCCCCGTGCTGAAGAGCTGGAGGCTAAAGTCCGCCGAATGATGGATCCCAGCGTACCCGAGGAGGCTATAGAGCCAACTAAATCTGCCAAACAATCTATCAAAGTTATCCAGGACAATCAGTCAGACGATGAACCCCCTAGCGCACCAGAGCTCCCGAACCAAGATAGTGATGAAGCTATACCGGTGGCTGTAATCAAAAATAACCGCAAAGTTATCAAGCCGTTAGACGAGTCAAACGAAACTACGCCGTCGGAGGAGAAAAAGATAAGTGTTAAGGCTCATGACGCCAGTCCAGACCAGCTGGCACAAGAAATAGACGACAGCGTAGCCAAACTCGCCCCCGAGGAAGCCTCCAAGCTCAAGCAAACCGATGATGGTCTGGATGATAAAGCAACCGATAAAGCCGTTGATGAGATTGTCCGCGAGGAAGGTGACACCATACTAGAAGTTGATGATACGTTGCGTGAAACCGGCGCACCAGTTAAACCCACCAAAGCCAAACATCGCTCTATATTCAGAAACCGATTGTTTAGATGGTTCGTAATATTGGTTGTTCTGGCTTCTTTGGCTGGGGCAGTAGTCTGGCCAACTAGCCGCTACATGGCACTAAACGCCGCTGGCGTCAGGTCTAGTAGCTCATTGACCGTAGTGGATGCTAGTACTGGCCAACCGCTTAAAGACGCCCAGATTAGTCTTGGTGGTACTAATGTCAAAACCGATTCCAAAGGCACAGCCAAGCTTACCAAATTGCGCTTAGGCAAGACCGAGCTAACCATTTCCAAACTGGCCTTTGGTCCAATCACCAAAACCGTCACTGTTGGCTGGGGTAGTAATCCGCTAGGCAACTTCCAGCTTGACCCAACAGGTGCCCAATACCAATTCCAGGTTGCCGATTTTCTGTCTGGCAAACCGGTCACAGAGGCTTTAGCCGAATCAAGTGATTCCAGTGCAAAAGCCGACGCTAAAGGTCTGATTAAGCTAACCATTGACCCAACTGATGCTAAAACGCTAGATGTTAAACTCAGTGCTTCAGGTTATCGTGACCAAAAACTAACAATTGACCTTGCTGATCACAAACCACATAACATCAAACTGATGCTGGCGCGTAAAGACGTTTATGTCACCAAACAGTCCGGCAAGTTTGATATCTATGCTAGTTATATTGATGGCACTGATCCACAACTTATTCTGGCGGGTACGGGTCACGAGCAGGCCGATATGGTTCTGTTGCCGCATCCATCCGCTAATGTAGCGGCCCTTGTCTCAACTCGGGCTAATCAATCCGACGGCAAAGGTGGTTTACTGAGCGGTTTGCTTATGATTGACATTGCTAGCAAACAAACTACTTCAGTGACTATTGATAAAGGCATTCAATTGTTAGGCTGGAGTGGCGATTACTTAGTTTATG
>CAZRYT010000028.1:0-6044 GCA_964604415.1 uncultured Candidatus Saccharibacteria bacterium
GACGAGTGATGTCGATAATGCGCTCTTTGGTGATAGCTTTAATACGCTCCGGTACTTGGTAATAATCGTCGATGTAATCATCAAAGAAGTAGCGTCCACTGTAGCCGTAGCCAACCCCACTAACGGTTTGGCCGCTGCGTTGATAACGACCCAACAAATATTGTTGAGCGGCGGCAATATCTTCATTAGAAACATCGCCGTCACAAACGGCTTTGAGTTCCTTAACGATAATGCCGAATAGTGCCGGTGCATTGATGGGAGTAACTTGGGTGCCAAACCACCAGTTACTGGCGCTTTTGGTCTGTAAATAATTAGAACTCATACCGTAAACCAAACCCTTTTCCCTAGCTTCTCCCAGGATACGTGAGTGGAGTGTCTCCGTCAGCATGGTGTTTACCAGGCCCAGTGCATCAGACTCGTCTTCTTTTAAACGGCGGTTCAAAAAAGTATCCAGATAAAAATGGGTGTTCTCGACGGTGCGGTTAGGAATGAACAACGGTTCTTTGAGGCCGTGCGGTTTTTCTTCCGGCAACTCAAAGCGCTGAGTACCTTCTGGCAAAGCAAATGATTCCAGCATTTCTTTCAAACGTTGCTGACGAACGGCCGTTAATTTACCAGCTATGACAAAACGCATATTTTGGGTAAAGTGAGTCTTTTTATAGTGTTTTTTAACATCTTCGGGTTGGATGTTTTTCATAAGCTTCAAACGCTCTTGGTCAGTCAAAACTTTGTAGCCGTATAGCTCACGCAGCGCTAGGCTTAGGTGCCTAAAATGGTTGTTAGAACGGCCGATCATTTCCTCGCGAACGTTGCCAAACTCGGCCTTAAACTCATCGTCTAGAAAAAGTGGTTTGCTAATTGCGGTTAACAGTAGATCAGCAATGCGATCCCACTCAAAATCAGCACATTCAGCCTCATAATTAATGTCGTAACTACCGGTGCTGGCATTACAATAAGCACCGTTTTTTTCAAACTCAGCCTGAAAGGCACGCGCTCGTGGAATCTGTTCATTGGCGCCGAGCAACAAGTGTTCCATGAGGTGGGCTACTTCCCATTTTTGCGGTGGTGTCAGGAAATCACCAGCCCGGAAATTGATCTCGAAGCTCATAACTGAGGCGCCAGGAACATGAATAAATAAGCCTTTAGCTCCGTTCTTGAGCTTGACCTTGGTGACGACGTGTTTCATTTACTTACGTTTCTTGCCCTTCGCCCGCCGTTTACGTTCTTGTTTGCGACTTTTCTTGCGTTTGGTTTTGCTCTGGGTTTTGGTGGTGGCAGCAATTGGCTCAGCTTTGAAATCAGCTTCTTCAAATTCATCGCTTTCAACAATTTTGCTGGCGTTGTCGACCGAATTACGAGCGGCACGGGTAAGTTCAGTTTCGGCTGGCTCATCAGCATCAACTTTTTCGGCATTAAATAGTGCCCTGACGACGTCATGACGCAGGTTCAGCTGCATGGCTTCAAACATGGATTGAGATTGGCGGCGATATTCTACTAATGGGTCACGCTGACCGACACTTATCCAGTGAATACCTTGGCGCAAGTGATCCATGTTCTCAAGGTGCTGCATCCAAAGATTATCAAGCACTTGCAGGTACACATCGCGCTCAGCTTTGCGCATAATTTCTGGGGTAAATTCCTTAGTGCGCTTTTCATACAGCGTATTGGCTTCTTTTAGTAAATTACTGGCAAAGTCTTTGGCGTCTGAATCAAATAATTTGTCTAGAATTTTATCGTCAAATGGGAAGATTTCTTTGACGGCGTCTTCTAGCTGGTCGCTCAACAGTAGTGATGAACCAGCCAGGGCATTGACCTCATCCTCGATGAATAATTTGATGCGCTTGATAATTTCTGGTTGAGTTAATATCTCGCGGCGTTGGGTGTAGATGGCCCGACGGTGACGGTTCATAACATCGTCGTATTGAACGACGTTTTTTCTGGCATCAAAGTTGTAGCCCTCTACCTTTTTCTGGGCACCTTCTAGACTTTTGCTGATGATGCGGTTCTCTATGGGTGTTTCGTCATCGACGCCAAGTCTATCCATGATTGAGGCGATACGCTCACCACCGAAAATACGCATTAGATCGTCGTCGGTACTAACAAAAAACTGGGTCACACCCGGGTCACCTTGACGACCGGCGCGACCACGTAGCTGGTTATCAATACGTCTGGATTCATGGCGCTCAGAACCTAGCACAAATAAACCGCCAAGTTCTTTAACGCCGTCGCCTAACATGATGTCAGTACCACGACCGGCAATGTTGGTCGCCAGAGTTACGGCACCCTTTTTACCGGCGTCGGCGATGATAGCGGCTTCACGTTCGTTATTTTTGGCGTTCAACGTTTCGTGAGGGATATTGGCTTTTTTAAGTGCCTGGCTTAGGACTTCGTTCTTTTCAACTGATACGGTGCCCAGCAAAACCGGTTGACCTTTGTGATGCAGAGTGGCCACTTCACGCACGATGGCTTTGAACTTGCCGTCTTCAGAGCGGTAAATCCGGTCGGATTTGTCATCACGGATAAGTTTTTTGTTGGGTGGAACCTGAACAACATCAAGCTTGTATATCTGGTGGAACTCTTCACTTTCGGTTTCAGCCGTACCAGTCATCCCAGATAATTTATCGTAAAGCCGGAAGTAGTTCTGGAATGAAATGGTTGCTAGTGTCATAGACTCTTCTTGAACTTCGACGCCTTCCTTGGCCTCGATCGCCTGGTGCAGACCTTCGTTATAGCGCCGACCTTTTAGTAAGCGCCCAGTGAATTCATCAACAATCACCACTTCACCGTCGTGTGTAACCACATAATCTTTGTCGCGGTGGAATAATGACTCGGCGCGCAGGGCTTGTTCTAGGTGGTAAATGGTGCGGATATTTTCAGAGCTGTATAGGCTAGCAATACCTAGAATCTTTTCGACGTGTTCAACGCCTTTATCGGTTAGTACGACAGCTTTGCGCTTTTCGTCGGTTTCGTAATCTTCGTCTTTTTTGAGCTGGCGAGTAACCTTAGAAAATTGAGAATAAGCACTGCCGCTAGTGACTGATGGAGCAGAAATAATCAGCGGCGTACGGGCTTCGTCAATTAGAATGGAGTCAACTTCGTCGACGATGGCGTAGTTGAGCTCACGCTGGCGCAATTGGTCAACTTCGCGCACCATGTTGTCTCTAAGGTAATCAAAGCCAAATTCATTGTTGGTCCCGTAGGTGATATCAGCGTTATAAGCCTCTTGGCGAGTACATGGCTTGAGTGGATGCATGCGCTTGTCGTAGTGATCTTTGTTGGTGTACTTTGCATCGTAAATATATGATTCCTCGGCAATAATAACAGCGGTCGAGAGACCCAAAAAGTCATAAACTTGACCCATCCAGCCGGCGTGCAGCTGCGCCAAGTAATCGTTAACCGTGACAATATGAACACCCTTGCCAGTTAAAGCATTTAGATAAACCGGCAAAGTAGCTACCAGCGTCTTACCCTCGCCGGTTTTCATCTCGGCGACTTTACCTTCATGCAGTACCATGCCACCGATTAACTGAACATCGAAGTGCCGTTGTTTGAGCGTGCGTTGGGCTACCTCGCGCACCACCGCAAAAGCATCTGGCAAGATCTTGTCCAGGCTTTCTTTTTTGAGGCGATCTTTTAGAACTTTGCTCTGTTCTTTTAGCTGTTTGTCGGATAGTTTGTGGTACTTGGCTTCCAGTGAATTGACGTCCTTAACCCGCCGCTTCATGCGCTTCAAAGTTTTGGCTTGTGGGTCACCTAAAACTCGCTTAAAAATTTTCTTCAATTCAATACTCTCCCAGATTTAGGCCATTGGTCTCAACTATTGTACATTATCAGAGGTAGCTAAAGCGACGTAATTTTACCAACAGCCAATATTTATTTGCAGTGTTGTTTTACCCATAGCTTTCAGAGTAGACTGTCATCAAATGGAGATAACATCCAAGCAGATCTTGCGTACCTATGTGACGTTGACGTTATTGTCTACTTTTGCTTCGTCATTCATCTGGGGAATAAATACTCTGTTCCTGCTCAATGCTGGGCTTAGTATTACCGCCGCCTTCGCGGCCAATGCCTTTTTCACAGTTGGTCAGGTTTTGTTTGAGATACCAACGGGTGTAGTAGCCGATACAATTGGACGACGCGAATCGTATCTGCTCGGCTCAGCTACTTTGTTTGCCTCCACCTTATTCTATCTGTATCTTTGGCATATTCACGGCCCATTTTGGTTGTGGGCGCTGGCTTCAATGCTGCTGGGATTAGGCTTTACTTTCTTTTCTGGGGCAACTGAAGCCTGGCTGGTGGACGCTTTGCACCACACCAAGTACGAAAAAGCTCTAGACACAGCTTTTGCCCGCGGCCAAATAGCGGCTGGTATTGCCATGCTAACTGGAACGGTGGCTGGTGGGGTTATTGCCCAAGCTACCAACCTCGGTGTTCCCTATATAATCCGTTCAGTTATATTAGCCATCACATTTGTAGTGACATTTGTACTGATGAAGGATGTTGGCTTCAAACCACGCAAACGTGTAACCGTAGCCAAAGAAATGAAACACATACTAAAGGCTTCTTTTGATCATGGTCTACGTAACCCGCCAGTACGTTGGGTGATGCTAGCCGCACCGTTTACGGCCGGGGTTAGTTTCTACGCGTTCTATGCAATGCAGCCTTATCTGCTAAAGCTTTATGGACACAGTGGATCATATGCTATAGCCGGTCTAGCTGCGGCAATTGTGGCTGGCGCTCAGATTTTGGGAGGTTTGAGCGTACCGATTGTCAAAAAAATGTTCAAGCATAGAACCTCTGTCTTACTTTTCAGCATTATCATGAGTGCAGCGGCACTGACATTGATTGGTTTGGTACCACACTTCTGGTTTGTGCTGGTTATCTTGGTTCTATGGGGTGTATTGTTTGCTGCCAGTGGTCCAGTCAGACAAGCTTACCTAAATGGCCTGATTCCTTCTGAACAACGCGCTACGGTTTTGTCATCGGATAATCTACTGGCTTCTTCCGGTGGGGCTATCATTCAACCCGGCTTAGGTAAAGCTGCTGATGTTTGGGGCTACGCCACATCCTATGTAATAAGTGGGTTAGTTTACTTAATTGCCGTGCCATTTATCTTGTTCGCTAAAAGGCTGCGACCTAAATCAGACCCAATTAACTTTGATGGTACAGGCGTTCACACCTCGCCCATTGAAACCCCATCTGATCCTATCAATTAGGCCTGGTGTTTGATACGACGCAGTTTCGACATTAGTCGGCGGTGCAAGTGTGGACTGCCGTGAGTTTCTTTGTACTTTTTGAGCTGGTTTTTGAGCTTGGCCTCAACTATATCAATAGCCGCAAACATGTTGACGGTGGATTCTTTGGTATTAATAGTAATTGATGGCAGATGGATAATAACCTCGCAAACATTGTTTTTACGGGTTTTTAGTTTTTCTTCTTTTAGAAACACTTCGACGTGTAAGCTTTCGCGGACATGGCGGGAGACAAACCTATCCAAGCGGCCAATTTTTTTGGTGGTATAAGCAAACAGTTTTGGGTCGACGTGCATATGCACACCACGAATCTCAAGTTTTTTGATCATATTATCTTTTTACCTCCTAGGTATGGTCTCAGAACCGTTGGCACGTTAACTGTGCCGTCTTTGTTTTGATAATTTTCAAGGATGGCAACTAGTGGGCGCTCAGAAAAAGCCGTGGCGTCATTGGTATGAACTAGTTCAATTTCCCCATCTTGGCGCCTAACTCTGGTTTTTAGCCCTCTGGCTTGATAGTCGGTCATGTAATCGGCTGTGTGGGTTTCGCGGTATTTGTTTTGGGCCGGTAGCCAGGCTTCTATGTCGACCCCGCGGGCATTGGGTTTACCAATATCGGCTGTACACTTCATTAGCACCTGATATGGCAGACCAAGTTGTTGCATCAAGTATTCTTGGATGGCAATCATGAATTTATGCTCGTCTAGAGAAGTTTCTTTGGTCGTAAAGCTTTCCATCTCTAGCTTATTAAACTGGTGCAAGCGCAAAATGCCTTCCATGTCCTTGCCATAAC
>CAZRYT010000029.1:0-6011 GCA_964604415.1 uncultured Candidatus Saccharibacteria bacterium
ACTTGGCATTTATTATTGTCGTGGTTCTAGCGGCTGGTTTTGTATTGACTCCTTATGTTAGGGCTGACTCTATTGATGCCCAGATCAGGGCACTTCAGGCTCAAAACGCCGCCAATAACAACGCTGTGGCTCAGCTAGAGAGCCAGGCTTCCAGCTATCAAGACGCTATCAACAGATTACAGGCGGCCATAAACGCCTTGCAAGCCCAAATTGACGCCAATGTTGCCGAACAAGCCCGTTTACAAGCGGCCATTACCGCCGCCGAAGTTGAACTAGCCAAACAAAAGGGTTATCTAAGTGAAGATATCCGCACTATGTACTTAGAAGGCCAGATCAGTACCCTGGAAATGCTAGCTTCTAGCCGTGACCTCAGTGATTTTCTAGACAAGCAAGAATACCGCACGGCCGTGCAGAACAAAGTCAAAGACACTCTAGACAAAGTCACGGCTCTGAAAGCCCAGCTAAAAGACCAGAAATTACAGGTTGACGCTCTGTTGGCTCAACAAAATGCCGCCCAAGCTAACTTGACCGGCAGCCGTAATGAGCAAAACAATTTACTAGCCTATAACGAAAACCAACAGGCGGCTTATAACGCCCAAACTAGGGACAACCAATCCAAGATAAACGGCTTAATCGCCGCTCAACGCCGCGCCAACTTCAACCCTGACGGCGGCTATTACTTCATCCGTTTTGGCGGCAATGTTACGTCGTTTAACCCGGATGATTACCCTTATAAGAATTCTGGCTTTGGCATGAGCTCAGGACCCGGTTGTGTAGATAATGATGGACCCGATCGTTGGGGTTACTGTACGCGCCAATGTGTGTCCTATGCCGCCTGGGCTGTTGAAGCTTCGGGACGCTCAGCACCGATGTTCTGGGGTAATGCCCGCGACTGGGTGGGCGCCGCTTACGCCCGTGGCATCACTGTCTCTAGAAGCCCAGAAGCCGGCGATATCGCTATTAGTACCTCTGGTTATTGGGGCCACGCTATGTATGTAGAGAGCGTTTCTGGCAGCACCTTCCACACCTCCGAATACAACACCTATCTAGACGGCCGTTTGACCTATCAAAACCGCAGTTATTAGAAACTTCTATGCGATAATAGATGGGAATGACGATAAACATTAGGAGTGTGCTCAAAAAAGCTGGCGTTGTAGCTGCGGCTGTACTGATTTTTGTCAGTGGTTGGGGTATTGGTAGTGGCCACCTCAGTCTGACTGGCTTTCATGGCAAGTCAGTGGCCACCGGACTGCCGGCCAACCTCAATTATTCATCTGTCGAGCAGGTTTATGACGCGCTCAGGCGTTCTTACGATGGTCAATTGGACCAAACCAAGCTACTTGACGGTCTTAAAACCGGTTTAGTTGGCGCGGCTGGCGACCCTTACACGGTTTATTTGAATGCCAAAGACGCCAAACAGTTTGACGAGGACCTAAATGGCACATTCGACGGTATTGGTGCCGAGTTAGGCAAGGATGTCAATAAAAACATTATTATAGTGACAGCACTGAAGGACACACCAGCTGAGAAAGCTGGCCTCAAGCCCAAAGACATCGTAGCCGAAATAAACGGCAAAAGCGCCTTTGATATCACGGTTGAGTCAGCTAAGGACCAGATCCGCGGCGCCAAGGGCACACACGTAAAGCTCAAGATTGTGCGCGATAGCCAAGCCATCGACTTTGACATTGTGCGCGATACCATCGTTATCCCTAGTGTTACTAGCAAAATCATGGCTGGTAACATCGGCTATATGCAGATTAGTCGCTTTGGCGATGATACGGTTGATCTAGCTACCAAAGCCGCCAAACAGTTTGCAGATGCCAAGGTTAAAGGTGTTATTTTAGACGTTCGCAACGATCCAGGCGGTTTGCTGGACGCTGCTATCAAGGTCAGCAGCCTGTGGTTGCCAAACGGCAAAACAGTTTTGGATGAAAGGCGTGGCGGTGAAACCATCCAAACTTACCGCAGCATCGGCCAGGCTTTGTTGGCTGGTGTGCCGACAATTGTGCTTATGAACGAGGGCAGCGCCAGCGCCAGTGAAATTACAGCCGGGGCTTTGCATGATAATGGCGCAGCCAAGTTATTCGGTGCCAAAAGCTTTGGCAAGGGCAGTGTTCAACAGCTTGAGAGTTTCTCTGATGGCAGTGTGCTTAAGGTCACCATTGCCCGTTGGTACACGCCCAAAGGCATTAACATCGACAAAGAAGGCATCAAGCCCGATACAGAAGTAAAACTGAGTGACGATGACACCAAAGCCGGCAAGGACCCACAGCTAGACGCTGCCCAGGCGGCGCTTAGATAGTCAGGCCTCTGGTTTACGGGCAGCAACGGTAGTAAAATTGACTTACTATGGTGCAGGTTGAAAGCTTAGCGATATCTAGGGAGGATATAGCGGCACGTGAGCTCGGGATCTTGGCTATTAAGCCTTTGGTTGAGGTTTTTGACGCTGAGTTAATCCAGGATATAGAGCTTGCCTCCCGGGGGTTGACGGCTGCAGAAGTCGCTAGATTTAGTCAAATTGGCGAAGGCGGCATTTATAGTCGACGGCGGCACATTATCCATGAGCTGGGTTGCCACAACATGCCGCACGTTATACGTGTAGCCTGCCAACAGGGATTGTTTGAAGAGCCATTACCCAACCTCTCTACTATCCGCTTGACTCCTTTGCAGTTGGTTGAAATCAACCTGATATCTCTAGGTTACGAGGGCAAGGAAATAGCTGCCTATCGACATATTTCTCACAATACATTCAGAAATGATAGTCAACATATCAAGCGGAAGCTTAGGGTTACAAACCTATCGCAGGGTACGCGGGTAAGTTTTGAAACCAAGATACTGCCTATTGCTGCTTAGAGGCGTAATGCTCGCGCAGTTCTTTTACTAGTGGTCCTTCAAATTCCAGTAGCAATATGCCGCGGAGTACTTTAGTTGGGCCCTCATGGGTTGTAAAAGTGTGTTCCCATTCGGCAAAGGCAACATCATCGCCATAGGCGACCGTCAGGACTTCCGGCTTTGGATCAATTTGTAGTTCAACTACTTTGTGTTGCCAATAGCGCTTGATGGCCTCAAGGCCACTATGGACTTCTACGCCAAACGGTTTGACGTGATAAATAGCATCAGGTGTGAAGACTTCATCCAGATGTTCGGGGTCTTGGGTCTGCCACAGCTCAAAGTAGCGGCCCATCGTCCTCTCCATTTGCTCTTGGCTAGTTTTCCTCATGAGGCACCTAGTTGTCGTTGCGCCAAGCTTCTTTATATGCGAATGCAGCAAGCATTTCAGACCTCTCACGAATAGCTTCAGAATTAAAAGGAGATTTTTTCAGTATTTCAACCAGATCTTGCACAAGTATAATGTTAGGCATAGATTCATACAGCCCGATTTTATCCTCAGGGAGTTTATTACCAATTCGGGAATTAGATAAACTATCAATAGGGACAAGATTACCGATTTTATTTACAAGGATCGGAGTTTTATTCCCGGTCGGTGGATTTTGTGGAAATACATGATCAATATTAGCCCTCAAAGACAGAGTGGTAGCACCCTTACTCTTGTAACTTTCCATTTTTTTGAAAATATATTGTATAAGTTTTTTGTTACTTGGTTTGGTATAGTCTAGCTCAACGAACTTAGCGCTAAATACATCCAAGCCAAGATCCAATTTGTCGAGATCTTTCGATAATGCATTGTGAATCTTTCCACCAAATATTTCTGGTGCATCTTGAGTTTCTGCATTCATTTTTGTAGCATACTCTGAATATATTTTCTCTAAAACATTTGCTTGCCCTTGTGAAATTTTAGAGAATCTAAATGTGAAATTCTCAACAAGATTTGTTATCTTCATTAAGAATTTTGGAGAAACTTTTTCTGAATTTCTAAATAACGACAGAAGGAAGATATAACATTGATCAACATGAAAAGTGCTCAAACCTTCAAGCGATTCATTGACTTCTCTTGCAAAGCTTGAATTTATACTAAACAGTGTGTCGTCACTTTGGATATCGCCAACAATTATTTTCGAAAAAATAGCAGCGTCTTTTTTTATTTCTGATAAAAATTTAGTAGGTTGAATCTCTTTGACGCGCGCTTTTATTTTTTTAAAAAGATCTGACTTGTAAAATCTGCCTTCATGGGACTGCATATAATAATGAAGGAATTTATCAATCTTTACGCCTGTGTAAGTTTTTAACTGCATGACGGTTTCATCCCACGACTGCATTAATTTCTCTTTTTCCTCATCAGGCATCTTGAGTTGCTCATAGAGATGATTTTTAACTAAATCAGAAACTAGGAGATCTGCACCCTTGGCATTGTGACTTTCAAATATCTGATATGCTAAATCACCATCATACACATCTATTTTGATAAATTCTATGCTGCTTAAATACTCAACAAGCTTGGCAAGCAATGTTACTTGGCTTTCTTCTTTTAGATTAGACGGCAGCTTAATTTTTTTGATGTATTTTTTAATATATTCATAGGCGTACATAACTAGTTTATGGCTCTCATATCTCTTGTCTGGTGTGACTTTACTCCTGTTTGGGGCTCCTCCAACTTGAATATATCTTTCAAAAATGCTTTCTAGATCTTTTGATGGTTGAATTCTATATGGTGGTTTTTCATTACCGAAATATATTCCGCTGTCTATGAATGCGTTCTGGATATCTCTCGCTAAATCTTTCGCTTCATCAGTTCGAATGTCTTCTTTTAGAATATCTCTGATTACGGCGAAAGTTATTGTTAAAGTAAGAAGTCTTTGCTGGCCGTCGATTACCATTACGCTCCCAGCTGCAGACTTATCAAGGACGATGGTTCCTAAAAATATAGATGAGTCTTCTTTTGTTTCCAAAAAGTCATTAGTAAAATCTTCCAATTGAACTTCTCTCCATGAGTATGATCTTTGGTACCTGGGAATTTTAAAGATTTCCCCACTAAATAGTGTTTTTGTTGTTTCATCGCTAGGGTCAAATCGTTTTTGCATAGGATATCCTTTGCATTAATAATAGCCTATATTTTTTCAAAAAAATTCAATAAGTTTTTTTTGTTCGACAATAAGATAGGTTGGCATAAAAACTGATAAATTTCCGCAAACTGATTCTGATATCATATTTATATGAATTTACTACTGCTGAGTGGGGAAAGTATCCGCAATAAAGACTGGATTTACCAGGTCGTGCAGGTGATGAGGCCACTATTCGATAGCACATTTGTTCACGAGTACAAACATTGGGCGAGCGACCAAACCAACATTGACCTGGAACACGAACTATCTAGCTTGCGCTCAGAGGTAGAAAATCTAGATGATTATGCCGTTTTTGCTAAGTCAATAGGCACTGTTCTGACGGCCAAAGCTATAACTCAAGGCTGGCTGAAGCCAAAGAAGTGCTTATTCACTGGAGCTCCATTGGGCTACATCCAACCAAACTATCCTGAGTACGCCAAAGATTTGATTAATTCAAAAATACCAGCCTTGATTATTCAAAATAGCCACGACCCGGTCGGTTCATATCAAGAGTTGAAAGCGTACTTTGATACACAAGCACACCCCAATATCGAGATAGTCGAAACAGCCGGCGACACTCACAGCTACGACGATTTAGATGACCTGAATAAGCGTGCCCAGAGCTTTCTGTTGTCTGGCAACTAAGTTTTGTTGGGCAAATTCCTGAAATGGTTGTGGGTCATGTAGACGCCGAAGATTATCAGCCAAAAGGTTTGCGGGTAGGCAACTATGCGCTCTATGCCGCCCTCGCCAAGTCCTAAATAGAAATGGGCGCCAAACAAACCAAAAGCAATCAAAGCCACCAGTCCAGACAGCACACTGTAATTCCTAAGATAACGCGGAATATCCAAAGATAACCCAAGCACTAATAAGGCAACATTACCAACCAAAAAGGGCAAGGCGGCACCAAGCTCATGCAAGATGGCGATTGAGTTCTCCGTAAACAAGCCGACTAAAACTGTGCCCAAACCGGCCAAGGCCATGGCGCCAAAACCGACGGCGCTCTTGGTT
>CAZRYT010000030.1:0-5371 GCA_964604415.1 uncultured Candidatus Saccharibacteria bacterium
ACCTGGTCATAGGTTGGCATTATCGCCTGCCTAAATTCTTAGTGCAAGCATGAGCGCTTAGTCAGTGTTTGGCCATGTACTAGTGTCTATTCTCTGGTCGATCTCATTGATTAAACGTCCGATAACACTCCACATTTCCGGATTAATTCTGGTGTAATACTTTTCTCTATCCGAAGGTTCGTGAGGAACTTCTACGGGCATTATCCAACCAACTTCTCTCAATACTCGAAACTCAACGCCTACATTTGATGCGGGCAAGCCTGTTTCTTGTACAACTCTTTTTAGGTAGAACGGTTCGGGAGGATCGATCGTGTATTCTAGCAGCTTGCTCCAGACATCCAACTGAGAGCCACGCGCAAATAATGCTTTACTCACATCCTGTCGAGTTCGAAATTCTGGTACTTCCATTGTTTCTTAACTTAGAAGCTTAGGAATAGGTTTGCAAGTATGAGCATATTAATTCTTATTTTCGAGTGGTATTATTTAAGTCTTTTCAGGCATTACCGAGAGACTAACACCATTACTTCCCATATATGCAGCTACAAAGTCTTCGCTGTCATCTTGAACGGTTCCGTGTACTAAAATCTTTATCGCCTCATTATAAGACACGGACTCTATTACTCTTATGCCGTGGATTTCTACAGGAAGTTTTTCTACATAACCACGATGCCTTGTATCTTCATCTATATAAGTTTCACTAAGTCGTAGGTCATCTTTTCTCATGACACTTCTCATAGCCAGGTAGCCGGTCATAAAATAAGTGTTCCCTTCGAGCCGTCGTGCTCTTTTTGCCACTGCTTCAATAGAGTCAATAAATCTGTTTCTTATTACTTCAGAACGGTCAAATTCTCCATAAAAAGCCTGTATAGCTTTATTAGCTTTCTCGCGATTCAATTTTGCCATTTCAAAAGCATCTCATCTCTCAATTAACTTTTGCAAGCATGAGCGGGATTGTTATTTTTCGGGTTTGGTTTCGACTTCAGCCAGTTCTAATTGTTCTTGGTCTTCATCTTCATCTAGATCTTCGGCTTTGTCTACAAGAGCCAATGAAACAACCTTGTCACCCTCATTGAGGCGCATGATACGTACCCCTTGAGTAGCACGGCCAAGTTCAGGTGTATTTTTGAGACCCAGTCGTATGGTCTGGCCGTTCTGAGAAATAATGATTACTTCTTGAGTGTCATCGCCGCTTAAGGTCTTAACACCTACTAAATTGCCAGTTTTCTTGTTGACCACGGCTGAACGGATACCAACACCACCACGGGCATGGGCCGTAAACTGTGAAATTTTAGTGCGTTTGCCATAGCCAGCCTCACTAATAACAAATATACTGCTGTCTTTTTCTACAATATCCATGCCAATGACTTGGTCGCCAGCGCGCAAACGAATACCACGCACACCACGACTAACACGGCCCATTGGACGGGCGTCTTTTTCATGGAAGCGAATAGCTTGGCCTTGCTGGGTTGATATAACAACTTCATTATTACCGTCGGTCATGCGGATCCATTTAAGCTCATCTCCTGAATCCAGGTTGATAGCTATCAAGCCGCTTTGACGCACGTTCTGGTATTGCTCAAATGGAGTCTTTTTAACTACACCACGTACGGTTGCCATCAATAAGTTACCGCCAGTAGCCGTTTGCTTGCTGATATTAATGACTGAACTAACCGTCTCTTCTGGCTGAAGCTGTAATAGATTGACTAAAGCCACGCCTTTAGCATTCAAACCAACAGCTGGAACTTCGTAGGTCTTGAGACGGAAAACTCGGCCTTTATTGGTAAAGAACAAGAGGAAATCATGGGTGCTAGCGTTAACAACATGCTCAATAACGTCTTCTTCGCGGGTGGCCATACCGCGCTTGCCCTTACCACCGCGCCCTTGGCGCTTGTATTCAGCGATTGGACTGCGCTTTATGTAGTTAGCTGATGTTAGGGTTACTACAACTTGTTCATCCGGAACCAAGTCTTCGTCACTTAATTTACCTAATTCTTGGGGTACAACTTTTGTTCGGCGCTCATCACCAAACTGCTTTTTCATGTCCAGCAGTTCGTCTTTGATGATCTTCAGAACTTTCTTTTCGTCAGCCAAAATGCCTTCTAGTTGGGCGATTAATTTCTTGAGTTCAGCTAGTCCGTCTTCAATTTCTTTGCGTTCTAGTCCTGTGAGCTTGCGCAGTTGCATGGCCAGGATGGCTTGAGCCTGGATGTCAGATAATTTGAACTTTTTAACCAAGTTTACTTGAGCCTCTTCGGCTGTTTGGCTAGCGCGAATAGTTTTGATAACTTCGTCAATATGATCCAGCGCAATCTTAAGACCCTCTAATATGTGGGCACGGTCATTAGCCTTTCTAAGCTCAAACTCGGTGCGACGTCTAACCACGTTCTGACGGTGTTTGATGTACTCGCTGATAATGTCTTGGATGCCCAAAACACGTGGTTGTATGCCGTCAATTAAGGCCAGCATGTTGTAGTGGAAAGTCTGCTGGAGAGGCGTTAATTTGTAGAGTTGGTTGAGCAGTTTCTTGGGATAAGCGTCTTTTTTGAGCTCAATAACAACCCGGACGGAACCACGGGAACTCTCGTCTCTAATATCGGAAATACCGCTGATTTTCTTTTCGTGCACCAGAGCTGCAATCTTTTCTACCAGTGCGGCTTTGTTAACGACATACGGGATTTCGGTGATGATAATGCGCTGTTTGCCTTTAGCGCCTTCCTCTACCTCGGCGACGCCGCGGACAACGACTCCGCCCTTACCAGTCGCAAAGGCTGTGCGGATAGATTCTTTACCGTAAACTATGCCGCCGGTTGGGAAATCTGGCCCCTTAATATGGACCATCAAGTCATCGAGCGTAGCATCAGGCTTATCGATCTGGACAATGGTAGCGTCAACTAACTCACTGAGGTTATGTGGCGGAATATTGGTGGCCATACCAACGGCAATACCCATTTGGCCGTTGAGTAACAGATTGGGCAGCTTGGCTGGCAGGACTTCTGGTTCTTGCTGAGAGCCGTCAAAGTTATCCCTAAATGGCACAGTTTCTTTATCAATATCTTCTAGCAAAGCCTCACTAGCACGAGTCATGCGCGCTTCGGTGTAACGATAGGCAGCAGCTGGGTCACCGTCCATTGAACCAAAGTTACCCTGGCCATCAACCAACATGTAACGGGTAGAAAATGGCTGAGCTAAGCGCACCATTGAATCATAAATAGCCGTGTCGCCATGCGGGTGGTACTTACCCATAACTTCACCGACTATCTGAGCACTCTTGGTGTGTTTGCCAGTAGATCTCAGGCCACTCTTGTCCATAACGTATAAGATGCGGCGATGTACTGGCTTTAGCCCATCGCGTACGTCTGGTAGAGCACGCGCCACGATGACACTCATCGAGTACTGTAGATAGCTTGTCTCCATCTCTTCTTCAACCGAACGGTTTACCAAAGTTTTAGAGTGGTTGAGTGGATCAATATCAGCGGTGCTATATGATGATTGGTTGTCTTTTGCCATGGCTAGATATCCAAGTCCTTAACAAATTTGGCGTGAGTCTGGATGAAGTTTTTGCGCAGCTCTACCTCTGTACCCATGAGCTTATTGAAGATAGCGTCGGCCTTTTCAGCGTCTTCAATCTTGACTTGCACAAGCACACGATTGGCCGGATCCATAGTGGTCTCCCAAAGCTGCTCAGCATCCATTTCACCAAGACCCTTGTAGCGCTGGATTGAGACGCCAGCTTGCTTGATACGGTCGTCCTTGGCATCAACTTTGGTGCCCTTGGTTTTACGTTCGGCAATGGTGTCATCAATGATTGTATCGCGCTCTTCTTCGGTGTAGGCGTATTGGCGTTTCTTGCCACTCATAACGGCAAACAGTGGTGGTTGAGCAGCGTACAAGTGACCACCTTCAATGATTGGCCGCATATGACGGAAGAATAAAGTCATCAGTAAAGTACGAATATGTGAACCATCAACATCGGCGTCAGTCATGATGATAATGCGGTCATATCTAAGACCTTCCATATCAAATGACTCATCAATACCAACGCCTAGGGCTTTGATGAGATTGGTGATTTCGTTGTTGGCTAGCATCTTGTCTAAACGGGCGCGCTCAACGTTCAAGACTTTACCGCGCAAAGGCAAAATAGCCTGGAAATGGCTGTTACGGCCGTCTTTGGCAGAGCCGCCAGCCGAGTTTCCCTCGACAATGAACAGCTCGGCTTGGCCACGATCTTTGGTGGCACAGTCAGATAGCTTGCCCGGTAGTCCTGCACCTTCCAAGGCACCTTTGCGGATGATGTTGTCACGGGCGGCTCGGGCAGCCTTGCGGGCGCGAGCAGCTAATAGTGCCTTACCAACAATCTTTCTGGCAACGGCTGGATGTTCTTCTAAGTAATAAGAAAGGTATTCATTTAAAACCTGGGTGACATAGCCCTGAACCTCCGGGTTACCCAATTTATTTTTGGTCTGGCCTTCAAACTGTGGGTCTGGTAATTTAACCAAAATAACGGCAGTCAAACCTTCGCGAGTATCTTCACCACTAAGGTTTTCTTCCTTTTCCTTAATAAGACCATTTTTGCGGGCATATTCGTTTATGACACGAGTTAGCGCTGTTCTAAAACCAGTTAAATGAGTACCGCCATCGGGGTTAAAAACGTTATTGGCAAATGGTTTGATGGTTTCGGTGAAATTATCGGCATATTGCAGAGCAATTTCTACCATTGAGTCCTGAACGGCCTTTTCAACGTAAAAGACGTCCTCATCAACCACTTCTTTGCCAAGATTCAGGTGTTTAACGTAAGATTGGATACCGCCTTCGAAATAAAAGCTATAACGTTTGCCAGTGCGCTCGTCTTTTAGGTAGGTGTGAAGCCCTTTAGTTAGATAAGCTTGGTGGCGCAAATAATCAACAATCCAGTCAAAATCAATTTCAACGGTTTCAAAGATAGTTTCATCAGGATAAAAAGTAATGATCGTGCCAGTATCCGTGGTTGTACCGGTTTTCTTGACGCTAGCCTTAGGCACACCACGTTCATATTCTTGAGTATAAATGCCGCCATCCTTGTGAATCTCGGCCATTAGGCGCGTTGACAGGGCGTTTACCACGCTTATACCGACACCGTGTAAACCACCAGAGACTTTATAAGCGCCGCCGCCGAATTTACCACCGGCATGCAGAACCGTTAATACGGTTTCTAGGGCACTTTTACCGGTCTTGGCCATTTTGTCTACCGGGATACCACGGCCATCATCCTTAACCCTGACACCGCCATCAGCTTGGATAGTTATCCAGACATTTTGAGCCTCACCAGCGATGGCTTCGTCGACTGAGTTATCGGCAATCTCTTTGACCAGGTGGTGTAAACCCTCTGGGCCAG
>CAZRYT010000031.1:0-5109 GCA_964604415.1 uncultured Candidatus Saccharibacteria bacterium
TCCAAGACGTGCGGTTTTTGGGTTTTATGGGTTTTGTTGTCATTGTGCTGCTGACTAGCTGGAGCGGCGTCAACGTTATACAGACTAACTTTGTACTCCAGCAGCAAATTGCTACCTTAGAGCAGCAAAACCATGTCCAACAGCTTACCAATGACAATCTGAAACTACAGAACCAGTATTACAACAGCCAGACTTACCTGGAACTAACGGCGCGCCAACAGTTTAGCAAAGGACAACCAGGCGAAAAACTTATTACCGTTTCAAAGGATGTTGCTTTGGCTCGTGCACCAGCTTTGCCAGACAACCTAGCTCAATCAGCAGCGACCAAAGACGACCGTCCGACTTATCAAAAAAACTTCTCAGCCTGGATAGACTTCTTCTTACATCGAAGCAACTAATCGTATAATCCAATTCCGTTCTTAACTGTATAATTCAGTCATGATAGCTGATGTGCTCAAAACTGCTTTTGCTATGGGTTGGGAGATTTTGTGGGCGCTGATCCTGGGCTTTTTCTTATCGGCTGCCGTCCAGGCCGTGGTTACCAAAAGACAGATGAGTAAGCTTTTACCAGATGATGGGCCAAAATCCTTGGCGATCGCTAGTGGCCTAGGGGCGGCTTCGTCGTCTTGCTCATATGCGGCCGTGGCTTTAGCGCGCTCACTGTTCAGAAAAGGGGCTAATTTCACTTCGGCAATTGCTTTCGAGATAGCTTCTACAAATCTAGTAATTGAGCTTGGAATTATCATGGCGCTTTTGCTCGGCTGGCGTTTTACACTGGCAGAATTTGCTGGCGGGCCTATTATGATCATTGTCTTTGCCCTCTTTACCCGCTGGTTTATCAAACCTAAAGTAGTGGCAGCTGCCAGAAGAGTTGCCGAGCGTGGAGTGCAAGGCAAGATGGAAGCTCACGCCCAGATGGATATGGCCGTAAGCGGTGAAGCATCAATAATTTCCAAACTTGGCTCAGATAACGGCAAAACTGCCACGGCTCATTATTTTGTAATGGATTGGCAAGCCGTCTGGAAGGATATAGTGTTAGGTCTATTAATTGCCGGTGCCGCTGCAGTATTAATCCCTGAATCTTTTTGGCGCGCTTTCTTTATAACTTCTCATCCGACGCTGTCGCTACTTTGGGGACCAATTGTTGGACCCATGGTGGCAGTTGTTAGTTTTGTTTGTTCTATTGGCAACGTACCACTAGCGGCCGTGTTATGGAATGGTGGGATTAGTTTTGGAGGAGTCATAGCCTTTATTTTTGCCGATCTTATCATCTTGCCTATCATCAACATTTACCGCAAATATTACGGCTGGAATATGGCTTTACGGCTAACTGGGCTGATGTATCTAGCTATGGTTGTAGCGGGATATGTCATTGAAGGTGTTTTTGCCTTACTAAAACTGATCCCCAAGGAACGCACCGCTAAAGTCATTGAAGCTTCGGTAACCTGGAACTACACTACGATTTTGAATATTGTTTTTCTAGCCCTAGCAGGCATACTATTAATCCGGTTTTTTAAAACCGGTGGTCGAGCCATGCTAAAGATGATGGGCAACCAGCCATCGAACCACTAATTATTTATTCTTTTGGATTTTTTGCCAGAGCCAAATACCCAGCAATACCAAGTCGGTAAATGCTACCAACCAAATAAGTAGAGCAAATAGGCCATAGCCGCCCATGCCCCTGTTTGACCAATCATACATCATAGCTTTTCCTCCTCTATCATTCTACTCCAACCTTAACTAGCAACACTCTTCATTAAATCTTGCCAGACGTTTTTGCGCCATTTGAGGATCATAGCCATAATCGGTCGACGAAAAACCAGACCGATTTTTTGCATCCAGTTGGCTTGCTCGTCATAGGTCTGTAAAATCGGCCGGCTACTTTCCAGCAGCAGATTGCCAACCCTAAAATAATCTTCCTCAAAGTGTTTGGGCTTGACCATAACAGATTGCAATACGTTCGGTAGATCATGATTAATGTGAGCGTTGGCTCCTAACAAAAGTGAAAAAAACGAAGGATGATAAGTGTGCAACCAACCTTTATTAAGCCTATGCCAAGCGCCAGGTAGAAAACCATGACGCGAGAAGTTGTTTAAGGCTTCAAAGTAAGGGATAGAAAAGGCGACAACTAAGTCATCCATAGCAGCTGATGAACTAAAAGCGTCCGATGCAATTGCCTCCTGAATGTTTTTGGTGACTATTAAATAAGCTCGGTTAAAAAAGACAACCTGCTGAAGTTCGCTATTAACTAAAAAGGATTGAATCTTCTCTAGTTCGGCAATAACAGACTTTGCAGTCTTTAGCCGTTCAATGGGAATGCGGTAATCGTAATTATTTTTGCCCACTCATGGAGTATAGCTTCTGCGGGTTGGTTTTTCATAGTTGCTAGTAACGGTTACGCCAAAGCTTTATAATAACAATACAAATAAATGGAGAGTAACTAGTATGAAAGCAGCAATAATAGCAATTATCGCAGTCGTTTTAGTTGGTGGTGCCGGTTGGTACGTTTATGACAAAAACCACAATAAAACTCCTGCAACTACTTCAACAACTAGCCAATCTTCAACTTCATCACAAACCCCGGCTACAACCGCTAGTGGAGATATTGTAACAACCAAGAGCGGTTCGGACGGTCAATACCTAGCAGACAGTAAAGGCATGCCACTCTACACCTATGGCCCAGATAAGCCTGGCGTAAGCAATTGTACTGGTTCATGTATTTCCAACTGGCCAATCTACGAAGCCGTTAATGCTCCGGTCACATTGCCCACAAACATTACTGTCATAACAAGAAGCGACGGCAAAATGCAGTACGCCTACAATGGTATGCCACTGTACTATTTCAGCAGTGACAGCCGGAACAGTAGTCCATCTGGCGACGGTGTAGCTGCCTTCCACTTGGCAAAACCCTAAGTAACTAGCAGTAAAAAGGTCTAATAGATTTCGTAGCCTGGGAAGTCATCAATCTTAATGTTGTCTTTTGATAATCCCAGTTCAGACAATTGATCGGCAAAGTCCAAGACCATAGGCTTTGGTCCAGAAACGTAGACAATTGGATTTTGAGTTGCGTCGATGCGCTGTTTTAATAATTGTTTGTCAATCTTATCCGGGTTCACTATGTATTCTATTTTCAGATTTGAGTTGTTGGCGGCGAGCATGTCTAGCTCTTCTTTGAATGGAATATTATTGTCACGGTTGGCATATAACAAATTAACCTTTAACTGTGTGTCTTTGTGTCCGGCTGCGGCTAGTATTGAGCGGAAAGGGGTGATGCCAATGCCGCCAGCCACAAAGATATAGTTCCTAGTGGTATCCTCTACGGTAAAGTCACCTTCTGGTCCGTCGCCTTCAATTTCATCACCTGGCTGCAAGGCTTGGAGTGCGCGCTTAAAACTGCTGGACCTCTGTGGATCAATCCTGGTGCTTATCATGACGTGATTCTCAAATGGAGTTGCCGAATTAGTAAACCAACGCTCATGCCCGCGGTCGTCTTCATCTTCGTGCGGCAGTAAATAATGCATGTATTGTCCGGGCCGCCAGTCTAGTGGTTCTTCTGGCTCAAATATAAAACTACGGATACCTTCGACTTCTTGTTTTTGGGACTTGAGTCGTAATTTCATAGTAACCCTCCTGACGAATTATGTCTCGGTAGCCTAAGTATTATAACCCGGCCGAAAATAAGTCAGGTACTGCATTGGCTTTAAGGATTCTTTCAGCTGGCCGTTTTATTGTAGGGTAACTGCAATTAAGCAGAAAGGAAACAAGCATGAATATTAAGAAATCACTAATAATCGCAGGTGCTATCAGCGCCATTGGCGCCGCTGGGCTGGTTGGTTCATCAGTTGTGTCGGCTGCAACTGATACCAGCACCTCTGGTACGCTAGTCGATAAGATCGCCCAAAAGTTTAACCTGAACAAAGCTGACGTACGGGCCGTGTTTGACCAAAACCGGACTGACCACGAGGCTCAACGCCAGGCAAATGTGCAGACAAAACTGGATCAGGCTGTAAAGGACGGTAAGCTTACTACAGATCAAGAGACGAAAATTTTGGCCAAGCTAAAAGAGCTACAAGCCGACCGTGATGCTAACATCGGCACAATGAAAGACAAGACGCCGGCTGAACGCAAAGCCGCCATGGATGCCAAAAAAGCAGAGCTAGAGCAGTGGGCCAAGGACAACAATATTCCAACGGAGTATTTGCATATCTTTGCACCCCACGGCCATGGACCAGGCCTTTAAACTGTCCAAACTCCCTCCGAAAAACGACCCTAACAAGGTCGTTTTTTGATAATCAAGATTACTCTATTTTAGAAATGGCAGGGTCAAGTTAGATTCTCTGATGAATTCACCATCGGCTGCATATGTTGGCGACATTAGCATAAGATTGCGCGCCACCCTTACGAAACTTCCAAACTTTGACTCTGCGCCTACAAACGAACCATCTCCAATATGTAGGTAGTCACCAGCCGTGGTCATTTCGCCAATATTTGCGTTTGCGCCAACAAAGCCATACCTACCAACGCGCACAGAGTCATCCAGCCAAGCATTGGCATCAATGTAAGTCCCCAGGCCAACTTGGCCTTGCCTACCAATACCAACACCATTGGCAATTTTTACTTGGCGTTCTACAACTGACATAGAACCTATACTGACTCCGCTATAGACATGCGTAAATTGACCTAGATAAGAATGCGCACCTACAATTGCATCGTCCTCAACTAAAGCACCCTTTCTTAATATTGTGTTCTCACCTATAGCAGCATTGGCCAGAACCTTGGCTCCACGCTCAAGTTCGACGTAAGCACCTATTTGGGCGCCTTCTTCAATCTCAACAGCCTTAGATATAATGGCGCCAGGGCCAATCTGGTTCGGCATCTGCTCCGCCCAATGCACTTCATCCTCGTGCACAAAGGCGGCCAAAGCCTTGACGTAGATAAAGCCGCCAACAAATCGGCCACGTCTATAAGAATCCTCAATCCAAGATTCGGTATAATCTCCGCTGGCACCCGCCAATAAAAGATCAATTGCATCCAACTGCACAGTAGCTCTACGTTGGATAGTTTTGTCTGGTTGGTCACCTGAAACTTCGCGGCGCACTGATTCAATTG
>CAZRYT010000032.1:0-4685 GCA_964604415.1 uncultured Candidatus Saccharibacteria bacterium
GGCTTTGCGCCAAGGTTGCTTCCTTGCCAAAATAATCAATTTTGAAAACTTCTGCCCCGCCTTCGGTTGCAGCTGCCAGCAACTTAGGCGTTCTAATTTCTGTGAAGTCATTTTCATAGAAATAGTCCCGTAATGCCCTAGTAATCGCCGCCTGCACTTTGAAAATTGCTGTTTCTTGCAGGTTACGAAGTCCAATCGATCGGTATTCAAACAGTGTGTCTAAGTTTTCTGGTTTATGGTTTAGTGGTTTATCTATTTCAATTGGGGGTTCGTCTCTGACAGGAACCAGCACTTCTAGTTTAGGATCGTGTAGCTCAGCTCCACCTGGGGCGCGCTCTTCTTTGACGACATCACCCGTGACACTCAAGACCGTGCCAATTTGCAAACCGCGTAGCTTTTCTACCTCTTTTTTATCCTGGACGACTACTTGCACTAGTCCGCTACGGTCGCGAACGTTAATAAATGTTAAACCACCCAGCAGACGCTTTTTATGCACCCAGCCTTGGATGGTAGCCTTTTTGCCAACATGGTCTTTTAAATCCCGAGCTAAAATTCTCATCGGCTTATTCTACCACCTCTGTTTCTTCTTCAGTAGTAGATTCTTGCTCTGATGTCTCTTTTTCGGTTGTTTCAGTTTCTGGTTCTTCTTCCTCTGGCTTAGGTTCGTGTTTTTGGTGTTGGACACCGGCGGCTCTGCCCGCAACTGCCCGCAAATCATCATACTGATCAAATTCGTCTATGATTGGCCGGCCAACAATGGCCTCCAAAATATCCTCACTGCTAATCACGCCCACAAAATCCTCAAACTCATTGATGACAATAAACAGATGGTGATGAGTCTTAAGTACGGCTTGCAAGCCATCGTAGAGTGACTGATCCTCATGTAGATAGTAGACCTTACGCTTCATCAGTTCGCGCACAGTGCCGCCACTTTTAGCTCTGACTAAATCATGCAAGTAAAGTGTGCCGACAATGTCGGTTTTTTTGCCTTCATAAACCGGAAAGCGTGAATGGCCACTAGCGTGCAGTTCATCCATGATGATTGGCCCTAATGAGTCATCAACCGATACCAGTTTGACCTGGCGCTTGGGCACCATGCGTTCGCCAATGGTTATATCACCAAAAGTCAGGGCGTGATGAGCAATATCTAGTTCGGTCGCTTCAATACGATTGTCCACTTGAACCTTTTGCTGATCAATTAGGTCAATTAAGTCCTGACGGTCATATAACCCAGTGTGGAAATTCAACGGTCGGTAATGACGAATAAGTCGTGAAATAGCGTCAATCATAGGGTGCAAATATAGCAAGAGTCTAGAAAATACTGGCGCTAACCAGGCCGCTAATTTTTGGCTGTAGGTAGAAACCTTGGCGGCTGGTAGCCAAACAAAACCCAGCCACACAATTACTCCTGCCGCCGTTAGAGCAAACCAAACTGGCGTATACCTGGAGACAACCACGAAAAAACCGGCACTGGTAATAGCAATTAGAAACCAAAGCACGGCTCTGAGGCTATGTTCATAACCTACTGCTCTGACCAAGCCATCAGCTAGCTCATCGCCCTGCCTGGCACGGTGTTTTAGCTCCTTGAGTGGCAAGCTTGCGTAGGTGCGCTGCAGACTGATAGCCAACAGCATCAGAAGCGCCAAGACGACAGCCAGGATATTCAACATATAAATATGGTACTATAACCGGCGTAAAGGAGTTAGTGTGAGTAAAAGATTTCTGGCCATACTATTAGCCATAATTGTAGTTTTTGGTGGGGCTTTCTATTTAGCCAAACACAAAGATAACTCTTCGGGTAATAATACTAGCAATGTTCAGCCAACCAACCATATCGAGGGTGACGGCGCAAAGAATGTCACACTAATAGAATATGGTGACTACCAATGTCCAGCTTGCGGCGCTTACTATCCTTTGCTAAAGCAAGTTTTTGATAAGTACAAGGCCGACATTCACTTCCAATTCCGTAACTTCCCGCTTGTTCAGATCCACAAGAATGCCTTCTTGGGCGCCAGGGCAGCTGAAGCGGCTGACAAACAGGGCAAGTTCTGGGAAATGCATGACATCTTGTATGAACAGCAACAAACCTGGGGTGATTCTAATGATCCAACTCCGTCTTTTATTGGTTACGCTGGGCAGCTAGGCTTGAATGTTGATACTTTTAAGGCCGATATGGCTAGTGCAAATGTTAACGACTTGATTAATGCCGACATTCAGGAGGGTCAAAAGCTTGGCGCTAATTCGACGCCTACCTTCGTGCTTAATGGCAAGAAGATTGATAATCCGCGCAGCCTAGATGATTTCAACAAGCTGATAGACAACGCCATCGCCGGCAAAAACTAAAAATAGCCAGCGGACTAAACCCGTTAGCTATATTTCAGACTAGCGCTTTGGCTAATAATTAAGGAATTGCTGCCATAATGGCCGGCGCACTTTTACTTCCACTTTAACACTCCGATTTATTATTTTTATTTTTATGGGCATAGCCCTAACACCCTCCCGATACTAACACCACTCTCACTAGCACTAGCATCTTTTTTTTGTTTAGAACGTTTTTGTCTTCTTTGGCAACTTTAAATGCTGCTCTGAAGTCAACCTATTTTTGCACAAGCGTTTTGTACTTGTCAATTACATTTTTGGTTAGCGCCAAAAATACGCTTATAATGAGCATAAGCACGATGAAACGTAGAAAATCAGCAGTTGAACGCTTGAGTGAAGCGCCAGCCATTGCCCTCGATGCCGTGGTTAATTCGGCAGAGCAATTCAAAGGTGGTCGCCGGACCAAAAATGCACTTAAAAAAACCAACGAATACTGGAAAGCTTTAGGTCCAGGTCTAACTACTGGTGCTTCTGACGACGATCCGTCCGGCATAGCTACTTATTCTCAAGCTGGTGCCCAGTTTGGCTTTCGCTTGCTCTGGATGTCCATACTCACCTTTCCGCTGATGTCGGTGGTTCAGGAAATGTGCGCCCGTATTGGCATTGTGACTGGCCGTGGCTTGGCTGGTAATATCCGTCTGCATTTTTCTAGGCGAGTGTTGATGCTCTGTGCCTGGTTATTATTCATAGCCAACGCTTTTAACATCGGCGCTGACCTAGGCGCTATGGCCAAAGCTACGCAACTACTACGTCCTAGCATAGATTTTGGCATTGCCGTTATATTTTTTGCTGTTTTGAGTCTAGGAATTCAGATTTTCTCTAACTATGCCAAGTATGCCCGCTATCTAAAGTGGTTGGCGATGGTGCTGTTTGCTTATGTGTTTTCAGCCCTGCTAGCTCACATTAACTGGTCATACGTCCTGCATCAGGCGGTACTACCGCACCTGAGTTTTACCAATAAAGAAGAGTTGTTATTATTCTGTGCCATTTTAGGTACAACCATATCGCCGTATCTGTTTTTCTGGCAGACTTCGCAAGAAGTTGAAGAAGAAATTGTCCACGGCAAACGCTTGCTCAAAGCCAGACAAAGTACCGACCGTGGTGAAGTTTGGCGCATGCGTGTCGACGTTTGGGCTGGTATGTTGCTGAGTAACGTAGTGATGTTCTTTATCATTGCCGCAGCGGCGGCTATTTTAAATGCCCATGGCATAACCAAGATTGTGTCGGCCGACCAAGCGGCTGAGGCGCTTCGACCGTTTGCCGGTAACGCCACTTACTTCTTGTTTGCTATCGGTATTATTGGTACTGGTATGCTGGCCATTCCGGTGTTGGCCGGCTCCAGCTCCTATGCTCTTAGTGAAGCCTTCCGCTGGAAGGAAGGACTATACCGTCCACTTAAGCAAGCCCACGCTTTTTACGGCGTGATTATTATTTCTATGATGGTTGGACTGGGGCTAAATTTTATCGGTATTGATCCTATTAAGGCTTTAATTTATGCGGCTGTTGCCAACGGTTTGGTAGCGCCAGTTGTATTGGCATTGATACTTCTAATCGCCTCTAACAAAAAAGTTATGGGCAAATGGGCTAATAAGCCATTAGCCAAAATCATCGGTTGGACAGCAGTTATTTTGATGACTGCTTCTGGGATTGGTGCCATTTACTCATTGTTGTAGTGCTTATCTTGTTATAATCAGGACAAATGCATGAAGCTGTCTTTGCCGAGTTGAGCTTGATAATCGTATTTGCCTCAGTCATGGCCCTGGTTATGCGCCTAATCCGGCAGCCATTAATAATTGGCCATATTCTGACGGGTATCATTGTCGGACCAAGCGTCTTGCACCTGATCAAAACGCCCGATACCATTGAAGTTTTTTCTAACATCGGCATCGCGCTGTTGCTTTTTATAATCGGTCTGGGACTAAATCTAAAGATTGTCCGTGAAGTTGGCCGGGTAGCAGCTATTGTTGGCCTGACCCAGGTTGGTCTAACATTTCTATTGGGTTATGGTGGCAGTTTAGTTTTGGGTTTTAGCCGTACCCAAGCCCTGTTTCTAGGCGTAGCTTGGTCATTTTCTAGCACTATTATTGTCTTAAAACTACTAAATGATAAAAAAGAACAAACTAGGCTGTATGGTAAGGTCGCCATTGGTCTGTTGTTGGTTCAGGATATTTTGGCGGCTATAGCTCTATTGTTTGTCACCTCTAACAGCGCTCAGTCTGGTTTCTCGCCATCACAAATGTTGGCATTATTCGGTAAGGGCGCACTAATTGGCGCGGCACTACTGATAATCGGTACATTTGTGTTGC
>CAZRYT010000033.1:0-4622 GCA_964604415.1 uncultured Candidatus Saccharibacteria bacterium
ACCCCGGACCCCCTGCTTGCAAAGCAGGTGCTCTAGCCAACTGAGCTAACGCCCCCTAAGAACGAGCGTATTGTACCTAAAACTCCTCTGTTAAACAACTGTATTCATGATAAGTATGGTTAGGGTTTGGCTTCAGATGGCCTATCTGCGATAATGTTTATGTTTACTATTAGCTGAGGAATCTCAGGTGAAAAAAATCCGAAAATGGCCGTATGTTCTATTAGTAGTTGGTGCTTTGGCTGCCTCAACTTTTATAAGCGTTGAGTCTCCTCGGACTAACAGCAACCCGCAGCAATTCTCTCACGCCGCAATTATTATCTTAGCTGTCACGATTATTATCCCTTATTTGGCAGCCTGGATATTAAGCGTGATGAGTTGGTACAGCTTTAACCAATTAGTCCGTAGTGGCCGCCAACACGGCTGGGCTTATGCCGAGGGTTTTCATCTAATAGCTGTGGGGATTGGTCTGTTGGTACTTGATCTAATTGGTTCTACGCTCTTTAGCTCTGCTCGTAATCTCTTTATCAACCAGCACCGACCTGCCATGTATATGACAATTGGCGGTAATTTATTCCATGTTCTAGTGCCGTTGTTGGCTTTTGTTAGCATGTACCTCGGGACAAAAGAACTACTTAAACTTAGCGATTATGCCAACAAGATTAAAAACCACTGGCTGCCAGTCATAATACCGACGGTCATCTTCACGTTACTATTCAGCATCCTTGCACTTGATAGTCCAACGCGCCAGATATCCTTTGACCCCAAGCAATTACCAATCTACTATCTCCCCGACGTTTTAATAGTACTGCTAGTTATCCTGCCTTTAGCTGTTACATGGGCATTAGGCCTAAGAGTTGTGCTAAATACGGAACGCTATGTCCACTCTTTGTCGCATGAAAACCGGACGAAAGTTGTTAAATTTTTCTATGGGCTACTGGCGGTCATTAGCAGTTACATAATAGTCCAAGCCATAACTGCTCTTGGCAACCAACGCTTGCAGGATCTTGGTACAGTATTTGCACTGGTCCTCTTGTATCTGTTTATTATTTTGCAGGCTGCCGCCTATGGATTTATTTATCAGGCAGCCCAAGGCTTACGTCATTTGCCGGGCGAGGATGTCAAATGAGACTAATCGAGAAATTGGTTTTGCTTTTGCTAGGGATTTCACTGCTACCATTATCGATCATTGGCGCTGTGTCCTACCAAGGTGCTCGCAATATTTACATCAACCAGGAGATGAACCACTTGGAGACTGTGGCCACACTCCAGGAACACCGCTTGAGCGCCATCCATGACCAGAACCAGGAGCGGTTGAACACCTTCTCTAGCCGTACGCCGTTGTTGAATACTATTGATCACTTCAACAAGACCAAAGACAAAGCCGACCAGCAGTTATTACAAACGTCTTTGAGTGAAACCCAGACGACCGTGCCGATTTTTTCCAAACTAACTATAACCAATGTAACAGGTACCGTGATTGCCTCAACTGATTCATCACTATTGAATACTGACCAAACTACTAACCCGCTGTTCCAGCCAGCTATGAACGGCAAAAAGACAGTAGATGCCTTCAAAAAAGACAAACAAGACAACATCATCCGTCAGCTTAGTGGCCCAATGCTGCTAAATGGCAAGCTAGTCGGGGTAGCCTTACTAGAAACAACTAATCAACAGATCGTTGACTTGGCTCACGACTATACTGGCCTGGGGCAAACTGGTGAAACAGTCGTAGTCCAGAAAACAACCGACGGTCAACCAATATTTTTGACTCCACTACGTTTTAAGCCCGATGCTGCCCTTAGTAATGTTGGCTCAAGCGAATTTCCGCTCAACCAAGCCTTGGATAACAAAGAGCAAACTTTCTATAGCATGGTTGACTACCGCGGTACGGCTACGCTAGCGGTTTCACGGTTTGTTGATAACAGTGGTCAAGGCATAGTGGTAAAGATTGATAAGACCGAGGCCCTGGCACCTATCAATCGCTTGTTTGATAAGACTATCGTTTTGTCATTTGTGGTGGTAGTGCTAATTGTTTCCATTGCTTTATCTTTAGCGCGCAAAGTCTCTGACCCAATCCTGGATATTGATGAAGTGGCAGAAAAAATCAGTCGCGGTAATCTGTCGCAAAGAGTAATGATTACCACCAAAGATGAACTGAGCAACTTGGCTGGTACTTTCAATGAAATGCTTGATAGCTTGGAAAGGCTGGACAAAGTTAAGAGCGAGTTTGTGTCCCTCGCCTCTCACCAGTTACGTACTCCAGCATCGGGCGTAAAAGCCCGCCTGTCATTGCTAATAAACGGTTACGCTGGCAAGCTAAGCAAAGAACAGCTTGGTCACTTGAACCAGATATACGAAACAAATGAGCGTGAAATTCGGGTTATAAATGATCTGTTAAACGTAGCTATCATTGAGTCTGGCCATATGAAACTGGATAAGAAAGAAACTGATATAGCCGCTCTAATAAACGGTGTGGTGGCCGAGCTGCAAGAGCTACTCAGCTCACGTCATCAGACCTTAGAATTCCAAAAGCCAAAGAAAGCCGTTATGTCTATGGTTGATCCAGACAAGCTGCGCATGGTAGTAGATAATCTGCTGTCGAATGCCAGCAAGTTTACCAATGATGGCGACAAAATCAGTATTAGCGTTTATCAATCTGATGATAATGAAATGGTTATGACCTTCAGCGACACAGGCGTTGGTATCGATCCGCGTGATATCGACAAACTGTTCCAAAAATTTTCACAGGCAGACAACCATATGGACAGCAGCAAAAGGAAAAGTGGCAGCGTTGGGCTTGGACTGTTTCTGGTCAAAAACATTGTTGAATTGCACGGTGGCACCATTAGCGTAAGTTCAGAACCGGGCAAAGGTACGACATTTACCATCAAGTTGCCCTTACGCTAATAGATGGGTAAAATAATCAGGAATTGAAAGGTACGGTATGGATATAAATAAGCGAGCGGTTCCGGTGGTAGTAATGACTGATGACGAGGACATCCTGCGTGAGACTTATCAGATTATACTAAATGCCGAGGGCTTCAAGGCCTACACTGCCAATAGCGGTAAGGATGGCTTAAAGCTAGCAACCCAGGTAAACCCAGACGTAGTGCTGCTTGATATGCTGATGCCCGACTTGGGTGGATTGGAATTTCTAGAAGCTTTCCAGGCCAAGAAACATCCTGAAACCAAGATATATGTGCTTAGCAACCTGTCAGACCCAGATCAAATGCGTCGTGCTACAGAACTGGGCGCTTGGAAATACCTAATCAAATCAGATTACACACCAAGCCAGATAGTCACCATGGTCAAAGAAGACCTCGCGACTCTCACCAAAAGTTGAATTTTAAACATTTAGGTGTTTAATAGGAAGCGTTAAGGAGATAGTTTATATGGGTTTTGCTGAAGGTTCACCGGAAAAACGGATGAGTGAAATGCCCGAATTCAGATCATCTCAAGAACGAAGAGAAATACTTGAGGCGGCTCTAAAATCTCTCATGCGTGATGATGAAGATGGGTCAGGAGGCGTAAAAGTACCAGCTATAGTTCCTAGGAAACCACCTGAAAATTCCGGATCAATGGCTTTAGAGATCCCTGCTGATGTCTGATCCTTTCGAAATCTTGACTGATGAGCAGATTCGTCAACACATAAGACAAGCTGAACGTTATTTACTAGAAAATGAGTTGTTTGCGATTAGTCTAGGTCTTGCTACGCCGGATGAATTAGCAGAGGAAGCCCACCACGTCGAAGAACCATTTGTCTACCGCTCAGAAGACTGGGAAAGTTAAGCCTATCTAGAATTTTGGTATACTTCGCATAATGAATACGGTTGATTTGTCCGCTAAGCTACTGATGACTTTGATGATTGCTGCGGTTTGGTCGACCATGGTTTATATCCTAGTTAAATACCCTCTTGAGATTGGCAAAAGTATGAGCCAACACATTGCCAGACAATACAGTTCACACCGATTATTTATAGTTTCCTGTAGCATAGTTTTGCTAGTTTTCTACGTTCTTATGGTAAGCAAATTTATACCTGCATTGCAGATATCAGCAATCTTTTTAGTTTTGCTGACAATTGGCACAGGAGCACAGATGATATCAACCTGGGTTCCAGACACCATAGGTTCTGATTCTAAAATTCACCGTACAGCTGCCTATACGGCTGCGGCTATATATCCTCTAATACTTTTAGGATTCAGCACATCAGATAATATCTCCCAGCCTCTACGCATTTATCTTGCCGCCAGTGCATTAGTGGACGCTGGCCTTATGGCATCCCTTATATTGCGAGTAAGGACCGTCACAAAAAATTATCTTGTTTTTCAACTGCTCTATATAGCCATTTGGCATATTGGTTTACTGCTAACCATATTCGCTGTTTAGGCAATTTAATATCAAAAAGAGCCCTCTCGCATGGGGCTCTTTTTTTGGCTTCTCGAGTCTTTCTTCAAATCCTCGCGCTAAAAACCTGTGTAGTGCATCTCAACTCAGTCGTGTTCGAAACAATTTCCTTAGCGATATATGTCTTGTCTCAGCAACATATATCAAGGATCAACCTCAGCACGAGTAGTCAATTGAGCTACTCGGCTTGAATGTACTCCCTAGAAAGGAGGTAATC
>CAZRYT010000034.1:0-4158 GCA_964604415.1 uncultured Candidatus Saccharibacteria bacterium
CGGGCCAAATAGCGGCATGGAAACGCAAGATGTCTTTGCCAATGACCTGGACATTCGCCGGCCAGAACTTTTTGAAATCCTCGTGTTCAGGGTAGCCAAGCACAGTTATATAGTTCATCAGCGCCTCAAACCAAACGTACATGGTTTGGCTTGGGTCATCTGGCACAGGTATACCCCAGGCAATGCTTTCTTTGGGGCGACTAATGCTGATGTCTTCTAGACCATCGTTAAAAACGGCCAGTATTTCGTGCTTGCGACTAACTGGCACTATCTTGAAACTACCGTCTTCAATCGCCTGTTTGATCTTGGGGGCAAAAGCGCTGAGCTTGAAAAAATAGTTCTCTTCCTCGATTTTTTGGTAAGGCTTATTGTGGTGCGGGCAAATGCCTTTGTTTTCTTTGGCTACGGCTTCAGTTACAAACGCTTCACAACCCGTGCAATACCAACCCGAGTATTTGCCTTTGTAGATATGCGGCTTCAGGGTTTTCCAAATAACTTGTGACCTTTGCTCGTGACCTTTGTCGGTGGTGCGGATAAAACGATCGTTGCTAATATTAAGGCTTTTAGCTAAATCACGGAATTTCTGGCTGTTTTGGTCAGCTAAAGCTTTTGGTTCAATCCTTAGTTCTTCAGCTTTTTCAGCAATCTTGCCACCGTGTTCGTCGGTGCCAGTACTAAAGATGACGGGCTTGCCTTGTTGACGGGCATAGCGTGCCAAAACATCAGCTATTACAAACTCCAACGCATGACCAACATGCGGGTCACCATTAATGTAGGGGATTGAGGTAGTGATGAAGTAGTTCATAACCGACCTATTGTATCACTTTATAACAGAGATATCTGCTGGCTGGTGAGGTCTGGATCTGGGGGTTGGTCGGCCAACAATTCAATTCCAAGTTTTTCAGCTAAACGCTTTATCAAATCATTCTGGCCTGGGTGAACCCATTGGACGGCTTTGACTAGATCCATCCATTCGGCTTTGTCCACCTCTGGAAAGTCTTGTTTCCTACCACTCCTTGGTGGCCATTCTAGGCTAAATGTATTGCTGGCCGGCGTTACCGGGCCCAGATCTTTTTCAACCGCCCAAGCCGAAACTTTTTTGCCACCTTTTTGAGTAATGTCACCGAGTTCTAAAAACTCACCATCGGGAGTTGGCTGGCCGACCTCTTCCTGAAACTCACGCTTGGCAACTTCAAATGGTTCTTCACCCTCTTCAAACTCACCTTTAGGGATGGACCAACCACCTGGCCCAGTTTTCTTAGCCCAAAACGGACCGCCGGGGTGAACTAATAAAACTTCGGCTGAGTCGCCTTTTTTTCTGTAAACCACAATTCCAGCGCTGTGTTTTGGCACGGCTTATGTCCACTTCCGTTTCATATTTTTGGCTTCTTTGGTGGCAAAGGCTTTAGCAAGATCAATGTCTAGACGGTTGCAGATATCAATCAACAACCAAAAAACATCGGCGGCCTCCTCCTGAACATCGTGAACTTTAGAGTTTTTGTCGGTGGTAACGCCACTGAGTTTTCTGATAGCTTTGCCAAGCTCCCCAACCTCCTCAACTAACAACATAAAGACTTCTGGCACAGTCTCCTTATCAAACCCCCGCTCGACTATAAGCTGCTTAATCTGCTTCTGATAGTCAGATAATTCCATGATTTTAGCTTACACTACTTGTGATTTTGAGCTATAAAATCACCCGCCATCAGGTTTTCGGCTTGGTAATTAACTGGGCCACCATCAAATCTATTAACACTGCCGCCAGCGCCAACCAAGATAGCGTGTCCGGCTGCCAGATCCCATATATGTAAAGGGCTGTTTACTCTTGGGTAGACATCAGCCTTACCCGCGGCAATAAAAGGTAGTTTAAGTTGTGATCCAACCCTTAACACTTCAGAGTCTGGATAGTTTTTAGCAATGTATTGAGTTGTAGCCGGATTTAGATCAGATAAACTACCGATTACAATTGGGGGTTCATGAGTTTGTACCCACAAGGTTCGTTCTGTTTCAACCCGCTTTACACCAGTTATCTGTTGGTAGCTGCCCATAATCTGTCCCCCGTAGTACGTGTCTGTGAAAGCCGGTGCAGAGATAATCCCGAAACTTGGCAGATTTTCTTCAATCAAAGCAAGACAGATAGTAAAGTGTCCCGATCGAGCAATAAATTCTCTGGTGCCGTCTAAGGGATCCACTAGCCAAAACTGATCCGTTTTAACTATCTCGCGATTCTCTAATTCATTACCTTCTTCACTGACAACGGGCACCTCAGGAAAAAGTCTGGCTAAACCACTTAGTATGATGTCATTAGCGGCTATATCAGCTTTAGTGACTGGACTATCATCGTCTTTAGTTCTAACGTCAAAATCTTCTGAAAGATAGACATTTATGACCGCTTCATGAGCCTCGCTGATGACTTCCAATAGTTGCGGAAGTTTATTTGCAATATCTACAGCCATACTACTAAAAGGTTGCTAAATCTCTTTCCGCCCGTTTCATTTCGTTTAAATAAGCTTCAATGGACGCCACATGATCATCAGCCTCATAGATTGGGCTACCTACAACTAATATGTCCGCCCCATCGTAGATAGCGTCATAAGGAGTGGAGGTCTGCTCTTGTTGGCTGCTAGTTATTTGACCCTCAAGTCTGACAGCCGGGTTTAGTTTCACGGTCTTGAGCCCTGCAACGGCGTGCAGTTGATTACCGGGCAGAATAATTCCGTCGGCTCCGTTATCAACTCCTACTTCTGCCATGTGAAGAATTAGTTCACTCAATGACATTCTGTGATGTTTTTGAGCGTAAGCTTCATCCCACCTGGTGTAATAGGTTACGGCCAACACAGCTGGTCGTTCACTTAGGTTGGCAACCTTTTCCATAGTTTTACCTAGATTTCGTTCGGCGTGAGCCCAGACATTCGTGTGATCAACTCCTAGGCTTCCTAGCCAAGTAATGGTGTTAACCATAGTGCGTGGACCATTGTTCATTTTAAGATCCACAAAAACCGGTTTACTGTGATCTGTGACTTCCGATATATATTTTTGGCCACCTATTAAAGCGTCATCTTGGTTAATCTTAAAGCCAAAATTACCCTCAATATCGGCATCGCATAGTTCATTAACCAGTTCCAAATTCTTAGGCCTGGATTGGTCAAGTGCTACGTATAAGAGTTTTTCAGACATACTTAGCTCTTGTTATGTGGCACGTTTTCCAAGCCACGCTCTGCCATCCAACCCGCCGGATCCAAACGAAAACTGTTGTAAGCATCGATTAATTCCTGTGGAAAGACTTTATTGACTTCCGCGGCTTCAATTAAGCTTCCTAAGGTTGTTAAATATGTGAGGTTGACATTATTGTCTGCGAGTCTTGTTCTAGCCTTATCATGGTCGTAATACAAAATGGTCGCCGCATTCACAGCAATAAATCCCAAGTTTCTCAATAAGAGTAGCGAATTAGTAGTAGTCTCGCCATAGTTGACCAATTCTTCCATGACCAAAAAGCGCGATCGCATGCCACCCGGTCGGGTTGTTGGAATGTGCTGCAAACCAGTTACTAGTTCGCCTTGGCCACCTTGCTTTCTTGATCCACGAATGTAGACATATTCAATATCTCTTCTACCAGTCAATCTCTGATAATCTTCTCTAAATTGATAAGCTGGTGGCACACCACCCGTGACATTACCGGCCACATGGTCAAATTCTACTCCTTCTTCAATAGTTTTGATGGCCACCTGTTCGACTAATGGCTTAAAGACTCGCTGAGCAGCAACCGTGCCTTTAACATCCACGTAGCCGGGCCCGAAGTTACCGGAGCTATAGTGAAACGGGTCTTCTCCGCCATCGACGTCTCTAATGTCTAGTGCTTTAACCTCGAGTAAACTCATACATATTGCTTCTTCCGACATTTTTGCCGGTAGTTCATAACCGCCCATACCGCTGCTACCCATAGGAACCCTCCTTTTTTAGCTAGTTTCATTCTAGCCGTGTGACACGACAACATGCAAGCATGAGCAATTTGAGTATAGGATCATTTGGGTGAACCCTTTAAAACTTGACTAGATTTAACAGGGCTGTCAAGATAGACATAAGCAATTTAAACAGGGCTTTTATTCAATGAACCCAGAAGAAATAAAACCACAAACTAACACATCACAACCTGAACCCAGT
>CAZRYT010000035.1:0-2978 GCA_964604415.1 uncultured Candidatus Saccharibacteria bacterium
TGGTTTGCAGTGAGGCTTCGCCTTGGCTGGCACTGACTTCCAATGAACGAGCCGAATGGTCACGGCGTTTCAAATGACCGCGACTGATTAGGTTATTAACATGCAGCGCAACTGTGGCAACAGAATTGTAATTGCAGCCGGTCATGATTTCGCGGTAGCTAGGACTGTAGCCATGTTCGGCAATAAAATTTTCTATAAAAGTTAGCAGTTCTTTTTGTTTTTTTGTGGGACGGATTTTGTCGGACTCCATACTTATTTAACTCCGTGGTAAGCACTATGACCGTGGGCGCGGTGAGCTGCCACTCTAGGCAAAGTTATTTTTGCTTTGTGGCCAGCAAATTTCTCTGGGAAAACCCAAAACTTGTACCACAGATAGTTCCAGATGGTAAAGAAACCGCTGGAGACAAACTGGCCGATGTACGGTGTAATCCCGACTGATTTTAGGCCAGCGACGATCAAATAATCCATCATAAAATCTACCAAAGTAATAAAGATGTAGCGATTTGTGACTTTAGTTTTATGCTTGGCCAGATTTGGATTGTTAAAGACCCAGTAACGCTGCAACATGTAGTTTATCGTCCAGCCAAAAACATTAGCGCTCAGCTTTGCCCACCACAGTGACCAGTGCAAACCTTTGTCTAGGGCAAAGAACATGGCGTAGCCAGACCAAAAGTAAGCCCCGCCGCTTATAAAATATTCGGTAATTCGCTTTATTTCAGAGGTTTTTCGAGCCTTTGGCATATTGCTTTCGCTTTTTGTCTAGTATAACAGGTTGCTATTTTATACTTAACAGGATAGCTGAGCCTACCATAACTGCCGCAGCCGAAAAGCGCACAACATAGACTTTTGGAGGGTGGCGCTCCAAAATATGACCGTATTTCTTGGATAATGCCACAGCAAATAACATCGACAAAGGCAATGAAACAATAACCGAACTCAACGCAAGATTGTGGCCATAAGCCGCGACAACTGAGGCGGTATAGCCAAATCCGCACAATCCTAAAATTATAAACGGAAGTACCTTCTTCCTAGTAAAAGGCTCCTCGCCAAGACCAGCATACTTAAGTGTCGGTAGCAAGAGTACGAGCGTTAAGACATCTTGCCAAAGCAAAGTGCTAGCATAACCATTTATATGCGCTGAGCGATTGGTAAAATATCCATCCAACGCCAGTACTATCATTGCTAGGACCGCTAGTAATGTGTGTTTTTGCCAGAAAGCCCGAAGTTTTAGATGCTCATCAAAGGACGCCAGAGGACTCATCAAAATAATCAAGGTCACTAGTGCAACATCTAAGCCGGTCAATTTCTCGTGTAATAGCCAGACTCCAAGTAAGACTGCCGCTACAGTTCGTAGACTAAATAGTGGCGCCATAGTTGAAACGTCTATTTTGTATAAAGAGTAGGTGTAAAAGGCCAGAAAAGCCGCGGAACACAAAGCCATATATATAATCGGCCACCAGTTAACTGGCCAACCACCACCTTTAAATAAAGCGAATGCTACGGCAAGTGGTATACCAAATGCTACCCATAGAAAATTAAAAAGCCATGGATTCTTGACTAGTGAACGACTGGAGGCTTTAACAATAAGCGGCTCAATACCTGAGCTGATTGAAGCTACCCAAGCAAATATAAGATCCATGGTCAGATTATAGCTCAGGGGCCAAGGCAATACCGACTAAGCCAAAGAACAGAAGCCCGAGTGTATCATCAGCCCAGGCATGCGAAACCAGGTTAATGAGACTCAGTCCAACTAAACTTGCCAGTAACACTAGGGCGAGCGTACTAGAGCGCCGTTGCCAAAGTCGGTAGGCAATCAAGGCATTGATAGCTAGGAAGATAGCCAAACCTAGCCAACCGACTTCCTGACCAATCTGCAAGAAATAATTCTCGGCAATGCGGGCCGGATGGTTATTGCGCGTACTAGCTGGCCCAGCTGTACCCGGACCACGTCCTAAGGGTTGATGCAGAACTTCCCTGGCGGCATTTTTGAGAGCCTCGGTTCGGCTAGCGTTTGAACTTTCGGCTGAAGCCGAAGTGCTATCAGTATGGAAAAAGGTGTTTTGCAGCACCTGGTCATGACGGGCTGCCAACAGACCAGCGCCACCAATAACAACCCCCAAAACTAGAGCTGCCGCCAACCAACGTCTGGTATTAGAACCGCTGTTTTGGTACCACAAAACTAGACCAATACTTGGTATCAACGCTAGCCAGGCGCTCCGGGAATAGGTGAAACCTAGTGCCAAGATGCCAGCCAACAATATACCGCTGATTATCGTCTTGGTACGCTGGCGCCAGAGTTGACTGGTAGCAGCTGTCAGCACAAATAATAAATAAGCACCAAGTGGGTTAGCGCCGCGCAGGGTTGACTGAATACGACGATATTCTAGCTTTTGATCAACTGTCTGATAAGCCGGGATGGTGTTGGGGCCATAACCAAAATGGCGCAAAAAATCATAAGACAAAATAAAACGCTGCATCAGACCAAAGATAATCACGATGATAGCCGGGCCTAGCAGTAACTTCAACCAATTACGCCGTAAAAAATCATTAACTTTTGCCACCGGAATGACAACCATCATGAAACCAATAAAACGCAGGTTGCTGAGTAGTGAATAAATGAGCGCTGAATTATTTACCTGGTGCTTACGCAAAGCCCAAAAGCCAGTGCCGACAAAAAGCACGGCATAAGCCAGACAGAGCCAGACCAATTTGTCTGTCTTTAACCAACGCCTCAGACTGGGTGTTATCAGGCTGAGCCAGAGTGCCAATGGAAAAATAGCTACAATAGCCAATTCTTTCCAGATGCGCCAGGCGTCCAGGTGGCCAAAATTACTGCCGCCCCAAGTTGTTAGCAAAGCGTGGAAAGGTAACAGCGCCAAAACCAAAGCTATTGCCCATGACAGGTATTTGGCTAGATTTAGGTCGCGCTCTTTTGAGTTCATATAAAGTGTTACAATTTAGTATAGCCTATGAAATCT
>CAZRYT010000036.1:0-2137 GCA_964604415.1 uncultured Candidatus Saccharibacteria bacterium
GAACTAATAAAACTTCGGCTGAGTCGCCTTTTTTTCTGTAAACCACAATTCCAGCACTGTGCTTTGGCATGACTTATGTCCACTTCCGTTTCATATTTTTGGCTTCTTTGGCGGTAAAGGCTTTAGCTAGGTCAATATCTAGGCGGTTGCAGATATCAATTAGCAGCCAAAAAACGTCGGCGGCTTCTTCTTGAACATCATGAACTTTAGAATTTTTGTCGGTCGTAACGCCGCTGAGTTTTCTGATAGCTTTGCCCAGTTCGCCAACTTCCTCCACCAACAACATAAAGACTTCCGGCACTGTTTCTTTATCGAAACCTCGCTCCACAACAAGTTTACTGATAAGTTTTTGATAGTCCGTTAAATCCATAGACTTTTAAGTAACACTCTAAGCAAACAAATGCTTATCTTTTTGGTGAGTTAATTCACCACTTAGATACGCTTTTGCGATTCGGTAGTCACTATCACTAATGACATTCTCTGCACGTCCGATTTCAAGCACTTTCGTAATGGTAAGGCCAGCATGTACCTGTAGCCCTTGTTCTGCAGCTGCTTCAATTCCACCTGTTTCACGATCCAGCAGAATAAGCGCATGTTTCACTATCAAACCTGGTTCAATTATCTCTTCTTCAAAAGCCAAGTCTTCCCCTGTCCATTTAGGTGAGGAGGTGGCTTCTATGCGCTTTTTCTCATCAATCTTCGCTCCGGAAGTTGAAATTAAGTCATCCACGAGCACTGTTTCGTCACCAGGGTTGAAGTCGCCCAGAAATAGTTCTTTTTTACCGTGATCTTTTGGGTTTATTCTTCTGTGTATATAGGAAACGTCTGCCTCGTACGCAACCATTGGTGCCAAACCGCACATTGCTTCGGGAACTGCTTGGGTGTGCTGAAATTCGTCGTCTAATAGCTCGAGCATCCCGACGTAACCCAGTACTGCGCTGCGTCGAAACTTCAATTGTTCACCTTTTGACATCGTTGGAGCTGTTAGGTTTTCTTCCAATGCAGATGCTGCAGGCCGAAGGTCTACATATAACGGTGACCACATACCGGATCGCAGAGTATAGTCGCCAAATCCAACAAGCCCACGCCTCAGCAAGCCAGTTGCAACATCACTGGCAATTTCATCAGGAAAGCTAAAGTCTACTTTAGATTCTGCCATTATGCTACCCTCCTTTTATCTAATCCAGATTGTATTTCCGCTGTGACTTTGGCCATTTCTTGCTCGGGCTGTTCACTTTCGGTAACCTGGCGGCCGATTACCAGTAAAGTGGCGCCCTTTTCGATTGCTTCCTCAGGTGTAATTACATTTTGTTGGTCATGTGCATCCTTGCCCTTGGAACGCGTCCCGGGTATTAGGGTAATTTTTGATTTTAATCGTCCGTCGCTCATGATTGGATCGTCCAATTCCATAGCTGAGGCTACCAAACCACCTATTCCTGCGTAGTGCGCTTCGACTGCGCGCATGTACACAAAACTACGTCGCACGGCATCTTTGTCGAGATCCTTATACTCAATGCCTAAGTCATTCAGGACAAATTCCAAGGATTGTTTGAGTCTTTCGGGTTTTTGTGATGTCAGTTCTGTAACCGCAAATAGTAAAACACCAGCTTCGCCTGCTACGTCCTGCGCTGCTTTCATTGCATCGATGCCACTGTGTGCGTGAACCGTAATCGCGGAAGGTGGGAAGTCAGCACTTACTATATTTTTTACCGCTTTTGCAACTGTGGTTGGAATATCATCGAGTTTAGCGTCAGCTACCCAAGATAGACCGGCATTGGCAGCATTTTGCGAACAAAAGGCAATGTCTTCTGCGGTAATTATTTCTAAGCCTTGTTTTATTATAAGCGCTCCTGCATCGTGAGCCAGATAGGCTAGACGCTTCGCTTGGTATTGATCTGATGTGTCAACCGCTAATACAACTCGTTCAGCGGCAGTTAATTCTCCGCTTAGGTCAATCATTTACCCTCACTTCTCCCACCGCATTAGTTTAGATTTAGTATAGCAAAAATTGATCCTAAAACTTGACTAGATTTAACGGGGCTGTCAAGATAGACATAAGCAATTTAAACAGGGCTTTTATTGAATGAACCCAGAAGAAATAAAACCACAAACTAACACATCACAACCTGAACCCAGT
>CAZRYT010000037.1:0-2095 GCA_964604415.1 uncultured Candidatus Saccharibacteria bacterium
AGATTTCATAGGCTATACTAAATTGTAACACTTTATATGAACTCAAAAGAGCGCGGCCTAAATCTAGCCAAATACCTGTCATGGGCAATAGCTTTGATTTTGGTGTTGTTGCCTTTCCACGCCCTATTAACAACTTGGGCAGGCAGTAATTTTGGTCACCTGGACGCCTGGCGCATCTGGAAAGAACTGGCTATTGTAGCTATTTTTCCATTGGCGCTCTGGCTCAGCCTGACGACGCCCAGCCTCAGGCGCTGGCTCAAGACAGATAAGTTAGTTTGGCTGAGCCTAGTCTACGCTGTGCTTTTTGTCGGCACTGGTTTTTGGGCTCTGCATAAGCACCAGGTTAATAATTCGGCGCTTATTTACTCACTACTTAGTAACCTGCGTTTTATTGGCTTTATGATGGTTGTCATTCCAGTGGCTAAAGTTAATGATTTTTTACGGCGTAATTGGTTGAAGTTACTGCTTGGTCCGGCTATCATTGTGATTATCTTTGGTCTAATGCAGCGCTTTATTTTGTCTTATGACTTTTTGCGCCATTTTGGTTATGGGCCCAAAACCATTCCGGCTTATCAAACGGTTGACCAGAAACTTGAATATCGTCGCATTCAGTCAACCTTGCGCGGCGCTAACCCATTAGGCGCTTACTTGTTAGTTGTGCTGACAGCTGCCAGCAGTCAACTCTGGCGCCAGCGTACCAAGATGATAATCAGCGGCATATTGTTGGCTGGCATCTTGGCACTAGGTTTCACCTATTCCCGGAGCGCCTGGCTAGCGTTGATACCAAGTATTGGTCTAGTTTTGTGGTACCAAAACAGCAGTCCTAATATTAGGCGCTGGTTGGCGGCGGCTTTGGTTTTGGGGGTTGTTGTTGGTGGCGCTGGTCTGTTGGCAGCCCGTCATGACCAAGTGCTGCAAAACACCTTCTTCCATACTGATAACACCTCGGCTTCAGCCGAGAGTTCAAACGCTGGCCGCGCCGAGGCTCTCAAAAATGCTGCCAGGGAAGTTCTGCACCAGCCCTTAGGACGTGGTCCGGGCACAGCCGGTCCGGCAAGTACGCGCAACAACCATCCGGCTCGCATTGCCGAGAATTATTTCTTGCAGATTGGTCAGGAAGTCGGCTGGTTGGGTCTGGCTATTTTTCTGGCCATTAACGCCATCATCGCCTTTAGGCTTTGGGAACGGCGCACAAACACGCTCGCCCTAGTGTTGCTGGCAAGTTTAGTTGGACTGAGTCTCATTAACTTGGTTTCACATGCCTGGGCCGATGATACACTAGGATTACTTTGGTGGGGATTAGCCGGGATCGCCTTAGCTCAACCTGTTATACTGGACAAAAAGCGAAAGCAATATGCCAAGAGCTCGAAAAACCTCTGAAATAAAGCGAATTACCGAATATTTTATAAGCGGCGGGGCTTATTTTTGGTCTGGCTACGCCATGTTCTTTGCCCTAGACAAAGGTTTGCATTGGTCGCTGTGGTGGGCCAAGCTGAGCGCCAATGTTTTTGGCTGGACTATAAACTATCTGTTGCAGCGTTACTGGGTCTTTAATAATCCAAATCTAGCCAAGCATAAAACTAAAGTTACAAATCGCTACATCTTTATTACTTTGGTAGATTTTATGATGGATTATTTGATTGTCGCTAGCCTAAAATCGGTCGGGATTACACCGTACATCGGCCAGTTTGTCTCCAGCGGTTTCTTTACCGTCTGGAACTATCTGTGGTACAAGTTTTGGGTTTTCCCAGAGAAATTTGCTGGCCACAAAGCAAAAATAACTTTGCCTAGAGTGGTAGCTCACCGCGCCCACGGTCATAGTGCTTATCACGGGGTCAAATAGCCATGGAGTCCGACAAAATCCGTCCCACAAAAAAACAAAAAGAACTACTAACTTTTATAGAAAGTTTCATTGCCGAACACGGCTATAGCCCCAGCTACCGCGAAATCATGACCGGTTGCAATTACAATTCGGTCGCCACGGTCGCTCTGCATGTTAATAACCTGATCAGTCGTGGTCACCTGAAACGGCGCGACCACTCGGCTCGTTCATTGGAAGTCAGTGCCAGCCAAGGCGAAGCCTCACTGCAAACCA
>CAZRYT010000038.1:0-1965 GCA_964604415.1 uncultured Candidatus Saccharibacteria bacterium
GTGTGGCTCATAACCACAAGGTCGGAGGTTCGAGTCCTCCCCCCGCTACCAAGTGCAAGTTTGGAACCACCCAGAATGGTGGTTTTTTTAAATCTCACCCGGTGTGACTTAAGCTTATTTTAAGCTTCTAATCTATACTGTAACTTATGAGAATCTTGGTTGTAGAAGATGAACACCGGATAGCTCAGGCTATAAAAGACGGCCTAGAGCAAGAATCCTATGCCGTTGACGTAACTTATGACGGCCTAGATGGCTACAACTCTGCCCGCACAGCTGAATACGATCTAATAATCCTAGATGTTATGCTGCCGGAAATGAACGGTTTTGAAGTTTGCCGAACGCTGCGCCATGACAAAATCCACACCCCTATACTGATGTTGACGGCCAAAGATCAGGCCCAAGATGTTGTCCACGGGTTGGATAATGGCGCCGATGATTACCTAGCCAAACCGTTTTCTTTTGAGGTTTTGCTAGCCAGAGTTAGAGCCTTACTACGCCGACCCAAAGAATCTGCCGGCCAAACTCTTCAGGCAGGTGACTTGGTACTTGATCCTAGCAGGCACGAGGTCAAGCGCGCCGGCAAGCTAGTGGAACTGTCTAGCAAAGAATACGCCCTGCTCGAGTATTTACTGCGTAACCAAGACAGGGTGCTGAGCAAAAACAACATAATCTCCCATGTTTGGGACTTTGATGCCGACATTTTGCCCAATAACGTCGAAGTTTTCATAAATTATCTGCGCGCCAAAGTAGACAAACCCTTTAAGGGGCCAAACCTCATCCAAACAGTGCGTGGCTTTGGCTACAAGCTGAAAGCCCAAAATGACTAGTATCTATCTGTCCAGGTTAGCCAAGTTTTTGCGCTCGACGACTAGCCGACTGGCCATGACCTATCTGCTGATAATCATGCTCATGAGCCTAGGCTTTAGCGTAGTTTTTTATAATGCCTCGGTACGTCAGCTACGCCGCCAAGTGCCACCACCGTCCTACTACTATAGAAGCTCCATCCTACCCGACGATTTTGGTAACATCACGCAAAATGTTGAGGAGTTCTTCCGTGAACGTACTGAAGAAGGTCGACAGGTATTACTAGTTAGGTTGGTTTGGCTTAATCTACTGGCGCTTAGCGTAGGTGGTGTCGTTAGCTACCTGTTGGCCAGAAAAACATTGCAACCAATTGAAGATTCCATAGAGTCGCAGAACCGCTTTGTCAGCGATGCCTCACACGAACTGAGGACACCTATCACTGCCTTGCAAACCACGAACGAAGTAGCTTTGAGAAAGTCCAAACTTAACCTGGCTGAAGCCAAAGAACTAATTAGCTACAACGCTCAAGAAGCTGCCAAGCTCAAACTGCTGTCCGATGGGCTGCTAGGACTACTAAAGCAAGATGGTAAATCGCCAGCCGTGGCGCCAGTATTGCTCCAGGATGTGGTTACCGAATCCATCAATCAAGTCGTGCAATTGGCGCAAAAAAAAGGTGTCAAGCTTGATGATGAAATCCCTAAGCTGAAAATTCTGGGCAACAAACAAGCCTTTTCACAAGTTGTGACGATCCTGCTTGATAACGCTATCAAGTACAGTCATGAAAAAGGTACGGTCTATTTGCACGCCGAAGAGCGTGGCAAATACGCTTATCTGGATGTACGTGACGAAGGAATTGGCATCAAGGCTTCAGACATACCGCATATCTTTGAGCGTTTCTACCGAGCAGATAGTTCGCGTTCCAAAGAAGACCACACGGGCTATGGCCTGGGTCTTGCCATAGCCCAGAGAGTTATTGAGCGCTACCATAGTAAAATCATCGTTAAAAGTATAATCAATCAAGGGTCGACCTTTACACTAAGAATACCTTTGGCTAACGACAATTAATATCTTTGCAACCTGGCCATATGTTAGGAAAAATTGCCTAACAGGTGTATAATTACAGATAGAAATTGTAATCTAGTTGTTTGGAGACTGGTCTGG
>CAZRYT010000039.1:0-1894 GCA_964604415.1 uncultured Candidatus Saccharibacteria bacterium
CAACCTCGCGACGGATCGGGTCAAAGCTACTAAAGACAATGTAGCCAGGTGTGTCGTCCACCATAATGTCGACACCGGTGGCCCGTTGCAGGGCTTGGATGTTGCGGCCTTCTTTACCGATGATACGGCCTTTCATTTCCTCGTCTTCCAGTTTCATGCTGGTGATGGTGCGCTCGGCTGTGACTTCACTGGCCATGCGTTCCATAGCGCCAACCATGATAGCACCGGCTTTTTCCTCGGCTTCGTCTTTGGCTTCGTTCTGCAATTTGGCGATCAGGTTGGTAAGATCACCGCGGATGTCGCGCTCAGTCATTTGCATAAGCTTCTCGGCGGCTTCGATCTTGGTGAGCTTAGCGACTTTTTCCAACTTATCTTGTTGCTTGGTGCGGATGTCTCGGATCTCATTCTTTAAGGCTTCAACTTCATCCTCACCCTTGCGTAAGTTTTCACTGCGTTTGTCTAGATCATCGAGTTTCTTATCCAGCGTTTCCTCGCGGTTAACCAAACGCTGCTCAAGATCTTTTAGTTCTTTGCGGCGGTCGGTTTCTTCCTTGCGAGCCTCTTCCTTAGCCTCGTCAACTAAACGAGTGGCTTCTTTCTTAGCCTTAGCTAATTCTTTCTTGGCGTTATCCTCGGCCGAGCCGACTTTTTGCTTGGTGACTACGGTGCTGGCGCCAAAACCAACACCAATACCAGCCAGCGCCAATACGATGGTTAATGGTCCCATGTTTTTTTCCTTCCTAAATGCAGACCATCGGTGCCAGCAGTCACTATCACTTCTTTAGCCAGGCGTTAAATGATCTGAAAAACTAAATTAAATTAATCAAATTTGGATTTATTCCCAAAACGGCATTAATCCTAGGCTAATGATACGACGAAGCAGAATTTTTGACAATGTCTATTGCAAAACTGCAAACACAACCACGCGCTGTTCAAACTTGTTGGTTTTGGAGTTGAATTTACCGCCGCAAGTTATAAGATTGAGCCCGGCTTTGCCTGGCACCGAGCTAGTCATTAGCTTAGCCATGTCAACATTGTCGGCGTCATAAGCAGTTGTGCCAGTTACTTTGTAACTGTAAGTTTTGCCGTCGCCACGTTCAATCTTGATTAGATCGCCAGCTTTGAGGTTTTTGATGTTATAGAAGACGCCTTTTTGGGTTGGGCCAGAAACGTGACCATCAATAACCATCGCTCCGGCTTCTCCAGGTTTAGCACTGCCGTTATACCAACCGGTGTCAAAAATGTTAGATGGCGCCTTGAGGGCGTTGTCTTTATCAAGTGATAGGCTCAGAGTTCGGGCTTTTACGCCCAATTTTTCAATGGTAATCACCCTTGGCAGAGCGGCGGCCACTTTGTAACTATCAACATTTGGCTTGTTGCCTTCGGCTGGCAGTCCACTATTAGCACCACCTTCACTATCCGAGGTGTTTTTAGCCAGTACCTTAACCTGGGCTTTAACGTTTTGATTAGTTCTGAGTGAAATTAAGGCAATAATCACGCCCGTGGCAAATAAGACTACGGCCATACTGATCATGGCAATCGGCACCAGCCGCCTTTTTAGCCCACTAGTTTTTGTCATTGGCTCAGTTAAGATGGCTGGTTTTGGCGGCTCGATATTTTTCTGAACATAATTGGCTATTTCAGTTGGAGCTTGTACGGCTGGCTTGGGTGATTGTTTGATGTCGCTAAGTAAACTCTTTGGTGCTTGATATTTGGGAGTCTTCCAGTTGGAATACTCCTGATGAGTTTCAAGTTTGGTCTGTGGGACTTCGGGTTGGATTTTTGGCTGGAGCTTCTTGACAGCGTGCGGTCGGTCATAGATAAACACGCGCCGGGGAGTGTTGTATCCCCGGAGCGTATTGTTACCAAGACTCATACCTAGGCTTTGCCCCAT
>CAZRYT010000040.1:0-1878 GCA_964604415.1 uncultured Candidatus Saccharibacteria bacterium
TGTTGTATCCCCGGAGCGTATTGTTACCAAGACTCATACCTAGGCTTTGCCCCATATTCCAGACCTATTTTGTTTTTAATTTTTGTTTATGGATGGATAGTTAGCGGTTGAGTAGTTTACTGTAACGTCGGCCAGCCAGAGCGATGCCTGCTGCTAGAAAGGTCATTGTCAGGAATGTAGCTAGAGGATGAGAACTGATTAGCTCAAATCCAGTGTCGGGAGTGCCGATGACAGACAGGACAACGTCGTTGCCGTCTCCGCCTTTGTAACTAATCTTGAACGAATATTTGCCGCTAGTAACTGTAGCGCCTTCGGCTAGACTGGTGAAAGTTCCCGTAACTGCATCGGCCGTTCCGTCGTTGTCGATGATAGTGTACTTTTGTCCGAGCACCGGTTTAAATCCGTTGTACAGACTCACATTAAGCGTACCGCTGGTGACATCTACCGTACCTGTCACTTTAAGTTGGTCGTAACCCGTGCAAGCGACGGTGCCACCTATTTCTTCGTCCAATATACCGTTTAGTACAAGGTTGCCGCTGCTTAGACAGCCTGGACTGTGTCCTGGTGCAACTTTTCCACCTGTCATTATAGTAAGCGCGCCAACTGTCCCAGTACCCTTTAAGACTGCGCCGGTTTCAATGGTTGTGGCACCACGAGCACCGTCGATTGTGAGTTCGTAATTGCCATTTACATCAACTGTGTGTGTCGGTAGGCTGTCACTAAGTGTTTTCCTGATCGGTGGTGGATTGTAGGTACCATTTGGCGTAGTTGATCCATTAGAACTACTATTTATTACAAACGTGCCGCCGCCGCCAGCTGTCAAACTGATAGCTTTCCCGCCAGTTATAGCACCTGTGATTGTGGCCGTTTTTGCGAAGCTGACCACCGTGGTATCAGCACCTTGCGCAATAGCACCAGACAAAGTTACTGAGCCTGTGGTTGGAGCACTACCCCCAGCATAAACTTCATCGTATGACGGACATGTACCGCTACAACCGCCGCCGCCGCCGGCACCACCACCAGTGGGTCGAGGACAAGTCAGGTCAGAAACCGTAAGTTTTGCTTGTGGAAAATCGCCGGTCGTAAACGAGCTCGCACCGTTAAAAGTTAAGTTGTTAGAAAACGTACCGCCGTCGCATACATACACGGCTAGATCGGCGGTATCATTAATCACCGCTGAGCCAGTCCCAAGTGAAGAGCCAGCATAGTTTAAGAAAGTTAAATTGCTTGAATTTTGTGTAATTGTCCCGGAATATCCTGAACTATTAGCATCGAACGTCAAGGATGAACTGCTATTAATCGCCCCAGATCCGCTAAGCTTATCATATATAGTTACGCCGGATGTATTGCTTACACTCAGAGTATTAGAACTAATATCAAATACGCTTGCAGTATCAGTATTACCAACAATTACCGAGGCAGAGCCCGAAATAATGATATTACTCGGTGCCGTGATACTTAGATCTAGCAGTATACCCGGACAACTACCTGTCATCGAGTTATCTATGATGCTTGTTGTTAGGATTTGTGTCCCAGTGATGTCATACCAATCAAACGGTGCTGTCGAGCAAGTGCCGGATGCACCAGTAAAGTTGACTGCAGCATACGCTAAGGTAGTGTCGTTGATAGGTGCCTGTTTGGTACCTAGAGCCGGAAAGGCTAATGTGTCGCCCGCCAGGGGAGCGGCACTGGCGCAACCACTCCAGTTTGCGGCCGTACTGAAGTTGGCGTCGGAACCACCACCTGTCCATGTGCACGTTTTAGCTACAGCGTGGGTGATGGCTGGCGCAAAGACCAGCAAGGAAGATAGGCTCAGCACAATGGCGGTGCTAAGCGACAAAAGTCTCTTTATAATTTTCATTTTAATCCTTTTTGATT
>CAZRYT010000041.1:0-1699 GCA_964604415.1 uncultured Candidatus Saccharibacteria bacterium
GCAATTATAACCACGATGGCCGCATCGGTGTATTAGTAGAAGTTAACTGTGAAACTGATTTTGTAGCCCGCAACGAGATCTTTACCAACCTTGTCAAAGATCTAGCCATGCATATTGCAGCTAGTAACCCCGAATTTGTGTCAAAAGAAGACGTCCCCAAGGATGTCCACGATGCTAAAATGGCCGAGTTTAAGGACAAAGCCAAGGGTGAAGGTAAGCCGGACAATATGCTAGATAATATCGCTGGTGGTATGGTTCACAAGTATTTCGCGGAGCGCATTTTGCTAGAACAACCGTTTGTTAAAAATCCTGACCAAACAGTCGGCGACTACGTCAAAGAAAATATTGCCAAATTGGGCGAAAATATCGTCGTACGCCGTTTCAGCCGCATCGCTCTCGGCGAAGTAGCTTAAAGCTCTTTCTTGCTCTACAATGAAGATGTTTACAGAAGGAGTCAGGAATGGTTGAGGGACCTATAGAAAGAGAATTTAGTGCAGAAGAATTGGCTAGAAACGATGCAATTAGGAAGGCTTTGAGTACAAAGTTTGAAGACTTAACACCTGAGCGACAAGCTGAAGTAAGGGCCGACACAGAAAGATTTAAGGATGTAATAGAACTTTCTCTCGCTGCAGATGGCGTATTTGTAGAATGGGTTAATCCTTTACCTGATGCAGAAACTGGTAATCAAGAGCCACCACAATGAGTCCACAGCAACTGGTTGATCAAGCAAAAACCAAATTTTCGCAAGCAATTGGGCATTTCCAGGAAGATCTAAAGAAACTGCGGACTGGCCGAGCTCATGGGGGCATGCTGGACGGAGTTATGGTCGAGGCTTACGGTACACAAATGCCACTCAATCAAACCGCAACTATCGCTGTAGCCGACGCTCAATTATTACAAATAACACCTTTCGATCCAGCTAATCTACAGGCTATTTCAACAGCCATACGTAACAACGAGGGTTTGGGTATGAACCCGATGGATGATGGTCGGGTGGTTCGTGTGCCAATCCCACCACTCAATGAAGAGCGACGCCGCGAATACGTTAAAATCCTGGGCGGTAAAGTGGAGGACTGCATGGTCAGTCTGCGAAATATTCGTCACGACGCCGTCAAAGAAATAGATCAGGCTAAAAAAGACCATGATATTGGTGAGGATGAATGGTCACGGCTACATAAACAGATTGATGATGCTATGAACCAGGCAAAAACTGAGGTTGAGTCGGCAGCCAAGGCTAAAGAAGCCGAGATCATGACCGTCTGAAACAAATGTCGCGCCGGTCTGTTTCTGGCTGAGCCAGAATCCCACCGACACTCTTGGTGTATTGCGGCGTCAACGATCCAAGTGCTCATTCGACGTATTTAGCTATACGTCTCAGTCCGCGCTTGATCGTTTCCTTGCACTACACTCAAGCATTAGTTTCAGAACTTATATATAATGTAGCCAATGACTGAAAATACAGCTATACCTCAACATTTGGGGTTAATATTAGACGGCAATCGCCGTTGGGCTAAAGCCAATGGCTTGCCGCAGCTAGAAGGTCACCGTAAAGGCTATGAAAACCTCAAAACCATTGGCAAGGCAGCAATAAAGAGAGGCGTTAAGTACGTTTCGGCTTATGTTTTCTCAACTGAAAACTGGCAACGCACCAAGGAAGAAGTTGATTACCTGATGAAGCTTTTGCTATGGGTGGCTAAGC
>CAZRYT010000042.1:0-1670 GCA_964604415.1 uncultured Candidatus Saccharibacteria bacterium
GATGAGCGCGATTTACTAGCCAAACAACTCTTCAAACATCAAGAATTAATTGAGGGAGTTAACAAGAATCAAACCGCCTATTTCGAAATCTTTGATACGGTTGGCTTAAGGCGCTCTGTTAACATATTCCGTGAGCGAAACATAAGGGCTGAACCTGAAGCCGTTATAAATATAGCTCATGGCGCGGCTGGGGCTTACATGCTAGATCTTAAACACGAAGCGGCGGATAGTCTAAGTGACTTCTTATTGGTGGCCGACGATTTCTCTGTCCTCTTAGCCGAATTTTGCCAAGAGCGTCTTGAAAGCGAAGACCTGATAATCATGGGACAAAAATTTGATTATAAACTGGGCTTTCTGGCTTGTCGAGACCGCGAATATCCCACTAGCAACGTCTTCATAAATATGGTTTACGGCTCCCAAAAACGGTTTATAGATCTGAGAAAAGCCCTAGTGGTGAATCGTACTAGCAAGGAAATGGAAAATGTAAAGTATGGCCATGCCGGTGCTCAAGAATGGATGAGCCTCCTGGGTAATCTTGAACTTATAACCAGATTCTAAAGATCTAACTGATATTATTAGACGATGAACATTACGCTTAAGCCTGGTTTATATGTGGCAGCAGTTTCCGGTGGTGTTGACAGCATGGTGCTGCTGGATCTGCTACGGCAACGGCCTGGTGTCAAGCTGGTAGTGGCCCACTACGACCATGGTATGCGTGATGATTCTGACCTAGATCGCAAACTAGTCCAAGATTTTGCCAAGCAAAATGGCCTAAGCTTTGTCTATGAAAACGGCAAACTTGGTAAAAACGCTAGCGAATCTGTTGCGCGAGACGCCCGCTACAAATTCCTGAAAAAGGCTGCCAAGGCCAGCGGTGCCCAAGCCATTATTACTGCTCATCACCAAGACGATTTATTAGAGACGGCCATTTTGAACCTGATGCGTGGTAGCGGTCGCCGCGGACTGACGTCACTGAAAAGTACTGATGGGATTTTGCGCCCTCTTTTGGGTTATCCAAAAGAGCAATTACTAGACTACGCCCACTATCACAAGATCCCTTGGCGCGAGGATCCAACCAACCAGGACACAAAATACCGGCGCAATTATGTGCGCCATAATCTACTGACCAAGCTGACACCAGGACAAAGGGCAGAATTAGTGATCTTGCTAGAGCAACTAGCTGATACTAACCAGCGCTTTGACCAGGAGATAGAACTATTACTGCACACTCAGCCGGCGGTCGACGTGCTGGACAGGCATTTTTTTATAACACTGCCACATGATTTGTCGCTGGAAGTATTGCTGGCTTGGCTGAGACACTTTAACGTCAAAGACATCACCAAGGGTAGACTGGAACGCTTGGTGACGGCCATGAAAACTGGTCGTACGGGTCAGAAAGCTGACGTCGATAACACCTATTATTTGGATATCAATAAATCACAATTAGCACTCGTCGCTAGAAACGACGGTCGGCCTTCAAAGAAGCCATAACTGTCTTCTTTTCCACCCTCTAGTCGTTTCTTTCTCTCAATTTTGTAAACAGTCGAGTCGGCCAAGCCGCTCCTTGGTTTACAAAATTGGCCAGAGCCCCAATCTGTGATTGGCACTCTGGGTGCGAGACCGCTAGCAATCAAATCAAACTACGATATAATATTGCGGTATGGATAAGA
>CAZRYT010000043.1:0-1621 GCA_964604415.1 uncultured Candidatus Saccharibacteria bacterium
GTGACAAACCGGTCCAACGCCAAACACCGCAATCAATTGTTGACCAAGTCTCGCACTTGCCCGCAAAAACTCGCATCATGCTGCTTGCGCCAATTGTCATAGACAAAAAGGGCGCATACGAACATATCCCTGAACAATACCGACAAGCTGGTTTTGCGCGTGCCAGGGTTGACGGGGTTATTTATGAGCTAGATGAGTTTCCGACCCTCGACAAAAACTACAAGCACAATATTGAAATTGTGGTTGATCGTTTGGTTAACGACGATGATTCACGAGGCCGCTTGGCCCAAGGAGTTGAGCAGGCTCTAGAGCTGGCGGGCGGAAAACTAAAAATCCTGAATGCCGACAATAAAGAAGAGCATAACTACTCCACCATGTTCGCCTGCATAGACCACCCAGAAGTTAATATCCCAGAACTTGAGCCACGCACCTTTAGCTTTAATAACCCCCATGGCGCTTGTCCAGTTTGTACTGGCCTAGGTTCTAGAATGGAAGTCGACCCCGAGCTTGTAATCCCTAACGGACGACTAACCATTGCCGAAGGTGCTATTCGTCCATATAACCGAGTGGCCGTCGATACTTGGTATATGAAAAAGCTCCAAGCCGTAGCTGATAAGTTTGGCTTTAGTCTGCAGGTGCCAACCAAAGAGCTTAGGAAAGAAGATTTGGATCGCATACTGTTTGGCACTGACACCCAAACTTATAAAGTCGGCTTAGGCGGCATGCGCTATTTCGATACTACTTACGAGGGGGTTATTCCAAATTTAGAACGCCGACATAAAGAAACCGAGAGTGACTTTATGCGCCGCGATATAGAGCGCTTTATGCGCGAGCGCCCTTGCCACGAGTGCAAAGGCCGGCGCCTGAAACCAGAAGTTTTGGCTGTAACAGTGGCTGATAAATCTATCATGGATGTCTGTGAGCTTTCCATAACAGACGCCCTGGAACTTTTTGATCACATCAAGTTGAATGAAAAAGAGCAGCAAATTGCCCGCCAGGTTATCAAAGAGATCCGAGCCAGGCTGGTATTTATGGTTGACGTTGGCCTGAATTACCTCAGCCTGGCGCGCTCGGCAGTTACCTTGTCTGGTGGCGAAGCTCAGCGTATCCGCTTGGCTACCCAGATTGGTTCAGGCTTGCAAGGCGTTTTGTATGTTTTGGATGAACCAAGCATTGGCCTCCATCAGCGCGATAACAATCGGTTGATAACTACTCTCAAACATTTACGTGACATTGGTAATACTGTTTTGGTTGTCGAACACGACGAAGAAACCATCCGCACGGCTGATCATTTGATAGATATTGGACCCGGTGCCGGCAAACACGGCGGTAAAGTCGTCGCTGCCGGTACGCCCACCGCGGTTGCCAAGGTCAAAGACAGTATCACCGGGCAATATTTACGCCACGAAAAATCTATAGCTGTACCTAAGAAAACCAGAGAGGGTAATGGCAAAAATTTGGTCATCAAAGGTGCGCGCGAAAACAATTTAAAAAACCTTAATGTTACTCTGCCACTAGGCAAATTAGTGGTTGTTAGTGGTGTGTCAGGATCTGGTAAATCTAGTTTGATAAACGATATCTTGGCCAAAGAATTATCGGCCCGCCTGATGCGCAGCAGCGA
>CAZRYT010000044.1:0-1621 GCA_964604415.1 uncultured Candidatus Saccharibacteria bacterium
GTGACAAACCGGTCCAACGCCAAACACCGCAATCAATTGTTGACCAAGTCTCGCATTTGCCGGTTAAGACTCGCATTATGCTGCTGGCGCCAATTGTCATAGACAAAAAGGGCGCATATGAACATATCCCTGAACAATACCGACAAGCTGGTTTTGCGCGTGCTCGGGTTGACGGGGTTATTTATGAATTAGATGAATTCCCAACCCTGGATAAAAACTACAAGCACAATATTGAAATTGTGGTCGATCGTTTGGTTAACGATGAAGATTCACGGGGCCGTTTGGCCCAAGGAGTAGAGCAGGCGCTGGAGCTGGCTGGCGGCAAACTAAAAATCCTGAATGCCGACAATAAAGAAGAGCATAACTACTCCACCATGTTTGCTTGTATAGATCACCCGGAAGTTAATATCCCTGAGCTTGAACCGCGCACCTTTAGCTTTAATAATCCTCATGGCGCCTGTCCAGTTTGTACCGGCCTAGGTTCTAGAATGGAAGTCGACCCAGAACTAGTAATCCCTAACGGACGATTAACCATTGCCGAAGGCGCCATCCGACCCTATAACCGAGTCGCCGTCGATACCTGGTATATGAAAAAACTCCAGGCTGTAGCTGATAAGTTTGGCTTTAGTCTGCATGTGCCGACCAAAGAGCTCAAAAAGGAAGATCTTGACCGAATATTGTTTGGCACTGGCACTCAGACTTATAAAGTCGGGCTTGGTGGCATGCGCTATTTCGATACTACTTACGAAGGCGTTATTCCAAATTTAGAACGCCGACATAAAGAAACCGAGAGTGACTTTATGCGCCGCGATATAGAGCGCTTTATGCGCGAGCGCCCTTGCCACGAGTGCAAAGGCCGGCGCCTGAAACCAGAAGTTTTGGCTGTAACAGTGGCTGATAAATCTATCATGGATGTCTGTGAGCTTTCCATAACAGACGCCCTGGAACTTTTTGATCACATCAAGTTGAATGAAAAAGAGCAGCAAATTGCCCGCCAGGTTATCAAAGAGATCCGAGCCAGGCTGGTATTTATGGTTGACGTTGGCCTGAATTACCTCAGCCTGGCGCGCTCGGCAGTTACCTTGTCTGGTGGTGAAGCTCAGCGTATTCGCTTGGCTACCCAGATTGGTTCAGGCTTGCAGGGGGTTTTGTATGTGTTGGATGAGCCAAGCATTGGCCTTCATCAACGTGACAATAATCGGTTGATAACCACTCTTAAGCATTTACGTGACATTGGTAATACTGTTTTGGTGGTCGAGCACGACGAAGAAACTATCCGCACGGCTGATCATTTGATAGATATTGGACCTGGTGCTGGCAAACACGGTGGTAAAGTCGTCGCTGCCGGTACACCCATGGCGGTTGCCAAGGTCAAAGATAGTATCACCGGCCAATATTTACGCCACGAAAAATCTATAGCTGTGCCCAAGAAAACTAGAGAGGGTAATGGCAAAAATTTGGTCATCAAAGGTGCACGCGAGAACAATCTAAAAAACCTTGACGTTACTTTGCCATTGGGCAAGTTAGTGGTGGTTAGCGGTGTGTCGGGATCAGGTAAATCCAGTCTGATAAACGATATCTTGGCCAAAGAATTATCGGCCCGCCTGATGCGCAGCAGCGA
>CAZRYT010000045.1:0-1579 GCA_964604415.1 uncultured Candidatus Saccharibacteria bacterium
GCAATTATAACCACGATGGCCGCATCGGTGTATTAGTAGAAGTTAACTGTGAAACCGATTTTGTAGCCCGCAACGAGATTTTTACTAACTTAGTCAAAGATCTAGCCATGCATATTGCTGCTAGCAACCCTGAATATGTTTCTAAAGAAGATGTGCCCAAGGAAATCCATGACGCCAAAATGGCTGAGTTTAAGGACAAAGCCAAAGGTGAAGGTAAGCCGGACAATATGCTCGATGATATCGCTGGTGGTATGGTTCACAAGCATTTCGCGGAGCGCATTTTGCTAGAACAACCGTTTGTCAAAAATCCTGACCAAACAGTTGGTGACTACGTCAAAGAACACATTGCCAAATTGGGCGAAAACATCGTCATACGCCGCTTCAGCCGCATAGCTTTGGGCGAAGTAGCTTAAAGCTCTTTCTTGCTCTACAATGAAGATGTTTATAGTAGGAGATAGGAATGGTTGACGGACCCAATGCATTTATATCCCACGAAGGCGATGAGCCTCCAAGACGGGAGTTCAGTGCAGAAGAACTAGCCAGAAACGATGCCATTAGGAAGGCATTGGCCACTAAGTTCGAAGACTTAACACCTGAGCGACAGGCTGAAGTAAGGGCCGACACAGAAAGATTTAAGGATGTAATAGAACTTTCTCTCGCTGCAGATGGCGTATTTGTAGAATGGGTTAATCCTTTACCTGATGCAGAAACTGGTAATCAAGAGCCACCACAATGAGTCCACAGCAACTGGTTGATCAAGCAAAAACCAAATTTTCGCAAGCAATTGGGCATTTCCAGGAAGATCTAAAGAAACTGCGGACTGGCCGAGCTCATGGGGGCATGCTGGACGGAGTTATGGTCGAGGCTTACGGTACACAAATGCCACTCAATCAAACCGCAACTATCGCTGTAGCCGACGCTCAATTATTACAAATAACACCTTTCGATCCAGCTAATCTACAGGCTATTTCAACAGCCATACGTAACAACGAGGGTTTGGGTATGAACCCGATGGATGATGGTCGGGTGGTCCGTGTGCCAATCCCACCACTCAATGAAGAGCGACGCCGCGAATACGTCAAAATCCTGGGCGGTAAAGTAGAGGACTGCATGGTCAGTCTGCGTAATATTCGTCATGACGCCGTCAAAGAAATAGATCAAGCCAAAAAAGATCGTGATATTGGTGAAGATGAATGGTCACGGCTACAGAAACAGATTGATGAGGGCATGAACCAAGCCAAAGGTGAAGTTGAGTCGGCGGCCAAGGCCAAAGAGGCCGAGATTATGACCGTTTAAGTCGTACGAGTTGATAGAATAAAGGATGCAATGACTGAAGATACAGCTATACCTCAGCATTTGGGGCTAATACTAGACGGCAATCGTCGTTGGGCTAAAGCCAATGGGCTGCCACAACTTGAAGGGCATCGTAAGGGCTACGAAAACCTCAAAACCATAGGTAAAGCCGCCATAAAGAAGGGAGTTAAGTATGTTTCGGCCTATGTTTTCTCTACCGAGAACTGGCAGCGCACCAAGGAAGAAGTTGATTACCTGATGAAGCTTTTGCTATGGGTGGCTAAGC
>CAZRYT010000046.1:0-1513 GCA_964604415.1 uncultured Candidatus Saccharibacteria bacterium
GATGAGCGCGATTTACTAGCCAAACAACTCTTCAAACATCAAGAATTAATTGAGGAAGTTAACAAGAATCAAACTGCCTATTTCGAAATCTTTGATACGGTTGGCTTAAGACGCTCCGTTAACATATTCCGTGAGCGAAACATAAGGGCTGAACCTGAAGCAGTTATAAATGTAGCTCATGGTGCGGCTGGGGCTTACATGCTAGATCTTAAACACGAGGCGGCGGATAGCCTAAATGACTTCTTATTGGTAGCCGACGATTTCTCTGTCCTCTTAGCCGAATTTTGCCAAGAACGTCTTGAAAGCGATGACCTGATAATCATGGGACAAAAATTTGATTATAAACTGGGCTTTCTGGCTTGTCGAGACCGCGAATATCCCACTAGCAACGTCTTCATAAATATGGTTTACGGCTCCCAAAAACGGTTTATAGATCTGAGAAAAGCCCTAGTGGTGAATCGTACTAGCAAGGAAATGGAAAATGTAAAGTATGGCCATGCCGGTGCTCAAGAATGGATGAGCCTCCTGGGTAATCTTGAACTTATAACCAGATTCTAAAGATCTAACTGATATTATTAGACGATGAACATTACGCTTAAGCCTGGTTTATATGTGGCAGCAGTTTCCGGTGGTGTTGACAGCATGGTGCTGCTGGATCTGCTACGGCAACGGCCTGGTGTCAAGCTGGTAGTGGCCCACTACGACCATGGTATGCGTGATGATTCTGACCTAGATCGCAAACTAGTCCAAGATTTTGCCAAGCAAAATGGCCTAAGCTTTGTCTATGAAAACGGCAAACTTGGTAAAAACGCTAGCGAATCTGTTGCGCGAGACGCCCGCTATAAGTTCCTGAAAAAGACTGCCAAAGCTAGTGGCGCGCAAGCCATTATTACTGCTCATCATCAAGACGATTTATTAGAGACTGCCATTTTGAACATGATGCGTGGTAGCGGTCGCCGTGGACTGACGTCACTGAAAAGCACCGATGGGATTTTGCGCCCTCTTTTAGGCTACCCAAAAGAACAATTGCTAGACTATGCTCACTATCACAAGATTCCTTGGCGTGAGGATCCAACCAACCAGGACACAAAATACCGGCGCAATTATGTGCGCCATAATCTACTGACCAAGCTGACACCAGGACAAAGGGCAGAATTAGTGATCTTGCTAGAGCAACTAGCTGATACTAACCAGCGCTTTGACCAGGAGATAGAACTATTACTGCACACTCAGCCGGCGGTCGACGTGCTGGACAGGCATTTTTTTATAACACTGCCACATGATTTGTCGCTGGAAGTATTGCTGGCTTGGCTGAGACACTTTAACGTCAAAGACATCACCAAGGGTAGACTGGAACGCTTGGTGACGGCCATGAAAACTGGTCGTACGGGTCAGAAAGCTGACGTCGATAACACCTATTATTTGGATATCAATAAATCACAATTAGCACTCAAGCACCGAGACCGCTAGCAATCAAATCAAACTACGATATAATATTGCGGTATGGATAAGA